>NZ_AKZQ01000026.1:0-479187 GCF_000278705.1 Flavobacterium sp. F52 | reverse complement strand
GTCTTCGCGGCTTTGCGAGAACTAAATCAAAGAAAAAATCTTAACCTAATGTCTTTAGCCATAAAAGCTTAGAACATTTAAAACTCTTTTGTAACCCAAATACCCTTTATAAAATGATCAAAATCAAATCAGAAAAAATGAAAACAACAAAACTCATTCTGGCTTTGCTCTTTGTGGCAACTGCGTTTACAAGCTGCAGTAACGACGATTCGGAACAAGAACAAGCCATTCCTAAGATTGACAAAATCGAATTGGGTCTTAGCAACAGCGAAACAGCGACTATTGGCGCAGATTTCCATTTTAATGCAGAAGTGACTGCCGCTGATAAAATCGAAAATGTGCAGGTAAAAATTGTGCAGAGAAGCACTGAAACATACTCAAAAGTCTGGTCACACGAAATTACTTGGACACAATATGCGGGCGCAAAAAATGCAACGGTTCACAAACATTTTGACATTCCAGAAGATGCCGCAGAAGGAAAATACGACTTCGTCATTATCGTAAACGATCAAAACGGAAGCAAGCTGGAAGTGAAGAAAAACCTAACGATTGTAAATCAAAAAATATGAAAAATTTAAAGCTTCTTTTAGGCGTTTTGACACTTGCCTTTATAACATCTTGTTCAAGCGATAATGCCGAAATCGACACCGAATATCCTGTGATTGACATCACTGGGGCAGATGCTTTTCCTATTCAATGCAGCACGATTGAACGCGGAAAGACCTTTACTTTCAAAGCCACTTTTAATGATAATGTGGCTTTGGGTTCTTACAGCCTTGATATTCATCACAATTTCGACCATCATACGCATAGTACAGAAGTTAATATCTGCGAAACCGAAGCTGTAAAAAGCCCTGTAAAACCTATGCTTTTCATTAACAATTATACTATTCCGAACGGAATGAAAAGTTACGAAGCAACAGCACAAATCACCATTCCTGCTGATGTTGATCCTGGAGATTATCATTTTATGATTCGCTTGACGGATAAAGAAGGCTGGCAAACGCTGAAAGGCTTAAGTATTAAAATTTTATAAGATCAGATTAATGAAGAATGCCCTATCCATGTATTGGAAATATTGTTTTTTACTCATCGGTTTATTGGTTTCAGCCGAAGCTTTTTCTCAAAATCAGCCCTTGGAAAAAAAATCAGAAATTAAAGAGTTAGAGGAAGTTTTAATCAGCAATAATACCGTTCAGAAACGCAAAAAAGAAGAATCGCTAAATGTTGAAACTGTAAACAATAGCTTTATTCAGCGCAATCTTGGCGGAAGTTTGATGCAGTCTTTGCAGAAATTGCCAGGCGTTAAAACTATTTCGATTGGTTCTGGAGGTTCGAAACCGCTTATTCGAGGTTTGAGTTTCAATCAGGTTATTGTGGTCGAAAACGGCTTGAAACACGAAGGCCAGCAGTGGGGCGCCGATCACGGATTGGAAATCGATCAATATGCTGTCAATCGGGTAGAAATTATAAAAGGCCCTTCTTCATTTATTTACGGATCTGATGCTGTCGGAGGTGCGATAAATATTAAACCTTTGCCTCTTCCATCTCAAAATACTTTTGGCGGAAGCGTTGATCTTACCGGAAAAAGCAATAATGCTCAATTTGGAAGTTCTATTAATTTATTCGGAAGAAACGAAAACTGGTTCTTTGATTCGCGTGTTACCACAATGGATTATGGCGACTATCGTGTTCCAACCGATGTGGTTCATGTATACAGTTATGCCGTTCCGCTGTACAAAAATCATTTGCGAAATACGGCTGGACGCGAACTTGATTTTCATTTGAGTACAGGTTATTCGGGCGAGCATTTTAAATCGGTTTTCTATTTAAGTAATGTGCATACCAAAAGCGGATTTTTCGCGAATGCGCATGGACTCGAACCTCGAAATGTAGATCTGGAACTGCACGACAAATCGAGCCGTGATATTTTGATGCCCTATCAGCAAGTCAATCATTTAAAGGTTAGCAATACGACTTCTTTTCAATTGGGAAATCATGCTTTTGAGACGCAGATTGGTTTTCAAAATAACTTTAGAAGAGAATATAGCCATTACGTAAATCACGGTTATATGCCACCAATTTATCCTGAAGATATGTACGCTCCTCAAGATTTGGAACGCCAATACGATAAAGATGTTTGGTCATTTTCGGCTAAAGATGAATTCAGAATTAATAACCATCAAATTACGGTTGGAACCAATATTGTTGGACAGGAAAATACCATTGGCGGATGGAGTTTCTTGATTCCTGCTTTCACACAATTCAACGCTGGCGCATTTGTTTATGACAAAATTGAACTGAACGAAAAATGGTTTCTGCACGGCGCTATTCGTTACGATTATGGAAAAATTAAAATGAAATCGTATTACGACTGGTTTCAAAGTCCTGTATCTGAAAACAATCAGACGCAAATGGAATACTTGCAGCGTTCTCAAGATTTAACCAAAACTTTTGACAGCTTTACGTGGTCAGTTGGAGCCAATTATAATCTTGAAAATCTTTCGCTTAAAGCGAATTTAGGTTCGAGTTTTAGAATGCCAATTGCCAAAGAACTGGCTTCAAACGGCGTAAATTATCATTATTTCAGATTCGAAAAAGGGAATCCGAATTTAGATGCCGAACGTTCATATCAATTGGATTTGGGAATCGAATGGAATCAGCAAAACTGGTCTTTTCAGCTGACGCCATTTGTGAACTATTTTCCAAATTTCATTTATCTGAATCCAACCTCAGCTCATGATATTTATTATGGAGCAGGAAATCAGGTTTTTGAATATGAACAGAGTGAAGTTTTACGCTACGGCGCAGAATTCCAAACCCGTTATTATTTCCTAAAATCTTTAAGCGCAGAAATTGCGGCAGAATATCTTTATTCGGAACAAAAATCAGGAAGCAAAAAAGGCTATACGCTTCCATTCTCGCCTCCGCCTTCTGTTTTGTTGGGATTGAATTACGAACCGCAAATCAGCTTTTTAAAAGAGCCTTATTTTTCTGTTGATTATCGTTTTACGGCACAGCAAAATAATATTGTTCCGCCTGAGAAAAAAACGGCTGAAAGTCATGTATTCAATTTGGTTTTTGGCTCAAAAATTAAAACAGGAAAACAAGACATTTCCATCAATATTCAGATCCAGAATTTATTCAATACAAGATATTTAAATCACACCAGCTTTTACCGACTTATCGAACTTCCGGAAGCGGGACGAAACATTATTGTTTCTATAAAAATTCCGTTTTCCTTTTCGCGATAAGCAAACCATTCAAAACTCAATTATTTACAAATTTTAAATCCTTTATTACAATGAAAAACAAGTTTTACAAACTACTATTTTTATTTGCAGTTTCGCTTTTTGCGGTTTCGTGCAGCAACGACGATGACAACCACGACGATCACGATAATGATCACGACACTTCTGAAGAACACACTTTTGTTCGAGTTTTACTTTCTGACGAAAAAACTACGGAGCTAACGCTTTTTGACCCGCATGAAGATAAAATCAGTTCTTTTACGGCAAAGTTTGCTAAAGCCTCTTTGTACACAACAGAATCTGGACGTTATGCGGGAATTGTTCACAGAGACAATAATTTCGTAGAAACTTTCGACAGCGGATTAGAATTGCACGGCGATCATATTGATGTTGATGATGTGCCTAAATTTGGAATTTTAGCGACAAGTGCGTTAAAACCAACGCATTTTAAAAGTAAAATTGGCGAAATCCTGACTTTTAACGATGGAGACGGAACACTTTCTGTTGGTAAAGAAGCCGATGTGAACAAAACTGGCGCAACATTCAAAACGATAAACGCAGGTTTATTGGCGCATCACGGTGCAATGGCGACTTTTACAAACGGAACTTATGCGATTACAGTAAAAGATAATTCGGTTACAGGAACGCTTCCTGAAAAAGTAAAAATCATTGACAACACCGGAAAAACGATTTTTGATGCTAAATTACAGACAAAAGGAATTCACGGAAATGCTTCAGACGGTGTTTATGCTGTTTTTGGTTCGTCAAGCGGAATTTTGGTTGTAGAAAGTAACGGAAACCAAAAATTGATCAATCATCCAGAAGATTTTGGAACGGCTTGGTTCGGAACTATTTTAGAAACGGCTTCTGCTGGAAAATTCATTGGTTATACTGCTGCAAAAGGCGCATATTTAATTGATGTTGTGGCTAATACTGTAAAACCAATTATTCAGAACACAACCATTATGCAATGCAAAACAAGCTACGATCGTAAAAAACTGGCTGTTTTATTGCATTCAGGAGAATTTAAACTTTATGATATCAGCAGTTTGCAAGCGGTAAAAGAAACTAAAGCAACTGCAGAAACAGCTACAGATGCTACATTAAAACCTCAAATGGCAGTTACAGATCGTTTTGCTTACATTACTTCGCCAACCACTGGAGAATTAGTGCGAGTAAACCTTACTACATTGGAAATCAAAAAGACTAAGGTTTCTAGTACGCCTTATATGATTACGGTTTTGGGTTATGAAAACAGCGAAACACACAGTCACTAATTAATTTTCGAACAACTATTGCAATTATTTTAACACATAGAAACATAGCTTATCTTTGAGTATAGAGACGTTTCACTTATTTAAAACCACATAGCTATGTGTAAAAACTAGTTTTCTCTAAACTCTTTTATGAGCATAAAATCTATGTTTCTATGTGTTTAAAAAATTCAACACATAAAAAAGGTCCAACTTTCGTCGGACCTTTTTTATATTAATCGCAATCTAAGATTACAATAAAGCGTCTAAACTATCTGCGTAGGCTTGTTTCGGAGCTACTCCTACTTGTTTTCCTACTACTTCACCATTTTGAAACACCAAAACGGTTGGTATGTTACGCACACCATATTTTGCAGCAAATTCTTGGTTAGCATCTACATCTACTTTACCAACAACTACTTTACCAGCGTACTCTTCGCTTAATTGGTCAATGATTGGACCAACCATTCTACAAGGACCACACCATGCTGCCCAAAAATCCACCATTACCGGTTTATCTGATTTTAAAACTACTTCATCAAAAGTAGCATCTGTTATTGCTAATGCCATAATATATTAAGATTAAAATTAGGTCTGAAATATTAACTTTCAAACTACAGTACAAATTTAAAAATTTAAAATAAATCAAACACCATTACTAAATTAGTTTTCATTATAAATGTATTGTCAATAATTATAAACTGTATAACGCTAAATTTACAATTTATTTACTTGAAAATCAAACCAATAAACTTTTTAGCATTTTTTTAGTATCTTTAGTATATCCAAAAATACGATTAACATGAAAGAAACTTTATCCAAAACAAAATCCTTTCTGCAATCTGATTCTTTTAAAAAATATGCCAAACGCTTTGGATATTTTGTTCTTGGCCTAATCGCGATTCTTCTACTTGCCTGCGGAGGTTTGTCGATATATTTCAACCGAAACAAAGCCGAAATTATTGCCAAAGTCAATACCAAAATCAATGAGAATATAAATGGCAAATTTCATATTGGCGATTTTCATTATAAGTTTCTAACTGGTTTCCCGAACTTTACATTGGCGCTAAATGATGTCGAAATAAAAGATAATCAATGGAAAAGCCACAAACATACTTTGCTGAGAGCAAAAGAAATTGAAGCGCGTTTGAATATTTTGAGTTTATTAAAACACGAAATCAATATTCATAAAATCTTAATCAACGACGCTGATATTTATATCTACAAAGCTGAAAATGGTTATTCTAATGCCAATATTTTTAAACCCAAAAAGAAAAAAGCGCAAACCGATAAAGAAAAGCCCGAAACTACGATTGATGAAGTAAACCTCAACAAAGTTCATGTTATTATTGACAATCATTTAGGTCATAAATTGTTTGATTTTGATGTGGCGAGTTTAGAATCGAAAGTAAATTATGAAGATGACAGCTGGCAGACCAATTTGTTTTTGAAAACCAAAATTAACAGTCTCGCTTTTAATACCGTTCACGGAAGTTTTGCCAAAGAAAAAGTTCTCGAAGGCAATTTTGATATTTCGTATGCCGAAGCCAATCAGAAAATAGATATTAAAACCAAAGGACTTAAAATTGGTTCTGATGTTTTTGACATCATCGCTTTCTTTAATATCGGAAAAAACAATTCGCTATTCGGAATCAATATCGGAACGGATATTTTATGGCGAAATGCTTCCAATTTATTATCGGCAAACATTAGCTCGAAACTTAACCAATTTGATATCAAAAAACCGATTAAGGTAAACTGCGACATCAAAGGCGATTTGAATGTTGAAGGCGATCCGAAAATTGTGGTTCAGGCAGATGTTCGCGATAACGAATTAACGATTCCCGACGGTTTGTTTACCAATTGCAGTTTTAAAGGAATTTTTACGAATACTTTTAAACCCGAAAAGGAATCCAGCGATCCAAATTCCGCTATTATTCTCACCCATTTTAAAGCCGAATACGAAAGCATTCCGTTAAAAATTGCGCAAGCCGTAATTAATAATCTTGAAAAACCAATTGCCACCGGAGTTGTAAATGCCGATTTTGACATTTCGAAACTCAACGGAATGACGAATGAAAAAATTCTTCATTTTGAAAGCGGTCATGCCAAAGCCAATTTGAAATTTCAGTTTGATATTGTCGATTTGTACATCAATAAACCCAAATTCACAGGTGATGTTGATATTGCTGATGCTACATTCGATTATATTCCGAAAAGGATTCATGCAGAAAAAACCGCAGTACAATTGTCGTTTACGCAAGAAGCGCTTTACATTAAAAAAATAGCCTACAAACACAAAAAGAACATTATTCGTATTGACGGAAAAATCGATAATTTCTTAAATCTTTATTACGACGCACCCGAAAAAATGGTGGTAAACTGGAATATCTATTGTCCAAATATTGATGTAAAACAGTTTTTGGGCGTTTTACAAAATTCGCCTAAACAAAAAGTGGCAGTAAAAAAACCAGTTAAGCAAAATGTCAATTTTACAAATCAATTAAGATCGGTTATCGAAAAATGTACCGCTGTGATTAATCTTAAAGCCGATAAAATCACGTATGGCGCACTTACGGCAACCCATACACAAGCAACGCTGCAAATGCTAAATTCTAAGATTCTGCTTAAAAACGGAACATTAAATACTTCTGGCGGAAGCATAAACTTTAGCGGTTCTGTTGAGCCAAGCGGCAATCGTTACGTTTTTACTTCAAACGCACAGGTAAACCGAGTTGATATTGCGAGCTTTTTAAGATCGTTCAACAACTTCGGAATCAAATCTTTCAGTCCGAAAAATATTCGAGGCCGATTAACTAGCAATGCGAACGTAGCTGGTTTAATGAGCAGCACGGGCGATTTGATTATGAATTCTATGAAAGGAAAACTCGATTTTAATGTCAACCAAGGCGCATTACTCAATTTTGAGCCTATTATGAAAGTCGGAAAATTTGCTTTTCCGTTTCGCGATGTCGAGAATATTACTTTCAGCGATTTATCGGGTTCGCTCAATCTTCGTGGCGAACAAGTCGATGTCAATAAACTTACCATAAGTTCCAGCGTTCTCAATCTTGATGCAGAAGGTGTTTATTCTTTCGGCCGAGGCACCAATCTCGCGCTTACCGTTCCGCTAAGAAATTCTAAAAACGACGCCAAACTCGCCACCAAAGAAGAACGAAAAGCCGTTCGCGAGCGCGGTATTGTCCTGCATTTGATTGCCTATGATAATGAAGGAAAAATGAAGGTTAAGTGGGGGAAGAAGGATAAGGGGTAATTTTGTCTCCTTTAAAATAAATTCTTACTTTTTTTTAAAAAAGTTAATGTGTTAAACTATATTTACACTTCTCTGGCAATTATTCTTCCAGAAGTTTTATACATCGTTAAAATTTAAAAAATAAAATATTTAATGGCATTAGAAGTAGCAGATAATTTTATTCAGGATTCTTTTGTAGAATGGTTTAACAATCCAATTAATTTTAGAAAATCTTATGATGGATTAGTTACTACAAAAGTTTTGAACTTTTGGAATGAAAATTATTTTGATGGGTATTTATTTAACATTGACCCTAAGAATCCTGAGCATTCTGTAAACGAAATTGAAAAATTGATTTCTTTAAAAAGTGACCAAAAAAACAATGAATGGAATACTTTTAGTTATGCCACGAGTAGAGGTGTTCCAAAAGCTGTTTTAGGCAAGAACAATTATATTAAGTTTTTACAAGAGTTTATTTCGCAAGAAAGTAATTTAAAAAAGATTTCAAATTTAAAATTGAATAAAAATGAAATTTCAAATATTTCTGGAAATGAATTATCATATGATGCATTCCATAAAAAAACTCAAGAATCTAAACTCAATTTTTCATCCTCATTAATCCTACGTTTTATAGCTTCATTAACTTCTAAGCCTTTTGTAATTCTTAGTGGTTTATCTGGTTCTGGAAAAACTAAAATAGCACAAACTTTTGCACAATGGATTTGTGAAGATATTAATCAATATAAAATTGTTCCTGTAGGTGCAGATTGGACTAATCGAGAACCTCTACTGGGATATCCAAATGGTTTGGTTAGTAAAGAATATATAACTCCTGATAGCGGTGTAATCCATTTACTATTAGAAGCTATTAAAAAAGGAAATGAAAGCAAACCTTTCTTCTTAATTTTAGACGAAATGAACCTTAGTCATGTAGAACGTTATTTTGCAGACTTTTTGAGTATCATGGAATCCAATGATACCATCAAATTATACACTGGCGACATAAGACAAAGCTTAGACGGTTTACAAATCCCTTTAGAAATATATTGGCCTAAAAATGTATTTATTATTGGAACGGTTAACATAGATGAAACCACCTATATGTTCAGTCCAAAAGTACTAGACAGAGCAAACGTAATTGAATTTAGAATTACAGACGATGAAATAGAAAACTTTCTAGTGAGTCCAAGTATTCCAGATTTACAAAAATTAAAAGGTCAAGGAATTGCAATGGCAGAAAGTTTTTTGTCAATTGCTTTCCAAAATAACATTGTTGAAAATCACAATATCGCAAAAGAGTTGGTTTTATTTTTTAAACAATTACAACCAGTTGGTGCCGAATTTGGTTACCGTGCTGCAACTGAGATTTTACAATTAGCAACAAAATTAAAAACCCTAGAGCCCACGATTAAAGATAATGATTGTTTAGACATAGCAATTATGCAAAAATTGTTGCCAAAATTACACGGTTCTAGAAGTAAGTTGGTAAAAGTATTAATTGCTTTGTCGAGCTTATGTTTGGAGGATATAACTATAGAAGATTTTGAAAAGAAATTTGATGATCTTCATAAAAACAACTTTGAAGGAATTTCTGTAAAATATCCTATTTCTTTTGAAAAACTAATTAGAATGTACAAAAATGTATTAGCTAATGGTTTTACTAGTTATGCTGAAGCATAAAGAAATATGGAAGAGATCAAGAAACATATTCGAATACCATTAACTCTTTTTAATGAAACTGATTTTTTAGAAATTTATCCTGAAAATATGGGTAGACTTTTTGAAATTTCAGAAGAGGAAGCAAATGAAAATGGAGAAAGCATCTTTCAAATCTTGGAAGGTAATAGTTATGAATATGCCTTTACCGATAAAAATTATCGTTTAAATTGTAGTATTGATGGTTTAGTGTCACAGTCAAAACGAGAACATTCTATTGGTAGAATTGTTCCTAATATTTACGTCGGCACACTTACTTTATTTGTCTCCAATACTATTCAGGAAGGCAAAGAATTTGAAATTACTATTGAAGTTTTAGCTACTAAATTCGATACCGAGCTCGATAAAAGCTACCGTGAAAACTACCGTTTTATGTTAAAAGACATAACGGATAAGTGTACGGAACTTTTAATGCAAATCAATTCTCCAATCGAGCAAAATTTTGAAACAGACTTTTCAAGAGATAACGAAACAATTTATCAAAGATTTAGTTTTGTTAACTCTATCATTCAAAATAAAGATTTTGAAGAAGCGATATTAAAAATTATAACTTCTCCAAAAACCCATTGGAATACTGAGGCAGAAGAAATTGATATTCGTAAAGTAAAAAGATTTGATAATGCTACAACTAAGCAAATTTCATCAGGTTCAAATAGAATCCTTTTACAAACATCGCATCCTTTATTTCGTGCAGGAATTCAATCGATCCCAAACAAAATAAATAGCTTTAGAAAAGTTGAACACACAGACACATCTGAAAATCGATTTGTAAAACATGCTTTGGATGTTTTTTTAAGATTTGCAGAAGATTGTCAACAATACTTTAAGGATAAAAAATATTCAAGACCACATATAGAAGCATCAAATTTGGTTACAAAACTTGATGGTTACTTAAGCCACTCTTTTTTTAAGGATATTTCCAGACCAACCTCATTAAAATTAAATAGCCCTGTTTTACAGCGAAAAAGTGGTTATCGGGAAGTTTTATGCACATGGTTGCAATTTGATTTAGCAGCCAAATTAATTTGGAAAGGTGGCGAGGATGTATATAAAGCTGGCAAAAGAGATATTGCTACTTTATACGAATATTGGTTGTTTTTTACACTGTATGATTTATTCAAGTCTAAATTCAAAATAAAAGATATTGAGCACGAAGAGCAATCTTATAACCATTTGATAGAACCAACCAAAGACGGTTTAAATGTAATGGTAAAACAAGGAAAACATACTGCTTTATACGGTGATTTTATTACAGAAAACAGAGCGTTAAAAGTAAAATTTTCATACAATCGTTCTTTTAAAGGAGGCATAAAATATACTGATGAGCAAGCGGGGAGTTATACAACTACGCTACGTCCAGATTATACATTATCGGTTTGGCCCGCAATATTAAAAGAAAAAGAAGCCGAGAGACAAGATCTTATCGTACATATACATTTTGATGCAAAATATAAAGTAACACAATTCCAAATTCAAACTTCTACAGATAATGATTTAATAGAACAAGAAGAAAACAACGAGAGGAAAGGAATATATAAAAATGCTGATTTGTTAAAGATGCATGCTTACAAAGATGCGATTAGAAGATCAGGTGGTGCTTATGTTTTATATCCTGGAACGGAAAAAAAGGAAATACGAGGTTTTCACGAAATTATTCCCGGCTTGGGTGCTTTTTCTATCAATCCAACAGGACAAAATAATGACATCACGGAATTATCTAAGTTTATAGATTTGGTTATTGAGCACTTACTAGACAGAGCATCCCAAAGGGAAAATATTAATTATAAAGCACGCAGTATCCTTCAAACTAGTAAAGAAGATAGCAATTTACTTCATGAACCAATTCCTGAATATTTAAATGGCTCAAAATTAATACCAGATGAAACATTTGTATTAGTAGGATACTCAAAAACATCCAAGCGATTTGATTGGTATAATGAAAATAAAAAATATTTTTTTAGGATGAATGATACTATTGGTTCCTTAGAGTTAACAAATGAAGTGGTAAATGCAAAATACCTTTTGTTAAGAAGAAATGGACAAGAAACGGCTTTCGATTTATATGAAATAAAAAGCAACGGACTGCAAGTTTATTCAAAAGATAGAATTATAGAACTCAATTTTCCACAGTCAAATAACTTAAAAGAACATTATTTAAAAGTAGATATTGAAAAAGTTACTGACTTAGAATTTGAAAATGTTAGATGGAATTTTAAAGAATTAGATGAATACAAAAAAATTCTAGAAACAAACAAAAATATTTACACACAGGTAGGAATGCCTTTTACAGTATCATTAACTAAATTGATGAAGACAAAAGAAATTAAATGATTTTAATTAAGTTTTTAAAAGACAAAAACAAAAAAGCCACTTTACAGTGGCTTTTTCTCATTTCTTACTCAATCACCAAATAAGGATCAAGAATTTCGGCTAATTCATTTAACCAAAAGAAACCATCTTCAATATTTACGGTTTCAGTTTTCATAAATCCATCTTCTCGTATGGCGTTTAAAGCAATTAGAAAATTTACTTGCCTAATGGTTTTTGCCATACTTTTGGAATCAATTGAATTGTTGAAGAATTCAGTTAACCTCAATTCGGTTTCTTTGGAAAGGGTGTTGGTACTCATAATCTTGAATTTTAGGAATAAAAAAACCCATGTGGCTTAGCTGTCCTGCGCATTCAAGAACGCGCTACGGTTGTTTCCAATAACGTCAGCATACCACATGGGCAAGAATTTTTTTGTGTTCATAATCTTGAAGTTTAGGACTTCAAATATATGAAAAAGAAAAACAAATTGTAAGTTTTTTCTTTATTTCTAAATTAAAATACTATAAGTATATTTTTTGCCAATCGAAATTACAAAATTGAAAAAATAAATCTTCAGATAATTCATAATATTTCCTTAACTCACTTGCCTTTTTCCGCCAAAATGGATAAGTTTGAGAATGAATCATTAAATTTTATTTGTTATGAAAGTACAAATCAACACCGACAAAAACATTGAAGGAAGTGCAAGATTAGAAAGCTATTTTTCTGGAGAAATAGAGAAAAGCTTAGATCGTTTTCAAGATAAAATTACTCGTGTAGAAGTTCACTTTGGAGACGAAAACGGGGAAAAGTTTAGCTTGCATGACAAAAAATGTGTGATTGAAGTTCGTCCTGTAAAACTACAGCCAATTACGGTTACAGAACATGCCGAAACACTCGAAAAAGCTTTCAGTGGTGCATTGGCCAAAGTAAAAAAATCGTTGACTACGACTTTCGAAAAAATAAAAGCACATTAATATTTTAAACCATATAAGTGATATAAGTTCATTTTAAGTTTACTGGAAAACTTTATATCACAAAAAAAGCGAAGCACTTTTAGTACTTCGCTTTTTTTTGTGTGAAAATCTTAAATTCTCTTATATCACTTATATTTAAAGAATGACAAAGGTGCAAAGTGACAAAGTGACAAAGGAAAAAACTTAGAACCTTTGCTACTTTGCACCTTTGTCACTTTTCTATTATTTAGGAAGAGGAGCTCCAACTGCAATATCGCAACGGTGACCTGGTTTTCCGTGTGGCGGATTCATTCCTTCTGCAACTGTCGCCTCATTTCCTTCTGTGCTTAACAACGCTGGAACTGGGTTTGATGCTGGCGGAGAAACCGTAAAATTTTGAGTAACTGTTCCGCTTTGAGCCGTATTTGTGGTTGTCGGAGTTGTTGTCGCTTTAGGCGAGTTTAGAGGCGCGCCAACAGGAATATCGCATCTATGTCCTGGTTGTCCGTGTGGCGGATTCATTCCTTTTGCCACTTTAACTGGCGCTGCAGTTGTAGTCGTAACCATTTTCTGCTGATTCGGATTTATCTGTACGGTTTGTCCCTGAGTTGCCTGCACTTGCTGTGTCGGCGCAGAATTTAAGGGCGCTCCAACCGCAATATCGCAACGGTGGCCCGGCTGTCCGTGCGCAGGATTAATTCCTTTGGTATCACTTAAAACTGTATTTGGATTTGCTGCAGGATTTTGCACCACTGGCGCAGCAGGTTTAGTTGTATCTTTTGCAAGTCCTAATCTTACTAATTCGGAAGTTGCTGTACTTTCTTGCGGTTCTAATTCCTTTTTACAGGAAACGAACAATAGAGAAGTTACAGCGAGTGAACTTATAAGTAATTTTGCCTTCATGACTGGGGTATTTGTATTGATGAATCAAATATAGTGGTTTTTTGAGAGATTAAATGACATGAATATTGTTAATGATAATTTAATGAGGTACAAAGGTACATAGTCATTAGGCATCTTAAAATAAACTTTACTCCTTGGTGCCTTTGTGGCAATAATTGAGTTTTCTTTAGTTTTCTTATATCACTTATATGGTTCAAAAAAATTATACCTTTAAAGTCAAATAATATATCTCATGAAAAAAATACTTTTACTTCTTTTATTCGCTGCAACTTTTGCAAATGCACAAACCGACAAAAACAAAATCAATCAAACTCTTGACGCGTGGCATAAAGCTGCGGGCGAGGTAAAATATGATGCTTACTTTAATGTATTGGCAGACGACGCCATTTACATCGGAACTGATGCAACTGAAAATTGGACTAAAAAAGAATTTGCTATCTGGGCAAAACCATTTTTCGATAAAGGAACAACGTGGAATTTTAAAGCTTTAGAGCGTCATATCTTTTTTGATAAAAGCGGAAAAATTGCTTGGTTTGACGAATTGCTAGACACGCAAATGAAAATCTGTCGCGGTTCTGGAGTTTTAATCAAAGTGGGGAACGAATGGAAAATTCAGCATTATGTTTTATCCATGACGATTCCGAATGACGAAGTTGATGCCGTAACCAAAATAAAAGCGCCCATTGAAGACGCTTTGATTGCAAAACTTCAGAAAAAATAAAACATTTTACGGTTTTCTTATTATAAACATAACTTTTTGAGCATATTAGAGGCGCTGTTAGCAGATTAATTTTAATTAATTCGGCAAAAACAGTGCTTTTTTGTAACTTTAGAATAAGATACTGTCAAAAAAAGAACCTGTATTTTGTAAATTTCATCAAAATAAAACCCACACCTCTATTTTAACAGCCTTTAAAACAAGAATCTTTATTTTTTTCTAACTTTGACCCCAAAAAAAATAGGGTTAAACAAAGTATTTTAAAAATGAAAATAGAAAAACGCTGGATTATCTCCTTTATCATGATAAGCGTCGTATGTACGATAGGGGCTTTTTGGCCAACAGTAACCGAAAATAATTATGTTTTATCAGAATTTGGAACTACAGATCATATTGTTCCTGCCGATGTTGCCTGGATGCTTACTTCGAGCTGTCTGGTTTTAATCATGACACCAGGATTGTCTTTCTTCTATGGCGGAATGGTAGGAAAGAAAAACGTTATTTCGACCATGCTTCAAAGTTTTATCTGTCTAGGTGTCGTTACGCTTTTATGGGTTGTAGTTGCATTTAGTCTTGCTTTTGGAGAACCGGTTGGTTTTGGTTCTGGAGATCATTTTTACAGCTTTTTTGGTAATCCTACCACTTTTGCTTTTATGGATTATGTTGGCGTTCTACCTCATAAACAATTGGCCAATACGATTCCGTTTATGCTTTTTGCTTTGTTTCAGATGAAATTTGCCATCATTTGCCCTGCCATTATTACGGGTTCATTTGCTGAACGCGTTCGTTTTATCTCTTATTTAGTTTTCATTAGTTTATTTACCATTTTTATATATGCTCCTTTATGTCATGCGGTTTGGTATCCAACAGGCGTTTTAGGAAGTTATTTTGGTGTTAAAGATTTTGCAGGAGGAACTGTGGTACACATGAGTTCTGGTTTTGCTGCTTTGGCTGGAGTTATTGTTTTAGGAAAAAGAAAAAACAGCCAGCATATTCCAACCAATATTCCGTTTGTATTATTAGGAACGGGAATGCTTTGGTTCGGCTGGTTCGGATTCAACGCTGGATCTGCTCTTGCTGCCAACGGAACTGCTGCTATGGCTTTCGCTACAACGACAACTTCATCGGCTGCAGCCATGTTAACTTGGATTTTCTTTGATAGAATGAATGGAAGAAAAGTTTCTGCTCTTGGAGCATGTATTGGAGCTGTTGTGGGTCTTGTTGCCATTACACCTGCTGCAGGATTTGTTTCGGTGCCAGAAAGTATGTTCTTCGGTTTCATTACAGCATTGGTTTCTAACACGGCTGTAAACTGTAAATATTCTAAAAAATTCGACGATACGCTTGACGTTTTTGCTTGTCACGGTGTTGGCGGAATTATGGGAATGATTCTAACTGCTATTTTCGCTCACGGCGAAGATGCAAGCTTACTTCACGGCGGATGGAATGTTTTCGGACATCACATGATGGCGTTGGTTTTAGTTTCGATTTTTACTTTCTTCGGAGCTTATTTCTTGTTCAAAGTAACCAATTTCATTATTCCGCTGAGAGTTTCAGAAGAATCAGAACACATCGGATTGGATTTATCTCAACATGATGAATCTCTTGATCCAAAATTAAAACCAATTACAGAACCTCATTACGGTTAAAAAATATTTTTTTTCCGCCACGAATTCACAAATTATTTTTAAAATAAAATTCGTGAATTCGTGGCGGAAAACTTTTTAAACCTAATTACGCTATTTTCATTCGTTTATATTCCTTAATTTTGCCAAAAATTTTTGTAAAAGTGGGAAGTAAAAATAAACTAAAAAGATTCAGAGAAAACGAAACATTTCAAAACGTTTTTCAACCAACCAGAGAAGAAGTTGTGGGCGATTTAATGCCTTTAAAAGGAAAATGGAATTCTGATTTCTTTAAAAATGATAATCCATTAGTTTTAGAATTAGGATGTGGAAAGGGAGAATATTCTGTTGGATTAGCAGAAAGATATCCTGACAAAAATTTTATCGGAATTGACATTAAAGGTGCTCGTTTCTGGCGTGGTGCTAAAACTGCTGTAGAAAACGGTCTTCATAATGTAGCTTTCGTTCGCACGCAAATCGAATTGATCAATCATATTTTTGCTGAAGGCGAAGTTGACGAAATCTGGATTACTTTCCCAGATCCGCAAATCAAATACAAAAGAACCAAACATAGAATGACGAATTCTGAGTTTTTGAAATTGTACAAAAAAATCTTGAAAAAAGACGGTGTCGTAAACCTAAAAACCGATAGCGAATTTATGCACGGTTATACACTTGGATTGCTTCATGGCGAAGGTCACGAGGTTTTGTATGCCAACCATAACGTATACAAAAACGAAGGAAGCCCTGAAGTTGTGACTTCTATCCAGACTTTTTACGAAAAACAATATTTAGAAATTAATAAGGCAATTACGTATATTCGTTTCAAAATTAAAGACTAACTTTAATTTTGAAACCTTTATCTAACCCATTTTAATAGCTAAATGACCTACCTTACTCCTTTACTTTCGGGCTTTATTGCCGCTGCCATTGGAACTATTCCGCCAGGATTGCTCAATATGACGGCTGCCAAAATAAAAATGAAAGAAGGAAAAAAGAATGCTTTGTCGTTTGTAATTGGTGCGGTTTTAATTATTTTTTTTCAGGCTTACATTGCGGTACTGTTTGCTCGTGTGATAGACAATCGCCCAGATGTTGTAATATTATTGCGTGAAGCTGGTTTTATCATTTTTTCGATCTTAACCATTTATTTTTTCTTTTTTGCAAAAGATCCAATAGCAAAGAAAAAAACGAAACTAAAGAAAACCAGCAAAAAAAGCAGTTTCTTTCTCGGAATGCTGCTTTCGGGATTAAACTTCTTTCCTATTCCGTATTATGTTGTAATAAGTGTAACACTTGCTTCATATCATCTGTTTGTATTTGAAAATACAATTATTTTAACCTTTGTATTAGGCTCGGTTCTTGGAGCTTTTGCAATTTTATATAGTTATATTGCTTTCTTTGGAAAAATAGAAAAGAAAACCGATTATTTCATGCGAAACATGAATACCATTATCGGAACTATCACAGGATTGGTTGCACTTGCGACACTTTTTAATATCTTGAATTACTACTTCGGATAAATAAACCTAACCATTAAGAGATTAAGAATAATTAAGTTTTTATTAACTTCATATCGTAATGGTAAAAATATTTTAAAATGGCTGAAGAAAATTTTTTCGAAAGAGTTTATGTAATCGTCAGACAAATCCCATTTGGAAAAGTTACTTCTTATGGCGCTATTGCAAAAGCTTTAGGTGCTGCCCGCTCGGCAAGAATGGTGGGCTGGGCAATGAATGCCTGCCATAATATGGACGATGTTCCTGCTCATAGAGTCGTAAACCAGAAAGGACTATTAACAGGAAAACATCATTTTGACGGAACCAATTTAATGCAGCAGCTTTTAGAAAACGAAGGAATCAAGGTGGTCAACAATCAGATTGTAGATTTTGAAAAGCATTTCTGGAAACCGGAAGTTGAATCGTAAAAATCATTTTTACCATATAAGTGATATAAGTTCATTTTAGAAGAAAGAATTTATATTTTTATTTTTCTCTCGCAGATTTTGCAGATCTAGCCGATTCTCTTTTTAAAATTCAAAATCTGCCGAATCTGCAAAATCTGCTGGAACAAAAAAAATCTTTGCGTCTTAGCCCCTTTGTGGCTAAACCACTTTAGATTAAACAAATCACAAAACTTGTTTTATCTTCATCCGTTTGATAGCTTAGATAACCTCCATGTGCTTCTATAATATTTTTAGAAAGCGTTAATCCAATTCCCGCTCCATCTTTTCTAGTCGTAAAAAACGGAAGAAAAACTTTATCTCGAATCTCAGCATCTACTCCTTTCCCATTATCGGCAATCACAATAAAAAAGCGATTGTTTTCAGTATAGCTGGAAATCAGCAGTTTCTTTTCTGTTTTTTCTTTTAATGCATGAATACTATTGGTAATCAAATTGATAATCACTTGCTCCATTTGATTTTTATCAATCATAATAGAACGTGAACTGTGTATTTCATTTATCAATTCGATTCCTTCGTCTTTCAAGATCGGACTCATAATTCGTAAACAATCTTCAAATAAAGCATTAATTGGCGTCATTTGCTTGTTTGGCGTTGGCAGCATTGCCAGTTTACGATAATTCTCCACGAAAAACTGCAAATGATCACTTCTATTGATAATGGTTGAAATACTGCTTTTGATGTCTTCAAAATCATCTTCTTCTAATTCTTCCTGATCTACAATATGAAGCAAATTCTGCGAAAGCGCACGAATCGGCGTTAAAGAATTCATTAATTCATGCGAAATAATCTTCATTAAATTAATCCATGCTTCTTTTTCTTTTTTCTCGATCACGCGCTGAATGCTATCTAGCAAAATGATAAAATATTCTTTATTATACGTTTGAGTATGCGAAGTCTGAAGCATAAAAGTCTGAAGGTCTTGATCTTCAATTTTGATCGAAATGGCAGTTTTAAGTTCTGTAAAACCGCCCTTTTCAATTTCATTGCATAAACTCGGAAGATAGTTTTTAAGGTATTGCCAATGGCTTACTTTTGGCACTTTGAAGAGATTTGAAAAACAGTCATTCATTATAAAAATAGACCAAGAATCGTTTTCTTTCTCTAAAATTAAAGCAGCAGTATCTATACTGTTCAAAATCGAACGATAGATTATTTCTTTGGAAGTCTGTTCTTGTCTCTGGGTTTTTAGCGTATCGTACAACAGATACAAACTATTGAAATTATCTCTTTTATGCTCTTCTGGAAAATGGGCAGAAAAGTCATCATGAAGAATTGAGTTTATCGTTTTATCATAAAACAGCAATTGGTTTTTGACAAAAAAATACATTTCGAAAAGGAAAATCAAAACAAAAACACCAACTAACAATGCATTGAATCGAAATCCTTTATAAAACAATAATGCACTGCAAAGAAAGAGCGCCATGACAAACACAACTCTTACGAACAACGCGTTATAAAATTTCCAGTTTTTCATTTAGTTTTTTTGTTTGCCACTCCCGATAGCTATCGGGATAAAAAGATTAAAGGTTTTTTTTATCTGCTAAATTTGCAAAATCTGCGTGAAACTAAAATTTAAGATAAAGTAAAAATCTTGACTCTTGCTTCTTTTTCTCTAATTCTTCAAATCGTATTTTTCTATTCTTCTGTACAACGCAGCACGCGACAATCCTAATTCTTCTGCAGTTTTACTGATGTTTCCGTTGTGTTTGAACAATGCTTTTTCGATTGCACCTTTTTCCATTTCCGATAACGGATTTTCATCATTGTCTTGAATTTCCTCAAAATCCAAAATATCCAAATCCATTACAGAAATAGTATTGTTTTCAGCCAAAATCAAAGCGCGTTCGATTTTGTTTTCCATTTCGCGGACATTTCCTTTCCATGGATATTTTTCCAGATATGATGCCGCAATATCTTCAAAACGCCAGTTTTCCTGATTGTATTTTTCGGCAATCTGTTCCAAAATAAAGTTAGCCATTGGCACAATGTCATCTTTTCTTTCGCGAAGAGACGGAAGATTTATTTCCATTGTATTTATTCTGTACAATAAATCTTCACGGAACGTTTTATTCTTTACCTCAGTTTTTATATCACTGTTTGTAGCTGCGATCACGCGAACATTCAATGGTCTTGGCTTGCTTTCGCCCAAACGCGTTACGGTTTTGGTTTGCAAAACATGCAATAATTTAGCTTGAAGATGTAGCGGAATATTCCCAATTTCGTCTAAAAAAATAGTTCCGTTTGAAGCATTCTCGAAACGGCCTGGAGTATCGATTTTAGCATCTGTAAAAGCACCTTTTGCGTAACCGAAAAGTTCGCTTTCAAATAAATTGTCACTTAACGAACCCAGATCTACATGCACAAAAGGCTGGTTTCTTCTTTCAGAATGCTGATGGATAAATTCTGCAAAAACATATTTTCCTGTTCCATTTTCACCTAAAATCAAAACATTGGCATCTGTTCGAGCTACTTTTTCGGCGATAGAATACGCTTGCTTTATTTTTGCCGAAGTTCCAACAAAGTATTTCTTTTCAGTTTTTTCTACCTTTTCAGCTGTTTTTTTACTGTTTTTTCTGCTTTCAGTAACCGCTTTATCAATAACTTCTAACAGCTTTTCGTTGTTCCAAGGCTTTAGAACATAATCAAAAGCGCCAATTTTAATGCCTTCTACAGCAGTTTCAATTTTTCCAAAAGCCGTCATTAAAATCACAATAGTCTGCGGAGAAAGTGTTTTGATTTCTTTTAGCCAATGAATTCCTTCGCGCCCGTCTTCAAAACCAATTCGGTAATTCATATCCAGCAACACCACATTTATGTCATTTTCGCTTAAAATTGAAATGATTTTTTTGGGACTATTGGTTGTAAAAATGGTTTCGAAATGCTTTTTAAGAATCATTTTTGCAGAAAAAAGAATTTCTTCCTGATCGTCGACAACTAATATTTGGGCTAGTTTTTTTCTCATGTGGTCTTTTTTCTGTCCGCTTACGAACGGTCAACTGTTCATTATCGGACACTGCTTTTTTGAAGTGTTTTCTGAAGCCTCTTTAAAATCAATACTTTACAAATAATAAATTCTATGGCACAGTATTTACCTATTGATTATCAGTAAAATATTTAAAAAAATGGACACGATAATTCCTCGTAAAAATAAAAAATTTAGATATCTCGCAATAGCAATTGCTGTTTTTTTAGTTTTGCTTACCATCTCGGTTTTCGCTTTTAACACCAAAAGAACTTTAAATGTAAAAGCAGACGAATTGGTAATTCAAAAAGCGGAAAAAGCCTTTTTTGAAGATTTCGTAGTTTTTCAAGCAAAAGTAGAACCTTTGAATGTGATGCTGGTAAACGTTACCGAAGGCGGTTCTGTAAAAGAGATTTTTGTAGAAAATGGCGCAATGGTTACCAAAGGACAATCTCTGGCTCGTTTGTATAATCCGAACACAGAATTGAATTATCTGACTCAGGAAACTGCTATTATTGAGCAAATCAACAATTTGAATACGGGGAAATTAAACATCCGAAATCAGGAATTAAACTTAAACAAAGATTTAGTTTTAATTGAACATGATTACAACGATGCCAAAAGATTGTACGACATGAATGCAAAGCTGTACGACAAGGATGTAATTTCTAAAAATGACTGGAACACCTTTAAAGAAAGCCTTCGTTTTCAAGAAGAACGCAAAAAAACAATTCAGCAGAGCATTCAAAAAGAAAAACAAAGCAATCAGGTTCAGATTTCTCAAATAAACCGTTCGATCCAGACTATGGAAAAGAGTTTGGATATTCTTAGAAATAACAAAAAGAACTTTTTAATCACAGCGCCAGAAACAGGTCGACTGACTTCTTTTGAACCTGTTCTAGGGAAGACTTTTCAGGCAGGCGCAAGTATCGGAAAAATTGATTCTAATAAAGGATACAAATTGACTGCCGAAGTTGACGAATTTTATTTGGAAAAACTTAGAGAAGGATTAAAAGGCCAAGTAGAATTTAAAGGCAAAAATCTTGAAGTTATCGTAACTAAAGTGATTCCTGAGGTTAAAGGCGGAAGATTTACCGTAGAATTGGCTTTTGCATCGAAAGAAAATATTGTGCTTCAGGACGGACTTAGCTTTGGCGTAAAATTGATTTTATCTGAAAAGAACAAAACTTTAGTTATTCCGAGAGGCGCTTTTAATCAGGAAGCAGCCGGAAAATGGATTTTTGTAGTAAACGGAAATAAAGCCGTAAGAAGAAATATCAAATTAGGACGCGAGAATCCTTCTTACTACGAAGTTTTAGAAGGCTTAAAAGAAGGCGAATCTGTAGTCACTTCTTCTTATACCGATTATAAAGATATTGAAGAGCTTTCTCTAAATAAAGAATAGTTTATTTGGTTTCAGGTTTCAAGGTAACGCAACGAAAAAACATGAAACTTGAAACTTGAAACAACAAAAAAACAAATAAAACAATCATCATTTCAATCATCAATCAAAAAACGATTTTAATAACATTTCAAAACCTTAAAAAATTATGATCACAATTCAGAATTTAACCAAAGTTTTTAGAACAGAAGAAATAGAAACTGCTGCTTTGAGCGGTATCAATTTAGAAATAAAAAAAGGTGATTTTCTAACTATCATGGGACCTTCGGGCTGTGGAAAATCGACTTTATTAAACATAATCGGTCTTCTTGACGGCGCTAGTGGCGGAAGCTACAAATTACTAGATCAAGAAATGAT
Organism: Flavobacterium sp. F52; assembly: GCF_000278705.1. Lineage (NCBI taxonomy): Bacteria > Pseudomonadati > Bacteroidota > Flavobacteriia > Flavobacteriales > Flavobacteriaceae > Flavobacterium > Flavobacterium sp. F52. The sequence continues at coordinate 456,515 of NZ_AKZQ01000026.1, read as the reverse complement.
TGGTCTGAAAGAAAAAGGAAGAGCGCAGGTGAGAAAAGAAAACATTGGTTTCATTTTTCAAAATTTCAACCTAATCGATGAACTTTCTGTTTACGATAATATCGAACTGCCTTTGCTTTATAACAATGTAAAAGCTTCTGAAAGAAAACAGAAAATTGAAGCTATTGCTGAAAAATTAAATATCTCTCACCGTTTGAAACATTTTCCGCAACAGCTTTCTGGAGGTCAGCAGCAGAGAGTTGCCGTTGCAAGAGCTTTGGTAAATGACCCTAAAATTATTTTGGCCGATGAGCCAACAGGAAACTTAGACAGTAAAAATGGTAATGAGGTAATGGAACTTTTAACCGATTTACATGCTAAAGGTGCTACTATTTTGATGGTTACCCACTCTGATTATGATGCTTCTTTTTCGCAGAGAACCATTCATATGAAAGACGGAGTTATATTTTCTGAAAAGTTAAATCAACGTAATGTTGATGTTTTTATGGACGCTAAATAATAAAGTGATGATTAAAATTATTGTTACTGCACTTGTAGTTCTGGTAGAATTAGTGTGCAAAATATTTACTATGATTTAAGACCGAAAGGTTTCAAAAAAACTGCCATATCAACTATAAAATATACATCAAAATGATTTTTAACTGGTTCAAAATATTTATATATCATTTAAGACAAAGCAAACTGTTTTCGTTTTTAAATGTTCTGGGATTAAGCATCGGAATTGCTTCAATTATTTTTGCCATTCTTTACTGGAATAATGAGCATTCTTACGACCAATGGAATCCGGAAAAAGAAAACTCTTATTTGGTTCTTAACAAAATTGGCTCGGGAGACATTTGGGCTTCCAATTCGATTCCTTTTGGAGAAACTTCCAAAGCAAGCATACCAGAAATTGAGGAAATATGCTTTATGAACAACTGGTACGACGAAGAAGTGATCAAATATAAAGATCAAAAATTGTTGACTAAAAACATTATGGTTTCTGATGAAAATTTCTTCGACTTTTTCCCTTTCGAAATCGTAAAAGGTGCCAAACAGAATATCTTAAAAGAAAAAAATAGTGTAGCCATTTCTACTGAACAGGCCGAATTGCTTTTTAAGAATGAAGATCCTATTGGAAAATCTATTTCATACAATAATAACATTTACACTGTTAAGTCGGTTTACCGATTAATTAAACCTTCATCAATTGAACCAACATACGTTTTTAGCGGTGTAAAAAGAGAAGGAGATTTAAATAGCTGGGGGAATTTTAATTATGGCTTAATGGTCAAAATTAAAGATGGAGTTGATCCCGCTCTTGTTTTAAAGAAAATGCAGAATGTAGTTTATATAAACAGAACGGTAAAAGACGCTAAAGAAAGCGGACAAACTGTCGAACAATATATTAAAGAAAATGGTGAAGTAAAAGTAATTATAGACCAACTGAAAACATCTCGTTTGCACGGTACAAAAAGTTCAGGAGGGAAAAATTTTCCAGAAGGTTATGGCAATTTAAAATTGCTTTATATTATGCTAGGTTTATCTGTTTTGATTTTAGTTTTATCATTGGTAAACTATATCAATTTGGCGACAGCATCGGCAATAAAACGCGCCAAGGAAGTTGGAGTACGCAAAATCGTAGGCGCCTCTAAAAACCAGATTATTGCTCAGTTTATTTTTGAAACTGCCATAATCGTAACATTAGCCATTTTATTTGCTTTGGCTATTGTAGAACTATCATTGCCTTACTACAACAACTTCCTGAACAAAACACTAACTATAAATGGCAGTGAATTCTACCTGCAGCTTATTTTAATATTTGGATTAGTAATCATTTTTGCAGGTATTTTCCCTGCCATTTATATTTCAAATTTTGAAACTTTAAAAGTTTTGAAAGGGAATTTTTCAAGAAGTAAAAGTGGTATCTGGATTCGAAATTCTATGCTTATTTTTCAATTCGGAATCGCTGCATTCTTTATTATTGGCGCATTAATTGTCAATTCTCAAGTTAATTATATGATGGAAAAAGATTTAGGTTTCAGCGGAGATCAGGTAATTTCTATTCCATTTAATAACCTTGATAGATCTAAACGAACAGACCAATATTTAGCCACCAAACAAGAAATCAAAAAAATACCCGGCGTTTTAGGTGTTTCTGCTTTTGCGGGATCTTTTGGAGGAAGCACCAATTCTAGCTCTGGCTTTAAGCACAATGGCATTTTTGTACAGCCAAGAAATGTGGAAATGGATTTTGGTTTCCTTGATATGATGAAAATTAAAATTGTAAAAGGGCGTGATTTGTCTCCTCAATATGCTTCAGATACCATAAGCAGCATGCTTATGAATGAAACCTTAGTAAAAACACTTAATCTTAAAGACCCTATAAATACTATTATAACATCTGGATGGGGAAATGATAAAGGCAATTTGAAATTTAAAATTGTAGGGGTTGTTAAAGATTTTAATATCACTGGCCTTCAGGACAAAGTCCCTCCAATGGTATTCATAAACTTACAAACTTTAAAATGGAATAATTTTAATAATGTGCTTGTAAAGGTTTCTCCTAATAATTTAACAGAAACGTTAGAAAAATTGAAATCATATTGGGAGAAGAATATCAATCCAGACTATCCGTTTGATTACGAATTTGTTAACAAAGGATTTGCGAAGACTTACGCGGAGCAAGTAAAACAGAAAAATCTGTTTTTCATCCTAAATTTGGTTGTAATTGTAATTGCTGTATTTGGATTGTTTGCTTTGGCATCATTTTCGATGGAGAGAAGATTGAAAGAAATCGCCATTCGAAAAACATTAGGAGCCGAAACAGATATCCTCTTAAAAGAATTATCGAAACAATATATTGTTTTCTGTTTAATAGGATTTGGAATCGGAATTGTTCCTGCTTATATATTATTACAGAAATGGCTTGAAGATTTCGCTTTTAGAATTGGAATTTCGACAGTACCTTTTGCAATTGCCTTGATTTCTCTTTTGATTTTAACTTTAGTAATCGTTTTAACAAAAGCATTTCAGGTCACCAAAATAGATGTCTTAAAATATTTAAAATACGAATAAGCTTGTAGACCATTTTTTTTTAAAGAAGCCCGACAGATTTCAGTAAAATCCGTCGGGCTTTTATGTTTAATCTCTCATGGTTACAGCATCATTATAAATCAGCTTGTCTAAACTCTGATCTCGATCATAGACATCTGGAAAAAAGTTGACTTCTCCGTTGTCCTGAACCCAGCAGGTAAAATAACCTATATAAACCGGTATTTTGCGTTTTAGCATACAAGTTGTTTCTTTTTCTCCGCTCATAGCGCTGTCAATTTTTTCTACAGGCCAGTCTGGATCGTCTTTTAGAATATGCAGTGCAAGCTGTTTGGCTTCTTTAACATTTATACAGCCATGGCTAAAAGTGCGCTTTTCAAATTCAAACAAACTTTTTGCTGGCGTATCGTGCATATAAATATCGTTTGGATTGGGGAACATAAATTTTACTAATCCAAGAGAATTCTTTGGTCCAGGTTTTTGTCTCACTTTCCCTCCATTCCATTCCATATTATGATCTGCCAAATAATTTTTATCATTTGCAATCTGAAGTTTTAATTCGTTTTGAATAATACTCGTTGGCACATACCAATACGGACTAAAAACAATTCGATCCATATTGCCGCTAAAAATTACAGTCTCACTAAGTCTATTGCCAACAAAAATATCCGAAACCAGATCATATTTTCCGTCCTTAACATAAAAAAGCCTGAATGAAGGAATATTTACCATAACATATTCTTCAGCCTTGGCCAATTTAGTCGGAATCCATCTGCATCTTTCCATATTCAGCATAATCGTTCTGATTCTTTTGCTGATTGGCTCATTCATCTGATTGATAATATCTCTCGTTAGAGCATAATTAATTTTTAAATTGTATCTCTTTTTATAATTTAAAACTCCCGCCATCAATTCTTCATCATAAATATCGCTTCCAGAATCTTGTTTTAAATCTCCGACCACAAATAAGCGATTTCTAATTTGTTTTATGGCAATAGCAGTATCATCTGGCCTTAAATCTTTAAAAGTAGCACTGTCAATCGTAATTTTCTGCCATAGATTATCGGTTTCTATTTTACGGTATTTTTTTAGTGCATCTTTCAATCTGTAGTATTGGCTAAATAAAAGATTATCATCTTTATCCAATCGATCAGAATCTACCATTAATGAATCTAGAATGTGAGTATACGAAATAGATTTTGCAGGAAGGTACCAGCCTATTTTTTTCAATGTCGCAGGATCAACTCCAGAATATACATTACTGGCATAAAATACATACATGCTTGTCAGCAGTAATTCGGTATCTAGCTGTGATGGTTTACTTGAAGCGCTTTCGTTAAAGGCTTCATCAATTTGTTCTTTATAGGGCATTTTCTCTTCAATTCCCTGATCTTTCAGAACATTTACTTTCTGATATAATAATGAGCCGAATTCTGTTATACTTTTATCATCATACCAAATAGATTTATAATCTTTGGCTTTGTAAATACCCTCAACATCTTTCTGATATTTTTTAAGTTTAGGATATTTTTTAAAAAAGGCATTAATCGAAGCTGCGTCAAGAGTAATGACAGAAACAGTTTTTGAATTTGTTATATCAGCCTTGCTTTTGGCACTATTGGAAAATGAATTGAATGAAAATGCAAAAAAACTGACTGTAACAATAATTAAAGAAGAAGTAAAATTTCGCATATTTTTAAAGTTTTAAATTGGTAGAAACAACTTTAAAAAAAATACCGAAAACCCAATAAATTGCTCAAAAAACCTTAGTTTTCACATATTTTTTTCATATCTGACAATCATCGATTTGGGCTATCAAATATAATGAAGTTTTGTGAGAATTTTATTTAATCGGAAGAAAAACTTATATAAAAATATTCAGTTAAATCGAAAAAGTTTTTCTCAAATCATCAAATCAGTTTTATCATTTTTTATAAAAATTACTTTTGAATAATTTTGAATAATCTCAATATCAATAATTACAATTCAAAAACGCTTAATTTCCGAACTTAATCTGTTATCTTTGCACCCTGAAATCAGTTTAAATAAATATAATCTTATGAGATTGATTTTGGAGAATAAAAAAAGCCCATTACAATGAAACTAGATAGAAAAGAAATTCTAAAAGCTTTAGAGACCATCACTATTGCTGGAGAAGGAAAAAATATGGTTGAAAGCGGTGCCGTAACCAATGTAATTACATTTGGAGACGAAGCTGTTGTAGACCTTGTATTGCATACACCTGCTATGCACATCAAAAAAAGAGCGGAAGATGATATTAGAAAAACAATTCATGATTTAATATCTCCTGATGCAAAAGTAAAAGTAAACATTAAAGTTGAAGCTCCAGAAAAACCGGAAATTAAAGGCCGTGCGATTCCTGGAATCAAAAATATTATTGCAGTGGCTTCTGGTAAAGGAGGAGTAGGAAAATCTACCGTAACTGCAAACTTGGCTGTTACGCTTGCCAAAATGGGGTTTAAAGTTGGTGTTTTGGATGCCGATATTTACGGACCTTCAATGCCAATTATGTTTGATGTTGAAAATGCAAAACCTGTTTCTGTAACAGTTGACGGAAAATCAAAAATGAAACCAATTGAAAGCTACGAAATCAAAATGCTTTCAATCGGATTTTTTACAGCTCCAAGCCAAGCTGTAATCTGGAGAGGGCCAATGGCCGCAAAAGCATTAAACCAAATGATTTTTGATGCAGATTGGGGAGAATTAGATTTCATGCTTCTTGATTTGCCTCCTGGAACTGGAGATATCCACCTTTCTATCATGCAATCGCTTCCAATTACTGGAGCTGTTGTAGTAAGTACTCCGCAAGCGGTGGCACTTGCAGATGCTAAAAAAGGTGTGGCTATGTTTATGCAAGACAACATCAATGTTCCTGTTTTAGGAATTATTGAAAACATGGCATATTTTACACCAGAAGAATTGCCAGAAAACAAATACTACATTTTTGGACAAGAAGGTGCTAAAAACCTTGCCGAAGATTTAGGCGTTCCATTTTTAGGAGAAGTTCCAATTGTACAATCTATTCGTGAAGCAGGAGATTACGGTCGTCCAGCAGCATTGCAGACTGCGTCTCCAATAGAAAAAGTATTTGAAGGAATTACTAGAAATGTTGTACAAGAAACCGTGAACAGAAACGAAAGCTTGCCTGCAACAGAAGCAATCAAAATTACAACAATGGCAGGCTGTTCTGCAGTTAAAAAGAATTAGATAATTGAGATAATGAGATAATTAGCTAATTTTAAAAAATTTTCTAATTGGCACATTTTCTAATTGAACATTAATATTATGACAACAGAAGAAATAACAAGCAATGTTTTATTGGCCTTAGATGAGATAAGACCATTCTTAAAATCTGACGGTGGAGATATTTCATTAATCTCTATTGAAGATGACAAACATGTAAAAGTTCGTTTGGAAGGAGCTTGCATTAGCTGCAGCGTTAATCAAATGACCCTAAAAGCGGGTGTTGAAACTACAATAAAAAAATATGCTCCGCAGATCGAAACTGTGGTAAATGTAATGTAACAAAACATCGTCTTTTTATAAGAATTGAACCTTTAAAGTTTAACAAGAATAATAAGTGTTTTGTTATTTGATTAAGAAAATGATAATATAACACTAAAAAAAAGACGTTTTTTGTCACATTCATAAAAAACAACGCAAAGATTTAAGAGTTTCAGTTAAGGAATTGTTACATTTTTAACTTAAATTTGTCACAAAACCCTTAAAATCTTAAATTATGAAAAACTATTACGCTCTTTTTTTCTTATTGTTTTTTGTTTCTGTAGATTATGCCCAAAGTAAGAATGTTGTGGTTGACAAGGCTTGGGTAAGTGAATCTGAAGAATGGTCGGATTTTCAATATTCAGGTAAGATTGTTTTTTCAATCAATCCAAATGAAGAACCTGGAACATTACGAATCGGAAACTATGACTTCTTGTATGACTTTGTTGAAGGCAAAGCCAAATTTACGGTTAAAACAACTTATAGTTCAGCCGAATTCTCTCATCCGAGAAAAATTTCTGCTTCAACAGACAAACAAGGTGTTTTAAATACGACTTACGAAGGAACATTAGTTTTTCAATCCGACAGAGATTACTATTCTGTAATTGCAGTAGTTACAATTCTTGAAAAAAATGATAATGTTCTTGGTGTAAAAATGCGGTTAAAGGACAATAATAGAAAAGAATACGCATTTAGTACTAAACCTACTAGCTAATATAAATTAGGATTTTTTCACGTTATAAAATCCTGCCAAAAAATTCCAATAATTAAAATGGATGTATTAATAAAGATTAAAGATCGAGAAGGAGTTGTACACGAATTACAAGCTCCAACCGATATGGCAATGAATATAATGGAGTTATGCAAAGCATACGAACTTCCTGTTGAAGGAACCTGCGGAGGAATGGCCATGTGCGCTTCTTGCCAGTGTTACGTTCTAAATGATGTTGCATTACCAGAAATGGGTGACGATGAAGAAGCCATGCTTTCGGAAGCATTTTATGTGAAGTCTAATAGCCGTTTAGGCTGTCAGATTCCAATTACTGAAGATTTAGAAGGATTGGAGTTAGAGTTGGCACCAGAATACTAAAAAAACAAATTTACAATACTATAAATTCCAAATTCTAAAGCATCTTCTGCTTGGAATTTGGAATTTTTTTAATTGGAATTTAACAGACCACTTGGATCAAAAGGCTCAAATTCTCTTTCAGAAAAAGCTTCTGTCAAAACTCCTGATGAGCATAGCCAAGTAATTGTTTCTTCTAAAGAATTTCCTGCTTTATAAATCATTTCGCTATATCTAGGCAGAATATAATATTGATTATTTAGAAATATAATTTCATCGCCATCAAAAGTATCTCCAATTCGGATAGATTTCAGCACTTCTTCCTTGGTTAAAACTTCTTTTCCTTCATCCCAAAACCAATATTCAGTAATACGGTTTCTCCATTCTTCCAAGGTTAAAACAATAGTTTCAGGAAGATAAATCCGTACATAAGTACCTCCAAGAATACCGCTTCCATATTTTTGAACATACTCTTTATAATCTTCATCAAAAGTTATGTTTAATGTTTTCTCACAAGCCAGTATATCTTCTTCATCGGCTGTAAAAAGATCTGTTTTATTGGTGTTATAATTAGGGATTATTTTATAGTTATCGAAATTCATAGAGTTTAAATTTTAACCGCTAAGTTACCTATTTATTAAAACTATTTCTCACAAAAAAACCGTAATTACATTGCTGCAATTACGGTTTTTCCTTTATAACAATTTAATTTAATCTCCCGATTATACCAAACCTGCTTTAATTAAGTATTCAGCGATTTGGATGGTGTTTGTTGCAGCTCCTTTTCTTAAATTGTCAGCAACAATCCACATGTTTAAAGTATTTGGCTGGCTTTCGTCACGACGAATTCTTCCAACAAACACCTCATTTTTACCTTCTGCATATAATGGCATTGGATAAGTAAAAGTATCTAAATTATCTTGAACCACAACTCCATCTGTATGGTGCAGAATTTCACGAACTTCATTTACATCAAAATCATTTGTAAACTCAACGTTCACAGCCTCACTGTGTCCGCCTACAACTGGCACACGAACTGCAGTAGCTGTAACTCTGATGGTATTATCACCTAAGATTTTTTGAGTTTCGCGAACTAATTTCATTTCCTCTTTAGTGTACCCGTTTTCTTCAAAACTATCGCAGTGTGGAATTGCATTTCTGTGGATTGGATATTTGTAAGCCATATCTCCCTGAATTCCTGCGTACTCGTTTTCTAATTGTTTAACTGCTTTTACACCAGTTCCTGTAATAGATTGGTAAGTAGAAACGATAATTCTTTTAATGTTGTATTTTTTGTGCAAAGGAGCCAAAGTCATTACCATTTGAATAGTAGAACAGTTTGGGTTTGCAATAATTTTATCTTCTTTAGTTAAAACATCAGCATTGATTTCTGGAACTACCAATTTTTTAGTAGGATCCATTCTCCATGCAGAAGAGTTGTCGATGACAGTTGTTCCGGCAGCAGCAAATTTAGGAGCCCATTCTAACGAAGTATCTCCTCCAGCAGAGAAAACAGCGATATCCGCTTTCATATCAACAGCCGTTTGTAATCCTACTACTTTATATTTGGTTCCTTTGTATTCTATTTCTTTTCCTACTGATCTTTCTGATGCAACAGGAATTAATTCTGTAACAGGAAAATTTCTTTCTGCTAAAACTTTAAGCATTACTTCGCCTACCATTCCAGTAGCGCCTACAACTGCAATTCTCATTTTTATATTTTTAAATAATCAATTAATCTAATTTGTAACGCAAAAGTAAGTATAATAAAAGTCATGACAAGGTCATTCACAAAAAATAACAAAATGTTTAATTTGTAACATTTTATAAAAAAACCGCCTCTTTAGAAGGCGGTTAAGTTAGACTTGTGTAGCGGTATTATATTTTTATTTATTTTTCAATAAATCTCTAATTTCTGTAAGCAATTCTTCTTGGGTTGGTGCAGCAGGCTGATTAGGTGCTGGCTCCTCTTTCTTTTTAAGACTGTTTAGTGCTTTAATAATCAAGAACAAAACAAAAGCAACAATGATAAAGTTAATTACTGCTGAAAGAAACATACCGTATTTAACTCCTCCGAAAGCAGTTAAATCTTCAATTTTTGACAAATGAGCTGCATCTAAAGCAGGTTTTAATACCAGCGGCGTAATTACATCCTCAATAAATGAGCTTACAATTTTACCAAAAGCCGCTCCAATAATTACTGCAACAGCAAGATCAACTACGTTGCCTTTCATTGCAAATGCCTTAAATTCTGAAAAAAATCCCATATCTGATTTGTTTAGTTTTTAATAAATGAATATCGAAAATACGCAATTTTATTGAAAAAAACACATTCGGCATCCTCTTTTGAACCATATAAGTTATAATAGAAATTATAAGCGTCACGCGATTGAAATGCATAGTACGCTAAAAAAAGAAGTACATTTGGACAGAGATGGACTTATATATCTTATATGGTCTAAATACTATTATCTAAAAAATACCCTCTTAACGCGCTGCGAAATACTCGTCATGATCTCATATGGAATTGTTTTTAAGGCTACAGCCATCTCTATCACAGTCGGACTTTCGCCAAAAATAATTACCGAATCGCCTTCTTTGCAATCTATATGACTTACATTAACCATCAGCATATCCATGCAGACACTGCCTACAATTTTTGCTTTTTGATTTTTAATGGTTACATACCCAACTTCATTTCCCCATAATCTCGAAATTCCATCTGCGTAACCAATTGGGATCGTCGCAATTTTGGTTTCTCGGTCTGCCATAAAACGACGTCCGTAACCTACGCTGTCGCCTGCAGGAATGGTCCTAATTTGAGAAATTATAGATTTCAGAGTTCCAACATTTTCCAAATATTTCTGTTCTGCAGGATCGTTTGAAACACCATACAAACCAATTCCTAAACGAACCATACTGTATTGTGCATCAGGAAAATTGCTAATTCCCGAAGTATTCAAAATATGTCGAATTGGATTGATATTTAATTCTAATATCAATTTTGAAGAAAGTTTTTCGAACAAAGCAATCTGCTGTCTTACAAAATCAAAATGTTTTGGTTCGTCACTTGTCGCCAAATGCGATAAAATACTCTGAACACGAACTGTCGAATTGCCTTTTAAAGTCGCAATCAGCTCATCGATTGTATTATTTTCAAAACCTAAACGATGCATTCCCGTATCCATTTTGATATGAATTGGATAATCTTTTAAATTCTTTTCACGAGCAATTTTTAAAAAGGCATTCAGTCCTTTCAAGCTATAAATTTCAGGTTCTAGCTGATACTGAATCATAGATGGAAAACTCGTCGATTCTGGATTCAAAACCATAATTGGCACTTTTATGCCGCCATTTTTTAGTGATATTCCTTCATCGGCGAAAGCCACACCCAAATAATCAACTTTATGATGCTCCAAAAGTTTAGCAATTTCTAAACCTCCATTTCCGTAGCCAAATGCTTTTACCATAACCATCATTTTGATACCTGGCGCCAATTTCGATTTATAGTAATTAAAATTATGGCTGATGGCATCTAGATTTATCTCTAGAATGGTTTCATGCGTTTTTTCTTCTAGCAACGAAACGATTTCTTCAAATTCAAAAGATCTTGCTCCTTTTATTAAAATCGTTTCATTGTGAAAATTAAAATCATCGATTGCAGCAATAAAATTGCTTGTGTTTTCAAACATAGTACTATTTGGAAACTTAGCTGCAAAAGAAGATATTGTTGGTCCAATACCAATTATACGATTAATTTTATTGTCTGAAATTAACTGGGCTACTTTAGAATATAATTCTTCATTTGTAAACCCGCTCTGAAAAATATCTGATAGAATGACTGTTTTTGAAGCTCCTTTTTTCTTCTGGCTTTCCAAGAAATCCAAAGCAATTTTAAGCGACTGAAAATCGGAACTGTAACTATCGTCAATAATACTGCAATTATTGATTCCATTTTTCACTTCCAAACGCATTCGAATTGGGTATAGCATCTGGATTCGACTTTGGATTGTCTCCTGATCGTAATTAAGATGCAGTAAAACCAATAAACATGAAATTGTATTTTCTATAGAAGCTGAATCGTTAAACGGAACTTCTAAATTGAAAGTTTCATTTTGATAATGGTATTGAATAAAAGTATGGTCGTTTTTATATTCTCGTTTTTCAATAAAAACATCAGCTTTTTTATCTGTAAAACTCCATGAAAAAAGCTTTCGCGGATGAATCATATATTCTGCGGCAAACTGAGTCAGGCATGATTCTACAACCTCTGTTTTTTGATAAATAATGATCGGACAGTCTTTAAACAAAAGCAATTTTTCATCAATCTTTTGTACTAAATTCAAAAAGCCTTCATCATGCGCACTTCCAATATTGGTGAGTACACCTATTGTGGGTTTAATGATTTTCTCCAGTTTAACCATTTCATTAACTGTCGAAATTCCAGCTTCGAAAATGCCTAAATTATGTTTTTCATTAATTCCAATTACCGAAAGAGGAACTCCAACTTGAGAATTATAACTTTTTGGACTTCTAATAATATTATAGTCAGGACTTAATAAAAAATTAAGCCATTCTTTTACAATGGTCTTACCGTTGCTTCCTGTTAATCCAATAACCGGAAAATGGAAAAGACTTCTATAATAGGCTGCAAATCCCTGAAGTGCAAGAAGCGTATTTTCGACCACCAAAAAATTAGCTTTATCAGCGTAACCCTCTGGAATATATTGAACAACAAAATTCCGAACATTGTTTTCTATTAAATCAGGAATAAAAGAATGAGCATCGTTATTAACACCGGCCAGAGCAAAAAATAAGGTTTGCGATCCGTTTTGAAGCGAACGGCTGTCAATTGAAATATGATCTATTAAAATAGCAGCATTTGAGCCAGTCCATTTGGCATTTAACACTGAAATCAGGCTTTTTATATTTATGCTCATTTAGAAATTTCTTTTTTTCAAATTTAAAAAAGGTTTGCCACTAATTTCCCAAATTTTCACTAATTATTCTATTTGCATCTTTCTTAAAACTATGGCTACAGATTAAAGGATTTTGTAAATGAATTGCTAAAATTTGTGTAATTCGTGGCAGAAAACATTTATTGAGTATATTTGTTTTTACACCACAAATTTCCATGTTTTGAAAAAAGTACTTCCCATATTCTCCTATATATTACATCCGATTTTTATATCGCTATACGCTACTTTGTTTTACTTATTTTATAAAGACGATATTTTTAGTACGCAGGAAAAATATTTCGTTTTAATACAGATTTTGGTCATTAATGTAATTGTTCCTGTCTTATTTTATTTATTGTTAAAATCGACTGGCCATGTAAAATCAATAATGTTGAGTCAGACTTCAGAACGAACGATTCCGCTCATTTTGCAGTGTTTTTTATATATTTTGCTCGTAAAAAGAAGTATCGTAATAACGCGTTATCCTGAGCTTCATTTCTTTTTTCTTGCCGCTTTATTCAGCACTATTTTAGCATTGGTGTGCGTGCTTTTTAAAACAAAAGCAAGTTTGCACATGGTGGCTATCTCAGGATTAACGATTTTTATTATCGGATTAAACATTCATCTTCAGCTGCATAATCCGTATTGGCCAGCTTTGCTTATTTTATTGTCAGGGATTGTGGCTTCATCGCGTTTAGAAATGAATGCTCATACTTCAAGAGAAATACTAATCGGATTGTTTATTGGAATAATGCCACAGCTTTTATTTTTATATCTATGGTTATAAAATATAAAAAATAAGTCCCGCGTTTAAGGTTTTCATATTGATCTTTTCGCCATTCAAAGTCGTTGCTGACTTAAATAATGGACTTAAACCATAATACACATACAAATTCCAAGTATTGTATCCTGCAGCAAGATAGGGTCCGTACTGAAATTTATTAATATCAGCATTATTGTTGATTTTATATGTTTTTTCACCATCATCAAGAGTAGATGCGCTCGAAAAAATATAACTCAGTTTTACGCCGCCATAAATACGCCAGAACTTAGTGCTTTCATATGTAGAATTACGCCATCTAAACTCAATTGGAAGATCTACAGAATATTGTCTATACCGATTAGAAACAAATTCGCCATAATCGTTAACTCCATATATTATAGATCCCGAACCGTCCTCGGAAATGGTCAGATTTTGATAATAATTTTGATAACTTAAACCTAAACCCGCAGCGATAGCAACGGTTCTGGATTTATTAACGGGCATGTCACGCAAGAAACCTCCTGAAAGTCCAAGAGAAAATTTATTCTGCTTAAAATTGATTGGAATATCGGTAAACATATTATAGGTAACCGAAAAATAAAATTGGTCTTCTCGATACAGAGAGTCTATTTTTATAACTGGTTTTATCTCAGGTTTAACTTCTTCTTGTGCAAAAGAGTTAAAAAAAGTGAGTAAAAATAAGCAGCTAAAAATAATTCGCATATCGTGGTCTGTTTTTTTTAAAGAGATAATTATAAACAAACGTTTTTATACGCCCATTTATTTCACATACAAATATAACATAATGCTTTCTGCAGTAAAGATACAAAGTAAAAATATTCTCATTTTGACTGCGAATAAAATTAATTGCTGCATTATTTTCAATAAATCCATTCTCTGAAATAAAAAATTAATCAATTTTGTTTTTATCTTTTATACCTTTGCAGAGTATGAAGAAAAAGCAACTCATATTAAGTCTATCATTTGCTGTAACGATATTGTTCTCGATATTGTTTCAGTCGATACACAGTTATGAGCATATCGTAAAACAACTTTCAGAAAAACAATGTCATCATAATTACAATGATCCGAGCGGAGAAATAACGCATCAGCATCATGATTATGACGTTTGTTTTGTTTGCCATTTTGCTTTTGAATCTTTTATTCTTCCGCAAAATTTCTCTTTTGAATTTCATGCATTTGATAAAGAAACGCCTTATTTCTTCCCATTTTCAGAGAAGATTTTTTCTATTTCAAACACTTCGTATTTCTTACGAGGGCCACCTTTCGCTATAGTTTCTTAAGTTTCGATTATTCGAAAAAATTACATTTCTTTTAATTCAAATTCAAAAAACATTGAGTTTCCTAATCCTATTTTCATCAATTAGGATCAGAATGCTTTATTGTACGTTTTTGGTTTTCATTCGAAGAAAAAAATCCATTTAACTATAGCATCATTTTCAAATGAAAAAATTTATAATTGCCCTTATTTTAGGGTTTTCGGGCGTACTGACTGCTCAAAATTCGGTTTCAGGAACTGTAACCGATAATCAAAATAATCCATTGCCAGGAGTTTCTGTTTATGCTCCAGAATTACATAAAGGGACCACGACAGATGCAAACGGAAAATACGAATTGAATAATCTTCCAAATGGAAGCCTTCGCATTGCTTTTACATATGTTGGATATGCGAATCAAAATAAAACTATTGCAAAATTGCTTAAGCAAAACACATTAGACATTGCTCTTGAAGAGTCTATTTTAGAAATGGATGAAGTAGTGGTTTCGACTCCTTTTAACAAACTGCAATCGCAACACGTAATGAAAATTGAGCACGAAAGCATTAAAACATTACAGCAGAAAGGAACTTCAACTTTAATTGAAGGTTTGGCGACAATTCCGGGAGTTTCTCAGATTTCAACGGGAACTTCTATCGGAAAACCTGTAATTCGCGGATTAAGCGGTAATCGTGTTTTAGTGTATTCACAAGGTGTTCGTATCGAAAATCAACAGTTTGGAGACGAGCATGGTTTAGGTTTAAATGATGCGGGAATTGAAAGCGTTGAAGTTATCAAAGGCCCTGCTTCTTTATTATACGGTTCTGATGCTTTAGGAGGTGTTTTGTATTTTAATCCTGAAAAGTTTGCTGACGCTGGCGATTTTAAAGCTAATTTCAGCCAAAAATATTTTACAAATACACAAGGGAGCAATTCTTCTATTGGATTAAAAACTTCTACAGATAACTGGAAATTCTTAGCTCGCGGAAGCTACAACACACATTCTGATTACAAAATTTCAGGTGGCGATCGCGTCACAAACTCTCGTTATAACGAAACTGATTTTAAAACTGGAATCGGTTACAGTAATTCAAGTTTTTCAAGTGTTTTAAGATACAACTACAACAAACTGGATATTGGAATTCCTGAAGACGGAATTGCAGAACAATCTTCAAGCAAAGACACTCAATTTCCACGACAGGGGATTTTCAATCATTTATTGAGTTTAAACAATGTAATCTTTTTTGAAAATTCAAAACTGGATGTTGATTTAGGATATATTGCTAATGACAGAAGCGAATTTGAAGACAGCAATGAAGCTTCTCTACATATGAAATTGAATACTTTCAACTATAACGCAAAATATCATTTTCCTAAGTTTGGAAAAATTGAAACTATTCTGGGAGTTCAGGGAATGCATCAGACCAATAAAAATTCTGGTGAAGAATACTTAATTCCAGACGCCACAACCAATGATTTTGGAGTTTTTGGAACTGCAAATTACGAATGGGACAACAGCGTTATTCAAGCAGGATTGCGTTTTGACAACCGAAACATTACTTCGATCGCTCACGGAATCGAAGGTGAAGAAGGATATTTCCAAGCTTTAGACCGATCTTTTGACAGTTTTAATGCTTCTTTGGGGTATAAAACCAAACTTGCAGAACCTTTAACTTTCCGTTTGAATGTTGCGACAGGATTTAGAGCTCCAAACTTAGCTGAATTAACTTCAAATGGTGTTCATGAAGGAACAAACCGTTACGAAATTGGAAATGCAAATCTGAAAACAGAACAAAACGTTCAGACCGATTTAAACTTAGAATACAAAAACTCACACTTTGAATTTTTCGTAAACGGATTTTACAATCACGTAAACAACTACATCTATACTTCGCCAACTGGAGAAGTTCTAGATGACAATGACGTTTTTGCATACGTTCAAGATAATGCTCAATTGTATGGTGGTGAAGTAGGTCTGCATTTTCACCCGCATCCGTTAGATTGGCTGCATTTTGAAACTAGTTTTGAAACCGTTACTGGTAAAAAAGAAAACAAAGATTATCTGCCTCTAATTCCTGCAAACAATTGGAATAATACTTTGAGAACTGAATTTAACATCAAAAACTGGCTAAGCGAAGGTTTTGCTTCGTTAAATGTTTCTTCAACTTTTAGCCAAGATAATGTAAGTGGTTTCGAAACGGCTTCTAAAGGGTATACTTTGGTAAATTTAGGTTTTGGTGGAACTGTCAAACTAGGAAAAACGGCTTTCGATATTACCCTAAACGGAAACAATTTATTTGATAAAAAATATATTGCGCACCTTTCTAGATTAAAAACAGATGGTATTCCAAACATTGGAAGAAATATCGTTTTGGGCGTAAATTTCAATTTATAAGATTTGTTTAACCGCAAAGAACGCAAGGAAAAACGGAGAGAGCGCAAAAGCTTTTATAAACTCTGCGAACTTTGCGAAAAACTCTTTGTGTTCTTTGAGGTTAATAACACAACAATCTCACAGAAAGTGCTATTTTTGTTACAACAGATAAAAACTAACTATGAAAAAAACATTTTTATTAATGGCAATTACAACCGCTGGAATTTCGTTTGGACAAGGTAAAATGCAATATCCGCAAACTAAAAAAGGAGAAACTGTTGATGTTTACTTTGACACCAAAGTAAGCGATCCGTACCGTTGGTTAGAAGATGATAAATCTGCCGAAACCGGTGCTTGGGTAAAAGCTCAAAATGAAGTTACTTATGCTTATTTAGATAAAATTCCGTTTCGTGAAGAACTTAAAAAACGAATGGAAAAACTTTGGAACTACGAAAAAATTGGAGCTCCATTCAAAGAAGGAAAATTTACTTATTACTCTAAAAACAACGGACTTCAAAATCAATCTGTTGTTTATAGAAAAGATGAAAGCGGAAAAGAAGAGATTTTCTTAGATCCGAATACTTTCTCTAAAGATGGAACCACTTCTCTTGGCGGACTTGATTTTTCTGAAGATGGAAGCAAAGCTGCTTATGCAATCTCTGAAGGAGGAAGCGACTGGAGAAAAGTTATCATCATTGATGCACTTTCTAAGAAAGTTTTAGAAGATACTTTGGTTGATATAAAATTCAGCGGTATCTCTTGGCACGGAAATGAAGGTTTTTACTATTCTAGTTATGACAAACCAAAAGGAAGTGAATTATCTGCTAAAACAGATCAGCACAAATTATATTTTCACAAACTAGGAACTTCTCAAAAAGACGACAAAGTAATTTTTGGAGCTGACAAAAAAAGAAGATATGTTGGCGGATATGTTACTGAAGATAATCGTTATTTAGTGATTACAGCTGCCAATTCTACGTACGGAAATGAATTGTACATTAAAGACTTAACTAAGGCCAACAGTCCAATCGTTACAATCGTTGACAACTTTGATAGTGACAGTGGTATCATTGACAACCAAGGAAGCAAATTGTTTATTGAAACAGATTTTAATGCTCCTAACAAACGTGTTGTAACGGTAGATGCTGCAAATCCAAAACCTGAAAACTGGAAAGATTTTATTAAAGAAACCAAAGATATTTTATCTCCATCAACTGGTGCTGGATATTTCTTTGCAAACTATACTAAAGATGCTGTTTCATTTGTACAGCAATATGATTACAATGGAAAACTAGTTCGTGAAATCAAACTTCCAGCTGTCGGAACTGCAGGTGGTTTTAGCGGAAAAAAGAACGAAAAGATTTTGTATTACAGCTTTACGAATTACACTACACCTGGAAGTATTTACTCTTTTGAACCAAAATCTGGCAAGTCTGAAATCTACCAAAAACCAAAAGTAGATTTCAAAAGCGAAGATTATGAGTCAAAACAAGTTTTCTATACTTCAAAAGACGGAACAAAAGTTCCGATGATTATTACATATAAAAAAGGGACAAAATTAGACGGTAAAAACCCAACGATCCTTTACGGTTATGGTGGATTCAATATTAGCTTAACGCCAAGTTTCAGTATTGCTAATGCGGTTTGGATGGAAAACGGCGGAGTTTATGCAGTTGCTAACTTAAGAGGTGGCGGTGAATACGGAAAAAAATGGCACGATGCGGGTACAAAACTTCAAAAGCAAAATGTATTCGATGACTTTATCGCTGCTGCGGAGTATTTAATTGCTCAAAAATATACCTCATCTGATTATTTAGCTATTCGCGGAGGATCTAACGGTGGTTTATTAGTTGGTGCCACTATGACTCAGCGTCCAGATTTAATGAAAGTAGCATTGCCTGCGGTTGGAGTTATGGATATGCTTCGTTACAATGCCTTTACAGCAGGTGCAGGTTGGGCTTTTGATTACGGAACTGCTCAAGACAGCAAAGAAATGTTCGAATACTTAAAAGGATATTCACCTGTTCATAACGTTAAAAAAGGAACTCATTATCCAGCAACAATGGTTACTACTGGAGATCATGATGATCGTGTAGTTCCTGCACACAGTTTTAAATTTGCATCTGAATTACAGGAAAAACAAACAGGAGAAAACCCAGTTTTAATTAGAATTGATGTAAAAGCTGGACATGGCGCAGGAAAATCTGTTGCCGCTACTATTCAAGAGAATGTAGATATTCAAGCTTTCACGCTTTACAATATGGGTTTTAAAGCTTTACCGAAAAAGTAAGACTTTAAGCCGAAATTTTTTAAGCCACGACTTCACGAATTATTTTCTGAATATCGTGGCTTTTTATTTGCCTTGAATTACACGAATTTTCTTTTTTCTTCCTCTCGTAGATTTTGCAGATAGAGCTATTAAAATAAAAATTCTGTATTAATCTGCTTAAATCATTTTATCCCGATAGCTATCGAGAGCGTGAAATAAATTTGTGCAATTCACACAACAATTTTAAACGTGTAGATTAAAATAATTCGTGAATTCGTGGCAGACCTTTTTTAAACAATCCATTTCTCTTAAATTTGAAAAACTTAAAACTTACACAATGGAAATTATAAAATGGGGAATTATTGGCTGCGGGAATGTGACCGAAGTAAAAAGCGGACCTGCTTTTCAGAAAGCTCCAAATTCAGCTTTAGTTGCAGTAATGCGAAGAGATGCGGCTCTTGCTGAAGATTACGCAAAACGTCATAACGTTCCTAAATGGTATTCTAACGCTGAAGATTTAATAAATGATCCAGAAGTTGATGCCGTTTATATTGCCACTCCTCCTTCTTCTCATAAAGAATATACCCTTTTATGTGCAAAAGCTGGCAAACCCGTTTATGTAGAAAAACCAATGGCTCTGACTTTTGAAGAATGCAACGAAATGATCAATGCCTGCAAAGAACATAATGTTCCCTTATTTGTTGCTTATTACAGAAGAGCTTTACCACGTTTTTTAAAAATAAAAGAAATTATTGATCAGGGAAAATTAGGAACTATTAGACACGTAAACTGTGTTTTGTACCATCCTTTTGAAGCACGTTATGATGACGAAATCAATCTCCCGTGGACCGTTTTACCACATATTTCTGGTGGCGGAATCTTTGTTGATTTGGCTTGTCATACTTTAGATTTTCTTGATTTTGTTTTAGGTCCGATAAAATCAGTTCGCGGACATGCGACTTCTCAGTTACTGGCTTATCCTGCCGAAGATGCGGTTTCGATGTCATTTTTATTTGAAAATGGAGTTCACGGATCTGGCATTTGGAATTTTGCGAGTTTTGAACGTTACGACAATACTGAAATTGTGGGTGACAAAGGGAAAATTTCATTCTCTACTTTCGGAAACGATCCGCTTCATATTCAATATGCAAATGGAGAAAAAGAAAGTCTCACTATAGAAAACCCGCTTCACATTCAGCAGCCATTTATTGAAACTGTTATTGCTGAATTATTAGGGAATGAAGGCGCTTCTCCATCTAAAGGAACTTCTGGCGCAAGAACCACTTGGGTTATTGATCAGGTTTTGAAGGAGTTTAGAGAGAATTCGAAATAGTTCGCACTGTTTGTCATAGAAATCGAAATGACAAAAAATGAGCATAAAAAAGAGGATATTCTTTCGAATATCCTCTTTTTGTAAACTATAAACTATAAAAAAATTGGAAAAATTATAGGCTGTATTTAAGTCCAAAAGTCAATCCAAGACCTGAGATACCAACGTAAGAACTAATATCGTCTGTTGCTTTTGTATTATCAAAACCTGCTGCATTCGTAACTTTACTATTCGAAGTAGTGTTAATTTGCTCTACATATTTTGTATGACTTGCAGAATAAGATGCGTCAGGACGGAAAGATGTTGGAGTATTTAATTTATCTACACCATTTTCAGTATACACTTCTGTTTCTTTAGTTTTCCCATGAACTGTAAAATTGCGGTACTCTAATTCAGCAAAAATCGAAATATGGCTGCCTAATTTATAAGATGTCCCTAATGCTGCCATAAATCCAACTGTAGGATTAGGCTTTACCACATCTTTAGTATAACTGTTAACTACTCCAGCTGGATTAGTATATGTTCTGTTTGTTTCAATTGTTAAATCTCCATGAATTGGAACAATAACCCCTACTTTTGTATAAGGCTCAAATCCATGTGTTTGACCCAAGAACAAAACCAATGCAGGAGCTACATCAAAAGCTCTAATTTTTCCTTCTGCTTTACCTGTTGCAAAAGTTGGTCCTGCAGCTACTAATCTATTTGTTGTTTCAACCATAGTTTTACTGGCACTGCTAAAATAATTAAAACCTACCTCTACTCCTAAACGTGGAGTAAAACGATATCCTGCAGTTAAACCGCTACGAAAACCTTCACCAAAAGAACCATGATTTGTTTCTCTAGAGATTAAAGTCGTACCGTCTGCTGCATAAACATCTGTATTAGGCAAGGCTCCTGAAACAGTTGGAAATTCTGTTGCAGCCGTTTGAATAAAATATGATCCTCCTAATTTAAAATACCAGCTTTCTGGTTTTTCTGCTTTTTCTGTCTGCGCCACTGTCGCCATTGAGCAAACTAATAATCCTAATAAAAATAGGTTCTTTTTCATAATTTTGATTTATTGATTAGTACAAACATAGAATATTTTAACACATTCGTACAGTTTGTAAAGTTAGACTTGGAACGAAAACGTTGTAATTTGGCGCAATATTACTAAAAAAGTATTATGCATGCATATTTTTAACACAAAAAACTACCATCTTTTTAAATTTTAACTGTTAATTTTTTAGTTCAATTTAAAATTAATCTGCATTTTCTCCAATTCTTGCAATAATTCAGTTGAGATTCTAACCTTCACACGGCGGCTAGGCATCGTTAATTTGGTTACTACTTTTATTTCTTCAACTTCATTTACCTCTTGCACTTTTGTACTTTCGAGTGCCGCATCTTCATTTTCATTCTCATCTTCAAAAACGGCATCATCGGCTTCAAAATCGGTTGGCGTTTCTATCTCAACTAGACGCTTTATTTTTTCTAATTCCATAATTTCAAAAGTTACTGAATTCTCTCCTTTATTTTCAGCAAACAAATGACTTAATTTATGAATAAACTCCGGATGCAGATCTTTAATATTCAATAAAACAATTAACTTTTTAGCGAAAGCTTCCAAAATATCCTGCAATTGGCGAATCTCCACAAACTGCATTCTAGGATCCGATTTTTTACCAGTATCGTGATTTACCCATCCATCTTTAATCAATATTTTTATAAAAGCAAAATTGTTCTGAATTAAGAAATGGCGGAATTTCAAATATTCTTCTCCAAAAATCTTAAACTCATAACTCTCATCATAACCTTCTAAGTTGAAAGCCGCCCAACCTTTTCCGTTTTTAGCCACACGATGTTGGACGTTATTAATAATTCCAGCAAACATTAGATTTTTCCCCACATACTCGTTCATGCTTTTTAATGCTTCTAAACGGGCATTACAGAAATATTTCATTTCGAATCTAAAATCATCAAGCGGATGTCCAGAAATATAGATTCCGACAACTTCTTTTTCTTTTGCCAGTTTTTCCATTGTACTCCAGTCTTCGCAAGGTGGCACAACAGGCTCTGCGATTTGCACTTCGCTGGTTTCGCCAAACAAACTTACTTGTGAAGAGTTTTCATTTTCCTGAAACTTAGATCCGTAGCGCATTGCTTTTTCGTAGAAAGTTATTCCGTCACCATCATCATGGAAATACTGCGCTCTGGTAGTTCCTTCAAATGAATCAAAACCTCCAGCCAATGCTAAGTTCTCAATCGCTTTTTTGTTAGCTGCGCGAAGGTCAATTCGCTTCGCTAAATCAAAAATCGATTTATATCTCCCATCTTTTCTGTTTTCTACGATCGTTTCTACAGCTCCTGCTCCCACGCCTTTAATAGCGCCCATTCCGAAACGAACCGCATAATCATCATTTACTGTAAATTTATAGTACGACTCATTTACGCACGGCCCTAAAACCTGCAATCCCATACGTTTACATTCCTCCATAAAGAACGAAACCTGTTTGATATCGTTCATGTTATTGGAAAGTACCGCTGCCATATATTCGGCAGGATAATGCGCTTTCAAATAAGCCGTTTGATATGCAATCCAAGCATAACAAGTCGAGTGCGATTTATTGAAGGCGTAACTCGCAAAGGCTTCCCAGTCTTTCCAGATTTTCTCCAAAATTTTAGCATCGTGGCCTTTTGCTGCAGCTTGTTCAACAAACTTCGGCTTCATTTTGTCTAGTACGTCTTTTTGCTTTTTACCCATCGCTTTACGCAAGACGTCGGCCTCACCCTTTGTAAATCCTGCCAAAGACTGAGACAAAAGCATTACCTGCTCTTGGTAAACGGTAATTCCGTACGTTTCAGACAAATATTCCGCACAGGCATCTAAGTCGTATTTGATTTCTTCGTCGCCATTTTTTCTCCGAACGAAAGACGGAATATACTCCAAAGGCCCTGGACGATATAAGGCGTTCATGGCAATTAAATCTCCAAAAACTGTTGGCTTCAGGTCTTTCATGTATTTCTGCATCCCGGGTGACTCGTATTGGAAGATTCCAACAGTTTCACCTCTTTGGAAAAGCGCATACGTTTCTTCATCATCGATTGGGAAAGTATCTGGATTCAATTCAATTCCCGTTCTATATTTTACCAGTTTTACGGTATCTTTTATCAGCGTAAGGGTCTTCAGACCCAAGAAGTCCATTTTCAGCAATCCGGCACTTTCTGCAACCGAGTTGTCAAACTGCGTTACATATAAATCGGAATCTTTTGCGGTTGTTACGGGAACATAATTCGTAATATCTGATGGTGTAATAATTACCCCGCAGGCATGAATTCCCGTGTTACGCATAGATCCTTCCAAGATTTTTGCCTGCTGAATGGTTTCTCCTGCCAAATCATCTTCATTTGCAATGGCAATTAATTCTTTTACATTGTCAAATTCGTCCGAACGAAGGGCTTTTTTAACCTCCTCTTCACTCTCGGAAATAAAACGCGCCAAATTCCATTTTGACGGCATCATTCCCGGAATCAATTTTGCGATTCTATCGGCTTCAAATAATGGCAAATCCAGTACACGAGCTGTATCACGAATTGCCGATTTGGTCGCCATTTTACCATATGTGATAATCTGAGCTACCTGTTTTTGACCGTATTTGTTGATTACGTATTCCATTACACGTCCACGACCCTCGTCATCAAAGTCAATATCAATATCGGGCATCGATACACGGTCAGGATTTAGGAAACGCTCAAAAAGCAAATCGTATTTAATCGGGTCGATATTGGTAATTCCGAGACAGTATGCAACGGCAGAACCCGCTGCAGAACCACGTCCAGGCCCTACCGAAACGTCCATTTTTCTTGCCTCAGCGATGAAATCCTGGACAATCAAGAAATAACCGGGATATCCTGAGTTCGAAATTGTCATCAATTCAAAATCCAGACGTTCCTGAATCGATTCTGTGATTTCGCCATAACGTCTTTTTGCTCCTTCCATGGTAAGATGTCGCAAATAAGCATTTTCCCCACGAACGCCATTGTCTTTTTCATCTTCAGGATCAACAAATTCCTGTGGAATCTCAAATTTAGGAAGCAAGACATCTCGATAAAGCGAATATCCTTCTACTTTATCTACAATTTCCTGAATATTGATAATGGCTTCTGGCAAATCGGCAAAGAGCTTTTTCATCTCTTCTTCCGACTTGAAATAATATTCCTGATTTGGAAGTCCGTAGCGGTAACCACGTCCTCTTCCTATTGGCGTTGCCTGTTTTTCACCGTCTTTTACACAAAGTAAAATATCGTGAGCATTGGCATCTTCTTTATTTAAATAATACGTATTATTTGTCGCAATTAATTTTACATTGTGTTTTTTTGAAAACTCAATTAGGGTTTTGTTGACACGATTTTCATCTTCCTGATTGTGTCGCATCACTTCCAAGTAGAAATCGTCTCCAAATTGTTCTTTCCACCAAATCAAAGCTTCTTCAGCTTGGTTTTCACCGATGTTCAGGATTTTACTCGGAATTTCTCCATACAAATTCCCAGACAAAACCATGATATCACCTTTGTATTGTTCTACAATCGTGCGATCTATTCTCGGAACATAATAAAAACCATCTGTATAGGCAATCGAAGCCATTTTCGCCAAATTGTGATATCCGGCTTTATTTTTAGCCAATAAGACAACTTGGTAACCATTGTCTTTTTTACTTTTATCTAAATGGTTGTCGCAAATATTAAATTCGCAGCCAACTATTGGTTTAATTTCGGTTTCCGTCGGTTCTTCTCCCGCTTCAACCAAAGCTTTGTTTTTTGCGGAAGCGCCTTTGTTGTGGTTCATGACAGCACTCACAAAGTGGAAAGCTCCCATCATATTTCCAGTATCGGTCATAGCAACAGCCGGCATTCCATTTTTAGCGGTAGCAGCCACAATATTACCTATTCCTATAGTCGATTGAAGTACCGAAAACTGTGTATGGTTATGTAAATGCGCAAATTTTGCAGCTTTAAAATCGGCTTTGTCTTCTTCTGAAACAACATTTTGCTGCCCTTCTCCAGCTAAAGCTTTAAGCTGTTCCCTGATTTTATCAGAAGCCGCTTTTAAATTGATGTGTTTTAAACCAATAAGCTTAAATGGCTCTGGATTTCTTTCCTGAAAATCTTTGAAATATTCTTTCGGAACGTCAAGCTCTTCTTTAGTAAAAACTTCTCTTCTAACCAATTCTAAGAAACAACGCGTAGTTGCCTCAACGTCGGCAGTTGCGTTGTGCGCTTCCGCGAAAGGAACATTGAATAAATATTCATGCAATTCGGTCAAAGTTGGAAGTTTGAATTTTCCTCCACGACCTCCCGGAAGCTGTAACAATGAAGCTGTAACTTCGGTACAAGTATCCAAAACAGGGATTGAAGCCATAGTAGAATCTACTCCCATTCTATGGAATTCTGCACCCATAATATTCACGTCGAAACCTAAATTCTGTCCAACAATGAATTTGGTTTTACTTAAAGCAATATTGAATTTCTCTAAAACTTCGGCCAAAGTGATTCCATCGGCTTCAGCCAATTCAGTCGAGATTCCGTGGATACGTTCAGCATCATACGGAATGTTAAATCCTTCTGGTTTTACCAAATAATCCTGATGTTCAACAAGCTGTCCCATTTCATCATGAAGCTGCCACGCGATTTGTATACAGCGAGGCCAGTTGTCAGAATCGGTAATTGGGGCGTCCCAGCGTTTTGGTAATCCGGTTGTTTCGGTATCGAATATTAAATACATAGAGTTGTAAAAAGTCAAATTTTAGAACTCCAAATTCCAAATCACAAACATTGCAAACCATTGATAACATGAAATATAACAAAATGTGAAATGAAAAATAGGAGGAATTCAAATTTACGCTTTTTTTACAGAAATAAAGAAGTGAAAGTTGTTAACAAAAACGTTAATTTAAATACGCTCGTAAATAAATAAACACATAGAAACATAGATTTTAGTTTTGTAAAAAGAGATTTTAGAAAATCTAGATTTTCACATATAGCTATGTGTATTTAAAATAAGTATAACGCCTTTTTATACAAAGAAAAACTATGTCTCTATGTGTTTAAAATAATTAAACTCAAAGCTTTTTAATCCAAAAAAGTTCGATTATCCATTTTGGATACTCATTACTCCAAAATGAACACTTTTAAACTACAGTGTATCGTGAACTTTGCTTCATCAAATTATAACAATTAAAAATAATAATCATGAAAACAATTTTTATCACAGGCGCATCATCAGGTTTAGGAAAAGCAACAGCAAAATTATTCCACGAAAAAGGATGGAACGTAATCGCAACCATGAGAACTCCTGAAAAAGAAAAAGAACTTTCTCAATTACCAAACGTAACGCTTTTACCTTTAGACGTTACCAATTTTGATCAAATTCAAAATACAGTTCAAAAAGCTCTAGAAATTAGCGATATAGATATTGTTTTTAACAATGCTGGTTATGGATTAATAGGCCCTTTGGAAAGCCTTACGGATGATCAAATTACAAAACAGCTAAACACTAATTTATTGGGAGTAATTCGCGTTACAAATGCTTTTATACCGTATTTCAGAGAAAGAAAAAGCGGTTTGTTTATCTCTACAACTTCTATTGGCGGATTGATTGCTTTTCCTTTAGGATCAATTTATCATGCAACAAAATGGGGATTAGAAGGCTGGAGCGAAAGTATGGCTTATGAATTGAATCCGTTTGGAATACATATTAAAACGGTTTCTCCTGGCGGTATCAAAACTGAATTTCTTCATGGTTCATTAGATACTGGTGCCAAACCTGAATATCAGACAATGGTAGATAAAATGTTTGCTAGTGTTGACACCATGTTTGAAATGGCATCAACTCCAGAACAAATTGCCGATGTTGTTTACGAAGCTGCAACTGACGGAAAAAATCAATTAAGATATGTTGCCGGCGAAGATGCAAAAGCATTTTACAAACAAAGACTAGAAGTTGGAGACGAAGTTTTTCGTTCTGAATTTGGCAAACAATTTTTTGGAGAATAATTCATTTCAAACTAATACCGTTCAGGTTTCAAGAAGCCGAACGGTATTAGTCTTTTAAATTTTCATACCTTTATATCATGGAAAAGAAAACTCATAATCCAGCAAAAATCTCTTCTATATCGCAGTTTCATGATCTATTTCAACTTCCAAAGCCGCTTCATCCGATGGTGAGTTTGGTAGATAACACACAATTGGTCATAAATGAAAATTTAGCGAATCACGCCTTTTTGCTCGATTTTTACAAGATATCCTACAAGTTTTCTACCAACGGAAAAATGGGCTACGGTCAAGGCTATTATGATTTTAATGAAGGCGGACTCATGTTTGCTTCTCCCAATCAGTTAATTTTTACTGAAAATGAAGAAGGCGCAGAATACGGCGGCTATACACTTTTATTTCATCCCGATTTTATTCGGAATTATCCTTTGGGGAAAAGCATCAAAAAATATGGTTTCTTTTCTTATGACACCAATGAAGCACTGCATCTTTCTGACAGTGAAAAAACAACCATTATCGGATTATTACAAAGTATCGACAACGAACTCAATACCACAATAGATGAAATGAGTCAGGATGTAATTGTTTCTTATATTGATGTTTTGCTAAATTACAGCAATCGTTTTTACAAACGCCAATTCATTACCAGAAAAACTATCAGTCACGATTTATTATTAAAAGTTGAAGAGACTCTGGACAACTACATCAGCAACGCAGAAACCTTGAAAAAAGGATTGCCAACAGTAGAATTTCTAGCTTCACAAGTTAATGTTTCAAGCCATTATTTAAGCGACATGCTTCGCAATTTGACTGGTTTAAACGCACAACAACATATTCATTCGAAATTAATTGAAAAATCAAAAGATTTTCTGATTACGACAAATCTTTCTGTAGCAGAAATTGCCTATCAATTAGGTTTTGAATATCCGCAATCGTTCAGCAAATTATTCAAAAAGAAAACCAGTCTTACTCCATTAGAATTTAAAAATTCACTGAATTAACTTTCAGAAATACTACTTTAAAAAAATCAGTTTTTGCTTCAAAAAAACATAAAATTTCATAAAAATACACTTCTTGGATGTCGTAGTTTTTGATGTTTTATTGAATCTAAATAATGTCAAAAAAACTCTTTTAAAAGCTTTAAAAAACTCAAAAAGCGCTCTTTAAGCAAAATTTTTAAAACTAACAATTATTACTATTTTTATGTAATTTGTTAGATTTTTTCAATCAAATTCTTATATTTTATATTGATTTTGAGATAAATTTGCAAACTATTAAAACATAAAATAAACAAGAAAAATTAAAGCCGAAAAAGAAAATCTAAATCAGTTTCTTTATCATTTTTCTGTCAAATTTTAGTTGCAAAAGCCATTTGGCAATTTGTAAATTAGTTTGGGTATCGTATATAATGAAATATCGAAATTGACGCTTTTTTATCTTTTTTTACTTTTGTTTTGCTATTATAATGAACAGGAAATTGCTGTGGTTATAGAAATTACAATTTAAAAAAATAAAAAATGAGTAAGACATTATTTGACAAAGTATGGGATTCACATGTTGTGCGTAAAATTGAAGATGGGCCAGATGTGTTTTTTATTGACCGCCATTTCATTCATGAAGTTACGAGTCCTGTTGCTTTTTTAGGATTAAAATCAAGAGGCGTTAATGTATTATACCCAGAACGTACTTTTGCAACTGCCGACCACAATACACCAACCATAAACCAACATTTACCAGTTCAGGATCCGCTTTCTGCAAACCAGCTTAAAGCTCTTGAAGACAATGCCGCTGAATACGGAATTTCGCACTGGGGATTAGGCCACCAAAAAAATGGAATTGTACACGTAGTGGGTCCTGAAAACGGAATTACTTTGCCAGGTGCTACTATTGTATGTGGAGATTCGCATACGTCTACTCACGGTGCTTTTGGAGCTATCGCTTTCGGTATCGGAACATCTGAGGTTGAAATGGTGCTTTCTACTCAATGTATTATGCAGCCTAAACCAAAGAAAATGCGTATTAACGTAAACGGACAACTTAGTAAAGGTGTTGGACCAAAAGACGTTGCGCTTTATATCATCTCTAAATTAACTACTTCTGGAGGAACAGGTTATTTTGTGGAGTACGCTGGTGATGTTTTCGAAAACATGACTATGGAAGGCCGTATGACAGTTTGTAACTTAAGTATCGAAATGGGTGCTCGTGGAGGAATGATTGCTCCTGACCAAACAACTTTCGATTTCCTTGAAGGAAGACTTTACGCTCCAAAAGGAGAAGCTTGGACAAAAGCTGTTGAATACTGGAAAACTTTAAAAACAGATCCAGATGCTGTATTTGATGCCGAATTAAATATCAAAGCGGAAGACATCGAACCAATGATTACTTATGGTACAAACCCTGGAATGGGAATTGGCATCACAAAACATATCCCAAGTGCAAAAGAAGTTGAAGGCGGTGAGGAAACTTACAAAAAATCTTTAGCTTACATGGGCTTCAACGAAGACGACGTTATGATTGGAAAACAAATCGATTATGTTTTCTTAGGAAGCTGTACAAACGGACGTATTGAAGATTTTAGAGCTTTTGCTGAAATTGTAAAAGGAAGAAAAAAAGCAGATAATGTTACAGCTTGGTTAGTTCCAGGTTCTCACGTTGTAGAAGCGCAGATTAAGGAAGAAGGAATTTTAGATATTTTGACAGAGGCTGGTTTCGTATTACGTCAGCCGGGTTGTTCCGCTTGTTTAGCAATGAACGATGATAAAGTTCCTGCTGGAAAATATGCAGTAAGTACTTCAAACAGAAACTTTGAAGGTCGTCAAGGCCCTGGTTCAAGAACACTTCTTGCAAGTCCAATTATGGCTGCTGCAGCTGCTGTTACAGGAAAATTGACAGATCCAAGAGAACTGTTCTAGTCAATGACAATTTCAAAAATTCAATAAAATTGCTTTTAGATTTATTATAGATTCTCATTTTAAGAAATCTAAAATCTAAAATCTAAAATCCAAAATCTAAAATTAAAATGGCATACGATAAATTTAATATACTTACTAGCAGTGCAGTGCCACTGCCAATTGAGAACGTAGATACAGATCAAATCATTCCAGCTCGTTTCTTAAAAGCTACAAAACGTGAAGGCTTTGGAGACAATCTTTTTAGAGACTGGAGATACAACGGAGATGATACTCCAAAAGCAGATTTCGTTTTAAACAATCCAACTTACAGCGGGAAAATTCTTGTAGGAGGAAAAAATTTCGGTTCTGGATCTTCTAGAGAGCACGCTGCGTGGGCGGTTTACGATTACGGATTCCGTGCTGTAGTTTCTAGCTTCTTTGCTGACATCTTCAAAGGAAACTGTTTGAATATTGGTGTACTGCCAGTTCAAATTAGCCCTGAGTTTTTGGAAAACATTCTCAAAGCTATCGAAGCTGATCCAAAAACAGAATTAGAAATCAATCTTCCAAACCAAACGATTACTTTATTGTCAACTGGTGAGCAAGAGTCTTTTGCTATTAATGGTTACAAAAAGAACAATCTTATTAATGGTTTTGACGATATTGATTATTTACAAAACATGAAGGAAGACATTAAAGCTTTCGCCGATAAACTTCCTTACTAATAGAAATATCATTCACTCTATTAGACCCGACAGGCTTCAAAACCTCTCGGGTCTTTCTAAATTAAATTAGAAAATATAAAACGCGGATGAAACAGATTTGCTATCGCAATCCCGATAGCTATCGGCAGCAGATTGACACGAATTTTTGTTTTAACTAAAAAAATAAAATCCGTTTTTTTTCAGCGTCTTCGCGAAAGCGAATCCGTAAAATCAGCGTCACAATTAAAATCGGATATTAAAATATCCAACCCGTTAGAAATTAGAATATCAATATGGAAAAAAGAAAAATTGAAATAATGGATACGACGCTTCGTGATGGTGAACAAACCTCCGGAGTATCATTTTCTGCTGCAGAAAAACTGACCATTGCGCAATTGTTGCTGGAGGAATTAAATATTGATAGAATAGAAATTGCTTCTGCACGCGTGAGCGAAGGAGAATTTCAGGCTGTAAAAGGCATTACTTCATGGGCTGAAGAGAAAGGATATAGTAACAGAATTGAAGTTCTAACATTTGTTGATGGAGGCGTTTCAATTGACTGGATGAAAAAAGCCGGCGCCAAAGTGCAGAATTTATTGACCAAAGGTTCAATGAATCACTTAACGCATCAATTGAAAAAAACTCCAGAACAGCATTTCTCTGAAATCGCCCAAATCATTTCTTTAGCAAAAAAAAACAATATTGAAACTAATGTTTATCTGGAAGACTGGAGCAACGGAATGAGAAATTCGCCAGACTATGTTTTTCAATTCTTGGATTTCTTAACAACTCAGCCAATTAAAAGAGTTTTACTTCCTGATACTTTAGGAGTTTTAATTCCATCTTTAACTTTTGAATTTATTTCAAAAATCAGAGCGAAATATCCAAACATTCATTTTGATTTCCATGCACATAACGATTACGATTTAAGTGTTGCCAACGTTATGGAAGCAATAAAAGCAGGAATCAACGGACTTCACGTAACGGTAAACGGAATGGGAGAACGCGCTGGAAATGCACCTCTTGAAAGCACTGTTGCTGTTATTAACGATTATTTGCCACAAGTAAACATCAACGTAAAAGAAACTTCTTTGTATTCTGTGAGTAAATTGGTAGAAACTTTTACAGGCTACAGAATCCCTGCAAATAAACCAATTGTTGGCGACAACGTCTTTACGCAAACAGCTGGAATTCACGCTGATGGAGATAATAAAAACAATCTTTATTTTAATGATCTTCTTCCAGAACGTTTTGGAAGAAAACGTAAATATGCTCTCGGAAAAACTTCTGGAAAAGCCAATATCGAGAAAAATCTTCAGGAATTAGGCCTAAAATTAAACAATGAAGATTTGAAATTGGTTACCCAAAGAATTATTGAATTGGGCGACAAAAAAGAAACCGTAACAAAAGAAGATCTTCCATACATTATTTCAGATGTTTTGGATAGTCATACTTACGAAGAAAAAATTACGATAAACTCCTACATGCTGGTTCATTCTAAAGGAATGCGCCCATCGACGACTTTATCTTTAAATTTAAACGGAGAAATAATCGAAGAAAACGCCCAAGGAGACGGTCAGTTCGATGCTTTTATGAATGCTTTATCGAAGATTTATAAAAGCAAAAAACTTACGCTTCCGAAATTGATCGATTATGCCGTGAGAATCCCGCCAGGAAGTAGTTCTGATGCGTTGTGCGAAACCATTATTACATGGGTCAACAACGGAAAAGAATTCAAAACCCGCGGATTAGACTCTGACCAAACTGTTGCAGCGATTATTGCAACGCAGAAAATGTTGAATATAATTACATAGGTTCTAAGTTGCTAAGATTCTAAGCCACTAAGTTTTTCTTCTTTGAACTCAGAATCTTCGCAACTCAGAATCTTAAAAACAAAACTAAGTAATAAGAATAAAAACTTAGAATCTTAGCAACTCAGAACCTTAGAACCTTTTAAAAAATATAGAATGAAATTAAACATAGCCCTTTTAGCCGGAGACGGAATCGGACCAGAAGTAATCAATGAAGCTGTAAAAGTATCTGATGCTGTTGCGAAAAAATTTGGACATGAAATCACTTGGAAACCTGCTTTAACTGGAGCTGCAGCAATTGATGCCGTAGGAGAACCTTATCCAGATGCAACTCACGAAATTTGTAAAAATGCTGATGCGGTTCTTTTCGGAGCAATCGGACACCCAAAATACGATAACGATCCTTCTGCGCCAGTACGTCCAGAGCAAGGTTTATTAAAAATGCGTAAAGCATTAGGTTTGTTCGCAAACGTAAGACCAACTTTTACATTCCCATCTTTATTAGACAAATCGCCACTAAAAAGAGAAAGAATTGAAGGAACTGATTTAGTTTTCTTAAGAGAATTAACTGGCGGAATTTACTTTGGTGAAAAAGGAAGAAAAGATAATGGAGATACAGCTTATGACAACTGTGTTTACACAAGAGCAGAGGTTCAGCGTTTAGCTAAAAAAGGTTTCGAATTGGCCATGACACGTTCTAAAAAATTATGCTGCGTTGATAAGGCAAACGTTTTGGAAACTTCTCGTTTGTGGAGAGAAACAGTTCAGGCAATGGAAAAAGATTATCCAGAGGTTGAAGTGAGCTACGAATTTGTTGACGCTGTTGCAATGCGTTTGGTTCAATGGCCAAACTCTTATGATGTATTAATTACTGAAAACTTATTTGGAGACATCTTAACAGACGAAGCTTCTGTAATTTCTGGTTCAATGGGATTAATGCCTTCTGCATCTATGGGAGCTGAAGTATCTTTATTTGAACCTATTCACGGTTCTTACCCACAAGCTACAGGATTAAATATTGCAAATCCAATGGCTACTATTTTATCTGCTGCTATGATGTTCGAAAACTTCGGATTAATGGAAGAAGGAAAAGCAATGAGAGATGCCGTAAACAAAGCTTTAGAAGCTGGAGTAGTTACTGAAGATTTAGCAAACGGAGGCAAAGCATACGGTACTAAAGAAGTTGGTGACTGGTTAGCTGCGAATGTATAACAGTTTATTTTGTTTCAGGTTTCAAGTTTCAGGTTGTTGGAACGTGAAACTTGAAACAAATAAAACTTGAAACAAAAAAAGGGATCAACTTTCGTTGATCCCTTTTATATTTTAGAAAAAAAACATTAATATTCTCTTCTGTTTCCGCGATCTCCGCCACGGTTGTTTCCGTAACCACCACGATCGTTTCCTCTGCGGTTGTTATTAAAACTTCTTCTTTCGCCCTCTGGTTTTGGCTCAGATTTATTTACAACGATTGTACGACCTGAAACAACAGCACCGTTCAATTCATCGATAGCTTTCTGTGCTTCACTATCATTTGGCATTTCAACAAAACCAAAGCCTTTACTTCTTCCAGTAAATTTATCAGTAATAATTTTAACAGAGTCAACTGTTCCATAAGCCTCAAAAGACTCTCTTAAATCTGCTTCCTCAATACTGAATGGAAGGCTCCCAACGAAAATATTCATAGATATTTATTTATAATAAGAAGCAAATGTAGTCTTATTTATATCTAATCTACTATGTTATGGATTTATTTAAGTTTTTATTCTGATTTGATGAGGCTCAAATTAGGAAATTAATTGTTGACTGGAACAAAGTTAGGCCCCTGTGTCACTGGAATTTTATAAAAAACGCCTTCCGAAAAATGCATAGTTTGTTTTTCAGCATTTGGATCACTATTAACCGCTGTAAATTTAAACGTTCCTGAAATAGTGTTATCAACAGTATTGTATTCTGTAACGATAATTTCTCCTGTTCCTTTGCCTGTTCCAGTGCTAAATTCTGCTTCCTGTCCTTTATAAGTATCCTTATAAATGGCTTTTACATCATCATTTATACCTAAAACATATGTTTTCTTAGACGGTTCAGAAAGTTGAAGTTTGATTTGCTCGTAGCCCAAAGACCCCTCAATAACAAAAAAATCATTCGTTTCGATTCCAGCCTCATAAACTTGTGCTCTCCAAAAAGTATTATCTTTTAAGGTCTGAAAAGCTGGATTATTAAATTTTATATCCTCGGTACAAGATACAAGCAGAAGTAAAAGTGATAAAAAATAAAAGTATTTTTTCATATTTAAAATGAATTTGATGCAAAAGTATCGCATTAAGAGCTAAATACTTAAATTAAAAAGTCAAAAAAATGCTAAAAAAACAATTCAAATAGATTTAATCTCTTTTAAAACGCATTTTTCATAAAAAAATTATATCTTTGCGCCCTTAATTAACAGAGGTCGAGTACCTCAAAATTTAATCACTAGATTATGTCAGTAAAAATTAGATTACAAAGACACGGTAAAAAAGGAAAACCTTTTTACTGGGTAGTAGCTGCAGATGCACGCTCAAAAAGAGATGGTAGATACTTAGAGAAAATCGGTACTTACAATCCAAACACTAACCCAGCAACTGTTGAGTTAAACCTTGACAGCGCAGTTAAATGGTTACACAATGGTGCTCAACCAACTGATACTGCTAGAGCTATCCTTTCTTACAAAGGTGCTTTATTGAAACACCACCTTGATGGAGGAGTTCGTAAAGGTGCTTTAACACAAGAGCAAGCAGATGCTAAATTAACTGCTTGGTTAGAAGCAAAAGCTGGTAAAGTTGATGCTAAAAAAGATGGTTTATCTAAAGCAAAAGCTGATGCTAAAGCAAAAGCTTTAAAAGCTGAGCAAGAAGTTAACGCGAAACGTGTTGCTGATGCTGCCGCTGCACAAGCTGAAGCTGCTGCCGCTGCACAAGCTGCTGAGGCTACAGAAGAAGTTGCTGAAGCTACTGAAGAAGCTCCTGCTGCTGAAGAGAATAACGAAACAACTGAAGCATAATTTTACTTAGCGATAATGCGTAAAGAAGATTGTTTTTATTTAGGTAAAATCGCTAAAAAATTTAGTTTCAAAGGTGAAGTCTTAGTCTATTTAGACACAGATGAACCTGAGTTATACGAAAATCTGGAATCAGTGTTTGTTGAAAGCAACAAACACTTGGTTCCTTTTTTCATTGAAACAAGCTCATTACACAAAAACGACTTTTTAAGAGTTCGTTTTGAAGATGTAAATACTGAAGAAGATGCAGATGCTCTTGTTGGCAGTCCTATCTATCTTCCTTTAACTATGTTGCCAAAACTTACTGGTAACAAATTTTACTTCCATGAAGTTATTGGTTTCGAAATTGAAGACAAACGTTTAGGCGTTTTCGGAAAAATAACTTCTATTAATGATTCAACTGCACAGCCTCTTTTTGAAGTTTTAAATGGTGAAGTCGAAATCTTAGTTCCTATGATTGATCAATTTCTAGTAAAAATCGATCGTGAGAACAAAAAAGTTATCATGGATCTTCCTGAAGGCCTTATTGAGATGTACTTATAAAAGTATTCAGTCTCGGTCACAGTTTTCAGCCATTACCTATCGTAAATTTTATTTATTCAGAAATGTGTTTATTTAGCTTCAAGCAATTTTCTATTAAACAAGACAGAACCGCTATGAAAGTTGGCACCGATGGCGTTTTATTGGGTGCTTGGACTCCTATTTCTCATAACCCTTTTAGTATTTTAGATATTGGTGCGGGAACTGGAGTTATTGCTCTGATGCTGGCACAAAGAAGTCATGCTGAACAAATTGATGCTCTTGAAATCGATGAAGATGCTTACGAGCAGGCTGTAGAAAATTTTGAAGCTTCTCCTTGGGGCGATAGATTATTTTGTTTTCATGCCGGCCTGGATGAATTTATTGATGAACCAGAAGATGAATACGATTTGATAGTTTCGAATCCTCCTTTCTATTCTGAAGATTATAAATCCGAAAATGAACAGCGTGATCTAGCACGTTTTCAGGATGCAATGCCTTTTGAAGAAATTGTTGAAGCTGCCGATTTATTACTTTCAGAAAACGGAATACTTGCTTTAATTATTCCTTTCAAAGAAGAGGAAAAATTTATTGCTCTGGCGAAAGAAGCCGAGTTATATCCTCTAAAAATTACTCGAGTAAAAGGAACTCTAAAATCAGAAATTAAACGCAGTTTATTGGCTTTTAGCAGAAATAAAGTTTCTGAAATTGAAATAGATGAATTAGTGATTGAAATCGATCGCCATGTTTACACTCCAGAATATATTGAGCTGACTAAAGATTTTTATCTTAAATTTTAAACCTGTTCAAATATACTTTTAAACTGATACAAAATTCTTTCAATCAATCTCAAATCTTCGGTTACAATTTCTGCACTTCCTTTCATTTCCTGCTGAAATGTAATCTGTTTATTATACGATGTTTTCAGTCCATTTGGAAGCGCAACATCTATAAGAAGATTGCCATCCATATCGGGCACCAATGAAATATTTTTGATTTCGCCTTTCAAAACGCCAAACTCCCTATCTGGGTAGTTTGCCAAACGGATATTGACACGCTGCCCCACTTTTATTTTTCCTGAATTTAAAGCTGGCGCTTTTACCTTTCCTATAAAGCTGTTCTTAGCATCTGGGATTATAGAAAATACATTATCTCCAACATTTATGGTCTGATTTTCATTCCACACCTGCAGAAAAGTTACTTTACCGCTGATAGAAGATTTTAATGCATATGCCAGCTCCCATTCCCTAATCACTTTTTTCAGCTGATAAAACGACTGTGACACGTTACGTCCAAGATTAACTTCTTCTCTAGTGCTGTTTATCTGCGAATTCTGACTTGATTTTGTGTTATCAATCAAAGAAGACCTTAATTGGGAAATCGACGATAATAGGCTTCTATAATTCTTCTGTGCCTGAAGAAAACTCAGTTTTTTAGCTTCCATTTCTTGGGCAGAAATAATTCCTTTATTAAATAAAGTCTCAAAGCGTGCTACTTCATTTTTTTGCAGTTCCAGCTCATGTTCGTTAATTGTTTTCTGTTGCTGCAGAATTTCTATTCTTTGGGTTATCTGGATTTTTTCAGACTGCTGTGCTCTGCTTTCCACCTGATAAGGATGAAGGTCTTTATTTAGTTCCTGAGCCTGATAATCTTTCTGAAAACCTGCGAAAGCACTTTCTATTTCGCCGAGCTGTTTATTTTGCAACAGATCAAAAGGAAACTCTTTTGTTGAGCTGCTAATATCATAACTGTCCACAATTTTTTTCAGCAGAAAAACATCTTTATAATTCGCCGTATTTTCAATAATGGCCAGCGTGCTATTTTTATCCACCTCTGTTTTATCTTTTACTAAAATCGCTTCAATTCGTCCAGAAGACTTTGATACTATTTTCTCTGGCGGAATATTAGTTGTAATTACAATTTCTGTTTTTACAGTATCTGGATATTTGACGAACCAAGAAACAAAAAACAGCATGATAATAATGGCAAATATCAGAACGGTTCCCCATCGTATCATCCAATGCGGAACTTTGATCAGAATATCCTGAACCTCTTCACTTCTTAATTCAAATGTATCGTTGTTTTCTGCCATGACTAATTTCCTAACTGCAATTGATTTTTAACCAATTCAAAATAATTTCCTCTTTGTTCTACCAGTGTGGTATGGTTCCCTATTTCAATAATTTTACCTTTATCCAAAACCACAATCTGGTCTGCATTCATGACCGTGCTTAATCGATGCGCAATTACAATTACGGTTTTGTTTTTAAAGAAAATATCAAGCTTCTGCATAATTTCTTTTTCATTGTTGGCGTCAAGGGCAGATGTTGCTTCATCGAAAAACAAAATTTCAGGATTTTTATATACTGCTCTGGCAATCAGCAATCGCTGTTTTTGCCCGGTGCTCATTCCCAATCCTTCTGCTCCAATTTTGGTGTTATAGCCCAATGGGAGCTCGCTTACATATTGTGTAATATTTGCGACATCAGATGCATAAAGCAATCGTTCTTTGTCGATTTTATCAGCCCCAACTGCAATATTATTTGCAATTGTATCGGTAAAAATATACCCCTCCTGCATAACCGCTCCAATATTAGATCTCCATGCTTTCTGTGAAATATTTTTCAATTGAGCACTCCCAATACTGACTTCGCCTTTGTCTGGATTGTAAAACTTCAGCAAGAGTTTCATCAATGTTGTTTTTCCGCTTCCGCTTACTCCCACTATTGCTGTCACTTTATTAGCTGGAATCTTTAAACTTAAGTTATCTAAAACAGGAACATCTGAACCTAAATACCTATAAGTAACATTTTTTAATTCGATATCTGAATCATACGGCACATCAATGGACTGATGCTCTTCTTCTTGCGTTTCGTCTTCTTTTTCGTGAATTTCTGATAATCTTGCCAATGAAATTTTAGCATCCTGAAGCTCTCTCACAAATTGGATCAGCTGTGTAATTGGCCCATTCAAACTGCCTACAATCGAATTAATGGCCAGCATCATCCCCAGCGTTATAGAACCATCAATAACTAATTTTGCAGATAAAAACGTAATGAAAATATTTTTCAGTTCATTTATTACTGACGAACCAATGCTTTGCGACTGCTCTAAAACCAAACCTTTTATAGAAACCCTAAACAATCTTGCCTGAACATATTCCCAGCCCCAGCGTTTCTGTTTTTCTGCATTATGGAGCTTAATTTCCTGCATTCCGTTTATCAGCTCCATTACCTTGCTTTGCTCTACAGAAACTTCAGCAAAACGTTTGTAATCCAAAATTTCTCTTCGTTTTAAAAACATGCTTATCCAGCCAAAATAAAGAATGCTTCCGACAAAAAACACCAGAAATATCTTGAGATTAAAATAAGCCAAAACTGCCCCCAATACAAACATATTGATAACAGAAAATAGCACATTTAAAGAGGATGTTGTAAGTATTTTTTCGATTCTACGATGATCATTAATTCGCTGCATGATATCACCGGTCATCCTTACATCAAAAAAAGAAATCGGAAGATTCATTAACTTGATAAAGAAATCAGAAATTAATGAAATATTAATGCGGGTGGAGAGATGAAGCAGTATCCAGCTTCTTATGAGTTCTAAACCTGTTCTCCCAGCAAAAAGGAACAGCTGAGCAAATAGGATCAGATAAATGAAATGAATATTCTGATTCTGGATTCCGACATCGACAATGCTTTGGGTTAAAAATGGAAATATCAACTGTAATAAACTACCCGCAAATAGCCCAATAGCAAGCTGAATAAGAAATGATTTGTATTGAAAGAGGTATTGGGAAAGGAATCTGAATCCCAACCCTAAATCTTCTTCTTTATCAAAATTAGATTGAAAAAATTTTGGAGTCGGTTCAATCAATAATGCTATTCCTTCTTTTATCTCATCATGAGCATTATTTCCAATCCAGAACTTTACAAATTCATCTTTACTGTATTCCAAAAGACCAAAAGCTGGGTCTGAGATATAATATTTGCCTTTTTTTATTTTATAAAGTACAACATAGTGATTATCGTTCCAATGCAGAATGCATGGCAGCGGAGCTTCTTCGATTCTTTTTACAGAGAGTTTTACCCCTAAAGTTCTAAATCCAATTTTTTCAGCAGCATCACTTAAAAAAAGCAAATTACTTCCTTCACGAGTTGTTTCGCTAATATTTCTCAACTCCTGAATGTTGATTGTTTTACCGTAATATTTAGCAATAATTTTTAAACATGTCGGTCCGCAATCTTTGTTATCTGCCTGTTTATAATGAGCGAATTTTTTCAATT
Source organism: Flavobacterium sp. F52 (assembly GCF_000278705.1). Taxonomy (NCBI): domain Bacteria; kingdom Pseudomonadati; phylum Bacteroidota; class Flavobacteriia; order Flavobacteriales; family Flavobacteriaceae; genus Flavobacterium; species Flavobacterium sp. F52. The sequence continues at coordinate 415,643 of NZ_AKZQ01000026.1, read as the reverse complement.
TATTATGATTTATTCCAGACCAAATTAAGAAAAAAATTTCTTGTTAATCCATAAAAAAACAGAGAAGACCTAAATCTTCTCTGTTTCAGTATTTAAAAACAAATTTTTTAGCAACACAATTTCTTTAGGACATGGCCGCGGTTACCCTAACCAAATAAAAATAACCTTGCGACCAACTCCTAAGAATCTCAGTACCAATCATCAATACTGAGAATATGCTCAATGTTCCACGATCGAGCGCCTATACATTAAAAAAAACATGACTAAATTCTAAATAAGGCTATATCGTATTACTTTTAAAAAAGTTAAAAATCAACAACAAAGACGACTTGTATCACAAATACCTGATGATGTATTTAGCGGACAAGTTTCGCCTGACGGTATTAAAAAACATCCTGCTTCTAAGGCTTGAACCCAACATTCTGGAATTCCTCCTTTCATAGTTTTCTGTTCATTTTTGTTAATGGACTGAGCACCTTCAAGACTTAAAATTTTCTTTAACATAATTAATACCTTTTTTATCTAGTACAACAGTTTGTTCTGCCTAACTATTTAATATTTCTCAACAACAGTATCATGGCAATTGATATCTTCTGAATATTCATTGCCCAAGATGTTTTTCTGCTCTTTTTTTGTCAGCTTTCTTGTTTCCTTACTTTTTAAAATCTTTTCTAACATAACTGGCTATTTACATTTTTTGGTTTAAGCCTCAAAGTTGCAATAACTTGATGCTTAAAAAAATCCTCTTTAGCAACTTCCGACATAATTATTTGGTATGCAGTTCCAGTATGCTGGCACAGTACCAAATTCTGTACATCTTTTAGCTTTAAATCCATCTTCACAAATAGGAGTATGATCTCTATTCATTGTTTTCAGTTCACTTGCAGTTAATTCTACTGCACCCTTCAATTTTAAAATATTCTTTAACATCACTGCAGGTTTTAAAGTTGGGGTTAACTAATTTCTATTTTAACAGTCTAAATTTCTGTTTCTTAGGCTATTTTCTCTAACACTTGAACTTCTTCTACATAATCATTTAAGAAATATTTCAATTCGTTCAATTCATATTCATTTGGAAATAACCTTTCGTTTACAATCTTAATTGGTGTATAATTAAAATTGTTCATCGAGCACCAATCATATTGCTTCTGAATTTCCTGATTTATCATCATGCTTACAGAATCAACATTCCATTTTTTTAACCACTTTTTGTGAGTCATTCTTTTAATGTACCAATCTGAAATCGCTTCAACTGTTTTTCCAGGTGTTGTTCTGTTAATAGTTAAAAGCCTTTCTACAACTGCTTTGTAAGGGTTGTCATTATTTTCTGGATTAATATTAAAAAGAACGTTCAAAAATATTTTATCTGGAAACTTTAATACCAAGTCAAAAGCTTCTTGAAAAGTTTTATAACAGTGTCCACAACTTGGGCTAAGAATTACAGAAAGTCTAACTCCTGCATTTCTATTTCCAAATGTCAAACCTCTTAAGTCTTCAAACCCTTTGTTATATTTTACTTTTTTAGATAAGAAATTCAATAAGGAATAGTTTCTTTTGAATTTCTTAAGTTCTTTGAGCGAGTTTTCATTATCAAGCATTTTTCTAATCATCACTTTAACTGCCGCCCAGATTGGTATTAAAAGCAACAAAGAGAATACATAAGGAAAAATTTCATTAAAGCTGAAACTCAATGTAAAAAGATCTGAAGAAAACCAAACAACACTCTGTGCCAATATTAAAAATGATATTGCTAAACACATTATGCACCATTTTTGAATCTCAAATTTTTGAATCCAAATCGAGCATACTATTATTGGAATAGCTAATAAACTTAAGAATCCAACAAAAATCGCTGAACTTAAAGGCTGAACCAATATTGCTATAATACTTGAACTAAAGAAAAGCAATGGCAAATCTGAAAAACTCAACCATTTATTTGCTATATCATCATTAAAGCTTATTACCGAGTGACAAGAAGAATTAGTACTTAAATTACAGAATTTTGAAATTACAGTATTTTTAACTCCCCACTTCTCTTGAACTATAAAGATACTTACGATTAAACCGAGAACTGATGTCACCAAAAATGAAGCGCTAAACCAATCAAAACGATTATAGAACAAAGACAATCCTGCTACAAGCGCAAGAGGCAGAAAATATTTTAGCCAGTTGTATTCTATTTTTAGATTATCTCTTGCTACAACATTGTTTGGTTCAATGGCCACAATTACTCCATTCCAATCTAAAAGGAATTTATCATAAGATAATTTTTGGCTTCCTTTTTTTGAGGTTGTGATTCTAACACCGCTTTTAATCTTTTCAACTAGTGTCAATTCATCTTTAAAATATGCCAAAAAATTTGATGGCAAATCTTCAATCTGTTCTTTCGAAACTCTTACAGCAGCATTCTCTACAGAAAGCAAATCAAACGAGTCTGTAATGGCAAACAAACTCGGATAATTTGGATGAGACAAAAACAGATCCTTAAACTCATTTTTGATATCTGAGTAGCGGTTGATTTGCAGAAATTTTTGGACAAGTTTTAACATCGCTTTTGATCGTTTTTAAATCATTTTACACTGCAAAGATTGGGGATTTTATTGATAAAAATCGCATAAACACATACATTTTATTAATTATACCACATACAATTTATAAATTATACCAAGTATAGTATTCTTTTTAATATATTGATTTACAATGATTTACATGTTTGTTTTTTGAATAAAAAGCTTAGAAAGTCCATTTTCGATTAACGGTTTTGCTTTTTATCTAGTTTTGGAAAAGCAATAATCTAAACATTAAAAAACATTAAAAATAGGCTCATAAAAATAGATGTTTTTTTAAAAAAAAATCACACGAATTGGGTTTGAAAAAAAGACTAAAAGAGTCAATTTAAGTTTCTAAAAGATAAAAAAAGCATTTCCAAAAATTGATCTAAGCAGTACATTTTCCGACAAAATAACCCACTTACAAAGCTCTTTTATAATACTGCATTTAGGGATCTCATAAAAATCGTTTAAAAATATTACGAAAGATTTATAGTACTAATTTATTAATTCAAACAAAATATATCATGAAAAAGTCAAAATTAACATTCGAAGATTTTCTACTAGATACAATTTCTAAGAAAGAACAGAAAACAATTAAAGGAGGAGATGAAGAGCCGCTTCCTGAGCCATATCCAAGTAAAGGAAATGGTGGAAATGGAAGTACATAAACAGAACGAAAACATTTAAAAGTAAATCAAAAAAATCAAGTCATGAAAAATAGCAAATTAACATTCGAAGATTTTCTACTAGATACAATTTCTAAAAAAGAACAAAAAACAATTAAAGGGGGAGATGAAGAACCGCTTCCTGAGCCATATCCAAGTAAAGGAAATGGTGGTAACGGAAGTACATAAAAATTACAATCAATTTATTAAAACTAGATATTATTCGCAAACTGAGCTGGAGACACTCCAGTTCTTTTGCGAAATGATTTTGCAAAAGAAACTGCATTTTTAAATCCTACGCTTTCCGCAATTGCTTGTGTAGAATATTTGCGGTACAAATGGTTTGTAATCATTTGGTTAATAACATAATTAATCTTCAACTCATTAGAATATTCACTAAAAGATTTTCCAAATCTTTTATTCACAACATAAGATAGATAAGTAGTATTGGTTTTTATTTTTTTAGCGACATAAGAAAGCGTAAAATCAGCATTTAAATATTCTAGTTTTTCTTCTAAAGCCAATAATTTTTCGACTATCTTATTTTCTTTAGCCTCATCAATACTCAAATTTGCATTTTCCTTTTTCAACGCAACATCTTCTGTTTCAATAACCTCCATAGCCGCTTTTTCAAAAGGTTCTTTCTCTATTCTTGTTTTTTCAATTTCTTTTTTCTCCAGATTAGCTTTGAACTCTTCAATTAAAGCGTTCATTTTCTTTTGGGCTTTATTTTTATCCCGAATATTTTTTATAAGGAAAAATACAATTCCGATTACAAGAATAACATAAAATATTTTTAATGCTTTATTCCAAAACACTTCATATTTATACTTCTCCTGAACACTAATCATCTCGTCACTAAGGTCTGCTGTTCCCAGTTTGTAGTTTACCTCTAATGTCTCTTCCCTAAGATTTCCTTCATATTTCTCATAAGCATCCAAGTATAGCTTGGAATATTTATAAGCCTGCTCGGGTTCATTTTTGATACTGTAGATTTTAGCTTGTATATAATTAGACTTAAAATAACTATTATCTATAGTCTTAGTCTTTTGGCTAATAGAATCTACCTTTTTTAAAAATATAAGAGCTTTATCGTATTTCTTTATAGAATAATAAAGATCCCCTAAATTATAATTCGCAATTTGATACAAATCTTCATTATCAGTCTGTTTTGCATAAAAGGAGATATCATAATAAATTTTTTCAGCATTTACATAATCCTTTTTAATCAGATAAATATTTCCTAAACTAAGTTTAGAAATAGTCTTGTTGTCAATAAATCTATCCGAATAGGCTATACTTTTTTTATAATAATATTCTGCAGAATCTAATAAATATGCTTTTTCTCGATTCTTGTAGTAATATCCTTCATAAGAATTTCCAAGATTTGTGTAAGTATTACTTTTAGAATTCTGAAACTGATCTTTTTCATACAAACTCTCATTCTGATCGAGAAATGCATCATTCTGTTTTAAGATTTTTATAGACAACTGATAATTACCAACGCCTTCATTTAGTAAAGCAATATTGGCTTTAAATTTTACAATTTGTACAACATCATTTATTTTAGAAGAAAGTTTGACTCCTTCCTGATAACTGCTAAGAGCTTTACCATAGTTTGATCTTTTCCAGAAAGTAAGGCCTCTGTAGTTGCATAAATACGCATGTAACTTTATTTTATCATTAGACTCTGGAATTTTAGCTAAATGCTTTATTGCTTCTGAATACATTTTATCAGATTGACTAGCATTTCCTTTTAGTTGATACAGGTAAGAACCTGCAGCATAAGCGAAGGCTTGATGAATCTCATTTTTAGACTTAATCATCTGATTTACATAAGATAAACCCTCATCATAATTTCCATTAATGCTAAAACGAATTTTATCCTGTAATTCTAAGTACTTTTGTTCCGTGAGCTCTCCTGTAGTTTGAGCAGCCCCACTGGAATAGATTAATAGTAAAAAGAAAAAAGAGATGATCAGCCTCATTTAGTTTGTTTTTGGAATTCAAAAATAGTCTATAAATTATCAATAAACTACAATTTATTTGCCAAATTCCTATTAATATTATTTTTACTATAAATAAATATAACATTTTAACATGTATTTGTTATATTTTTATTGTGTAAATTTGCTTTGCTAAATTTAAAAATCATGAAACCAGACCTATTTCAATCTCCAGATTATTTTAACTTAGACGATTTACTATCTGACGAACATAAATTAGTTCGCGAATCTGCTCGTGCTTGGGTTAAAAAAGAAGTTTCTCCTATTATAGAAGAATACGCGCAAAAAGCAGAATTTCCTAAACAAATTATTAAAGGTCTTGGAGAAATCGGTGGTTTCGGACCTTATATTCCTGTAGAATATGGCGGAGCAGGATTAGACCAAATTTCTTATGGTTTAATTATGCAGGAAATAGAAAGAGGTGATTCTGGTGTAAGATCTACCTCATCTGTTCAGTCTTCTCTAGTCATGTATCCTATTTGGAAATATGGAAACGAAGAACAAAGAATGAAATATCTTCCAAAGCTTGCTACGGGAGAATATATAGGCTGTTTCGGATTAACCGAACCAGATCACGGTTCTGATCCTGGAAGTATGATTACCAATTTTAAAGATATGGGAGATCATTATCTTTTAAATGGTGCCAAAATGTGGATTTCTAATGCTCCTTTTGCTGATATAGCGATTGTTTGGGCTAAAAATGAAGAAGGAAGAATTCACGGTTTAATTGTAGAACGAGGAATGGAAGGCTTTACAACGCCAGAAACTCATAACAAATGGTCATTACGTGCTTCTGCGACTGGAGAATTAATTTTTGATAATGTAAAAGTTCCAAAAGAAAATCTTCTACCAAATAAATCTGGTCTTGGCGCCCCTCTTGGCTGTTTAGATTCTGCGCGTTACGGAATCGCATGGGGAGCAATCGGAGCTGCAATGGATTGTTATGATACAGCTTTAAGATATTCAAAAGAAAGAATTCAGTTTGGAAAACCGATTGGAGGAACTCAGTTACAGCAGAAAAAACTGGCAGAAATGATTACCGAAATCACAAAAGCACAACTATTAACTTGGCGTTTAGGTGTTTTAAGAAATGAAGGTAGAGCAACTTCTGCTCAAATTTCGATGGCAAAACGCAACAACGTAAATATGGCCATAACCATCGCTAGAGAAGCAAGACAAATGCTCGGAGGCATGGGGATTACTGGCGAATACTCCATCATGCGACACATGATGAACCTTGAAAGTGTTATTACGTATGAAGGAACTCACGACATACATTTATTGATAACAGGAATGGATGTGACTGGAATTCCAGCATTTAAATAAACACTAATTATTAAAATATACATAAAATCAATCTAAAAAGCTTCTTCTTGACGGAGAAGCTTTTTATCTTTGCATCAAAATTTTTTCAAAAATGAATATCGAAACGATAAACAAAAGCATTCAACCTCAAAAAGACCAACTATTAAACCACTCTTTATACAATAAGATTCAAAATATAAATGATCTTCATAGCTTTCTAGAAACTCACGTTTTTGCTGTTTGGGATTTTATGTCACTTTTAAAAGCCTTACAGGCCAAACTTACTTGTACAACAACACCTTGGTTTGCTACCAAAAATCCAGAAACACGTTATTTGATTAATGAAATTGTTCTTGCAGAAGAGAGCGATTTAAGTATTGATGGAAGAAGACAAAGCCACTACGAAATGTATCTTGAAGCTATGGAAGACTGTGGCGCAGATACAACAGGAGTTTTAAAATTCTTATCAGAGGTGACCTCTCTTCATAATATATTCGTAGCAATCAAACAAAGCTCACTGCATCCAAATGTAAAAGCCTTTTTAGATTTTACTTTTAGAGTTATCGAAGAAGGAAAATCACACGAAATTGCAGCAGCATTTACTTTTGGAAGAGAAGATTTGATTCCGAGTATGTTTACTGAAATTTTGAAAAACTTCCAGAAAAACCTTCCGGAAACCGATTTAGCAAAATTACTATACTATTTTGAAAGACATATCGAATTGGATGCCGATGAACATGGACCAATGGCTATGCAAATGATTACAGAACTGTGTGAAAACGATGCTCAAAAATGGAAAGAAGTTGAAGAAGTTTCGATTCTTGCTCTAGAAAAACGCATCGGACTTTGGAATGCTATCGAGGAAGAAATTTTGATGAAAGCCGAAATGGTTTAAAAATTACTATAAGTTATGTAACATAACTTATTTCTTAAAAATTCCAATAACTGAAACTGTTTAATGACAGATAAGTTATTGGAATTTTGTTTTTTCATACCTTTGACATTCAGCCTGTTGAAAATACTTTCAAATGAACATTATCGATTTCATTCCAACAGAACAGTTAAGACCTTTTATTAAGACTTACAGAATTATCGAAAGCGAAGACGAATTGGTAAACCGGGTTTTACCCAGCACCTCTCTAGCAATTGGTTTTCGTTGCAAAGGCTATGTTAATTATATTAAAGAAAATCAGCACGAAAAACTGCCCGTTTCTACAATTTCAGGTATTCGCAAATCAGTACGATTAATTAATTACGCAAAAGATACGGCAACTCTTATCATTCAGTTTAAAGAAGCTGGAGCTAAAGCTTTTTTTAAAGAACCGCTTCATGAATTATTCGAAGAAAGTGTTTCGCTCGACAACTTTATTCCACAGCAAAAAACTGCCATTATCGAAGAACTTTTAGTGGAAGCCAAAACCAACAATCAAAAAATTGCAGTTATAGAACAGTTTCTTTTATCAAGACTGCACAATTACAAACCCGACAATCTAATCTCTGCTGCCATTACTATCATACAATCAAAAAAAGGCATCGTTAAAATAAAAGAGCTTGCTGATGCGCTTTTTATCAGTCAAGACGCATTTGAAAAAAGGTTCCGAAAAACAATTGGATCTTCTCCGAAACAATTTTGCTATGTTGTTCGCATAAAATCAATTATCGATCACAAACAAAAAAATCAAAACCTCATCGATCTGGCTATTGATGCCGGATATTTTGACCAGCCCCATTTTAATAAAGATTTCAAGTTGTTTACAGGACAAACTCCAAGTGAGTTTTTCAATTTTCCTTCTTTTTGGTAAATCAATGATTTTTTACAAGGATTAAGTTTTCACAATTCTGAATTTTACATCAATAAAAACAGGAGTTATGAAAACAAATATTTTAATCGGAATTGTCTTTTTGATATTATTCAACTATAGAACAAATGCTCAATCAACAACAATCAATTCAGAAATTGAACTTAAAAAATCAGAAACCATGCAACAAATTTTTATCGATAAATTTATTGTTCCCGAAAAATCAAAACAAGAATTTTTAGAACGAGTATGCATTAACCGAAACTTCATAAAACATTTAAACGGCTTTGTAAATGACAATGCGTACGAACGCATTGACGAAAATGGAAATTTAATTTACTTAACGATTGCTATCTGGAAAAATGAAACAGTCTTGAAAAGCGCCAAAGAGGCCGTGCAAGCTTACTATAAAAAAGAAGGTTTTAATATCTCTGAAATGTTTGCAAGATTAAATATCACCATGGAAAGAAATATTTATAAAGAAGCCGTAAAACCGTAACGCCCTATTTAACGTAACTATTTGTTTAAAGCCAATTTAATTTAAAAAAATTATGAAACCAGATTTTAAACAGATAGTTATTGTTATACTCTCAGGATTTCTTTTGAGCTGCAGTTCAGATGAACCCTCATCTCCTACGACAACCACTCCTCCAGTTGTAAATCCGCCTACAACAAATCCTCCAATTTCGAGTTCTGTAAATTATTTGGCATTAGGCGACAGTTACACTATTGGTCAGAGCGTTTGCGAAACATGTCGTTTTCCAGAACAGCTCAAAGCAAGTTTAAACGCCATGTACTCTAGTACAATTTCATTAAAAATAATTGCAACAACTGGCTGGACAACATCTAATTTGCTTTCAGCAATCGAATCGCAAAAACCAGAATCCAATTATGATTTGGTAACGCTTTTAATTGGGGTTAACAATCAATATCAGCACAAAAGCTTTTCTGTTTATGAAAAAGAATTTCCTGAATTGGTCAATAAAGCTATTATGCTGGCCAAAGGTGATCGAAAAAATGTTGTTGTCATTTCTATTCCTGATTATGCTTACACGCCCTATGGACAAAGTTTATTCGGACAGCAAAGCACCACAATTTCTGCAGAAATAGATCAATATAATTCTTTTGCAGAAAACTATTGCAATAACAATCAGGTTGCTTTTGTTTCGATTACAGATATTACGCGTATGGGGTTAAGCAATCCAAATCTTGTTGCCTCAGACGGTTTACATCCTTCCCAAACAGCTTACAAAATGTTTGTAGACAGAATGATGCCGAAAGTCAAAATCGCTTTACAGAATTAGTTTTTTAATTTCTTGAAGCAGAACATTCATTTTCAAAACAAATTTAGTCCCGCTATCCACTATATCTTTTGTTCTGAACCCCAGAACAAAAGGATATCGTTTCTATCGGGGCTAGATTAGAAGTTATCCGCTTTAAGAAAATATACTTAATTTTGCCTGGATAAATTCTTAAAATACAAGCACTACGTAATGATTATTTCTAAAACTACAATACAAGATATCGATGCCGTTTTCAATATTTACAATCAAGCTACATCATATCAAAAGACAGTAAACAATAAAAGCTGGAGAGGTTTTGAAAGAGCATTAATAGAAAAAGAAATTGCTGAAAATCGCCATTACATAATCAAAGAAGGAAACGAAATTGCTTGTACATTTGTGATTACTTTTAATGATTTAATTATTTGGAAGGAAGCCAGTAAAGATCCTGCTATTTACCTTCATCGCATTGCTACCAGTCCAAAATTTAGAGGACGATCTTATGTCAAAAAAATTATTGAATGGGCTAAAGAATATGCCAAACAAAAAGGTAAAGAATATATTAGGCTTGACACACACAGCGGAAATGAAAGAATAAATAAATATTACAGCAGCTGTGGCTTCACTTACAAAGGAATAAGCACTATCGAATGGACAAACGAATTACCAGAACATTATAAAGAAGGTTCTTTTAGTTTGTTTGAAATTAAACTCTAGATTTAGTTTTGGTTTTCCAAATAAAACCATCCAATAAATAATGTGTAAACTGTGGTACGGTCAATAAAGGAACTAACAAAATCTGCCAGCTTGAAAAATCAAAATTTGTGATGCTGATATTTTCATTCCAAACAAAAAATTCCCAAAGAAATTCTTCCGAAAAAGCAATCAAAAGCAAAATTCCAATGTAAATTAAAAGACCTTTATACTGTTTTAAAAAAGATAAACGCCCCAATTCTGTTTCCGATTTTCCGTCAATTTCTTTAAAATAAACCAAAGCCATATACGGAATTCCATGCGATACGACATTTAACAAAGTAAAAATCAAATCGTCATTAAAATACACAATTCCAAAATACCAGGACAAAGCAGTTCCCAGAATAATGCTGTTTTTTGGAATATTAAAAAATCGGTTCTGAATTGATTTTACAGCCGTATAAACCACATACAGAATCAAAATCCCAATATAAACCCAAAACAGGATTTCTAGAATTCTTTGATTTTCAAACCTAAAAAATTCATTTTCTACAAACCAGTTGAATTTTCGCTTAGACGAAAAAAACCAATATAGCATCGGGTATCCAGTTGAAGCATAAATCGCAAGATTATCAATCCAAATCGAGATTTTGGTCTTCGTTTCTTTTCTGGCGTACAATCTCATAAAACCATATTGCTGTCTTATAAAATGAAAAACAGCTACGTAAGCCAAAAAAGACCAAAAAACTAAACTTCCGAAAGAGAAAAGCACAATTCCGGTTACGAAACAAAAAAGCGGCAACAGAATCAATCTTCTTTTTTGTTTCTGAAATTCATCTGCAACAAAATAAGTTTTGAATAAAGTTGCATAAACGTGTGCAACATCAATAAACACAATCAGGAAAAGCCAAGTATAAAAAGAATAATATTCTTCAATCTGAGCAATATAATCCTGAAAAATGAAAATGATCGCCAAAACAAAAAATGACGGACCAATTATAAAAGCTAAATCGGTTTTGGCTTTATGAATCCACGGTTGTTCCATCTATAATTTCATTTACAACATTAATTCCCTGATGAAAAGCTTCTTCAAAAATCGAAATTCCTGATAAATCGCTATGAGCAAAATATATTTTATTTTGAATGTTTTGCTTGGCTTGTTTTTTCGCTTCTCCAAAAATAAAGCCTGGAGCAGGCGAAATCATTCCGTGCCCCAAAAGAAACACTTCTATATCTTCTGTACATTCTTCAATATCTGGATGCGCCACTTTTAAGTCATTCAAAACAAACTGTTTCCAATATTCTTTGTCTTTTTTATACAGCTCTTTTCTGGTTTTCTTCAAATCGGCAGACGAAAAACTATAATAATATGTAATCACTTTTTTGTCCTGAACCTGATTCACGGTCTGATGCTGATCGTAAACATATCCCAAACCTTTTGCATCATAAATTACATTGTCCCAAGAAAGCGGAAAACTAAAATCATCTGATAAATCATTTACAATCAGCGTTGCCAAAAGCCAAGGCGTGTAATGAAAATATTCAGTAAACGCTTTTCTGTCTTCAATCAAATATTGATTCACAAACTGCGGAGAACTCATAATCACTTTATCAGCAATTATTTCAACCGAGGTTTTACTTACATCATCAAAAGCTTTTGCAATCACTTTATTGTTCTCTACTTTGACTTCATAAACCAAATGATTTTTGAGCGTTTTGTCTTTCGTATATTTTTTCAAATGATTGGCTAAACGCGAATTTCCTTCTGACCACGTTAAAACGCTGTCGTGTTTTTCGGGTGTCGAATCTTGTTTTCTTCCGGCAAAATAATGGATTCCCGCCCAAGCCGAAACATATTCGATTCCTAAACCAAAATCATCTTTACAGCAATAATCGATATAATTGAACAAAGGCTCAGACGTAAAATGATTGTCTTTGCACCACTGTTTCATGGTAATTTTATCCAAAGCTCTTGTTTTGATATCAGATGAAGAAAGATAAAGCGGAATATCAAATAAATATTTCTGGTCTTCTCCTTTGGCGATTCTAAACGCATCCATTTTTTTGAAGAATTTGTCAAACTCTACATCATCAGAAATCAAATTTCCTTCTTTTGGAACGACGCCTTCCTGCCAGTTATTTTTATAGAACAAACGTTCGTCTGGCGCAAAAGTCAATTGCAATTCATCAAAAATTGGAAAACCTTTTTCACTATAACCTAAAATTATTTTTTCTTCTTCTAGAAAACGAAGCAGTTCTTTATCTTGGAAATTAGGCAAAGGCAAATAATGCGCTCCCAAAGGATATTTGGAATATTTATTTTCTCCATTAGAAGAATTTCCGCCCAAATGATTTTCTAATTCTACTATCAAAAAATCTGAAATTCCTTTTTTATGAAATTGGCGCGCTGCACTTAAACCCGAAATTCCTCCGCCGACAATTAGATACGGAATCTGGATTTGTTTCGTTGGTTTAGGAAAATCTTTAATCCACAAACGATGACCAAGCAAGTGTTTAGTTCCAGATAAACGAATCATCATCGCCGCAATTTTATCCGAACAAAACTGCAGAAACGGAACTGCAATTAAAGCCGCGCCAACTACTTTTATAAAGCTCCTTCTGGATTTATTGCAGTTTTCCCCACTCTTCATCAAAATAGCGTACTAAAATCTGGTTGTCTAAACGATTGATTTCAATTTGGTTTGAAATCATATCGTTTGTAAAATAATTGAATCGATCGAATTGATAATTGTAAAATTTCAATCCGTCTGCTTTTCGGTTTACGGTATTAAAAGTAGTTCCGAAACCGTTTATGGCAATCGTGTAACCCCATTCTCCAAACGACGGAACATAAGCGTGATAGGCATCAACTTGCGGAAAAACCTGCATGACCGTTTTATTAATACACCAAAAAGATTTTGGCGCAAAATATGGCGATGTAGTTTGTATCACAACTGTAGCATCAGGTTTTAAAATGGTATTTATGGTTTGATAAAAATTCAGCGAATACAATTTCCCCAAACTATAATTGGATGGATCTGGAAAATCGATTATCGCCACATCGTATTTTTCTTTATTGTTTTTCGCCCAAATATAAGCGTCGGTATTGATTACGGTAACTTTAGGATTATTCAACGAATTCTGATTGAAATTCGTCAATACCGAATTGGTTTTGAACAGTTTTGTCATTCCTTCGTCCAAATCTACCAAAGTCACTTTTTGAACGTCTTTGTATCTCAGAATTTCACGAACCGCGAGACCATCTCCACCACCCAAAACCAAAACGTTTTTGACGCTTTTAGCCATCGACATTGCGGGATGAACTAAAGCCTCGTGATAACGATATTCGTCAGCAGAACTAAATTGTAGGTTATTATTCAAATAAAGCCTGTAATCGCTCTTATTATGTGTTAAAACGATACGCTGATACGGTGTCGAATTCGTATAAATGATATTTTCTCCGTATAATTTCCCTTCTGAATACGCGAGAATATCATTGGAAAAAATAAAAACAACCAATAATAATACAAAAGATAAAACGGCTTTTGCTCTTAATAAAGAAGGTTTCTTCAATTCTCTTTTCAATAAAAAACATAAGGCAATAGCAATGCTCACATTGATCATTCCGAAGAAAAGAGAAGTTCCCATGATGCCCAATTTTGGCACCAGAACCAACGGAAATAAAATAGAAGCCAAAAGCGCTCCGATATAATCAAAAGTAAAAACATTCGAAACCAGATCTTTAAATTCGACTCTATCTTTTAAAATATTCATTAATAGTGGAATCTCCAATCCGACCAAAAATCCGGTTACGAAAACAAATAAATATAAAATGAATTGAAAAGAACCCACATTTTCAAACAGCAGAAACAAAATTACTGAGCTTAGACCACCGATAAGTCCGACCAAAATTTCGATTTCTACAAAAGTATTAAGCAGATTCTTATTGAAAAACTTTGAAAAAAAAGAGCCTATACCCATAGAAAATAGATATACGCCGATAATAAATGAAAACTGTTTTACCGAATCGCCTAATAAATAACTGGCCAAAGTTCCTGCAACCAACTCATAAATAAGTCCGCAAGTGGCAATTATAAATACGGCAAAGAGTAAAAGAAATTCAAATCTAAGAAACTTTTTACCCATGAATTGCGGCACTAATAATCATGGAAATCCCGATGATAAATGCTGCCAAAACAATGGCAACAGCAACATTATTTTTTTCTACAACTTCTTTCCAAGTATTCTCTGGAGTCAATTTTTCGATAATATAATAACCGATTAGCAAAATAACTATTCCTAAAAAAGAATAAAGAATCGAGTTTACTATTGGCTGTGCGTGAAATAATTCCATATTTGATAGTTTTTATTTGTGGTAAAAATGGTTAAAAGATGAACGGCTTCCGCTCGTTGTTGATCGGTAGCTTTCTGTAGTTTCACAATCGCAGATTCTGTTTCCTGCTAGAGCAAAATACATGTAAACCCCAAAGCAAAAGAATCCAATTGCTAATGGCGCCCAATTATTGGCAAAGAAATCTGAAATTTTTTTCATATTATTCATAAGTTGAGTAGGAACTGTCTGCCCATCTCTCTTTTTCAAATTGATTTTTAAAATATCGTATGATGAAATAAATTATAACCATACCTAGAATAACTAAACCTAAATTTCGACTTGAAGGCTGATTCCAGACCACATTAACATTCATTTCGCTATTAGAAGAATCTTCTGGGGCTTTCATTGGTGTAATCAAAAGATGATATTTTCCTCCTTTTACACCACAGATATTAAACTTTTCATACTGGCTTCCTTCTGTCCAAGATTCTCCGTCAGAGTAACCATGATAGTATTCGATGTCTTTATTAGCATAAATTTCATCGCCATTATCTTCATTAATTAAAGCGACATTTATATTGGCCCATGAATTATTAACCTCAGTCGAAACGCTAATAGTCATAGGAGCCGAAGCGCCTTTGAGCACAAAAGATGGAGTGGTAATTTCTTTATTATCAAATTCGCTGAACTTAATTTTACTATTAAAAACGTTTTGTTCAACCTGATCTTTATAAATATACCAGTTTGCAGTTATAATCAATAAAGCAAAAAGACAGAAAATAATGGCAGTATTGCGAAGGTCAAAACGAGACGGTTGAATCATGTTTACGCCAAACTGATACGGCATTGTTCTTTTCGGAAAGGCTTTCTGAATGACGCTTTTTTTCATATACTCGCCATGAAATGCTGATTGCACATTGTTCATCCTTTCTATAGAGATGATGTTTGGCGGATTTATAAATTCTGCCAAATGAATTAATTTGTTTTGAGGAAGTGCAAAATCAAAAAAACCTTGCGCGTCTATGATTTCAGCATCCGAATGTTCAAACAAATCGTAATCTATACCATCATGGTCTAAAACTGTAACTCCTCCTCTTAATTCTGCAATATTTTCCATTTCGGTAAGCATCATCCAATGCCCGTTTGAAACAGAAAGATATAGAAACTCTTTAGCTTCGTTCTGCAAAATAAATTCTGTCCAAGTATAATCAGGATGTACTTTTTTTCTTAGCAAACCTGTGACTTTGTATTCGCTACCCTTCAAAAACCCAACATCGCCAATTTCCAATGGATAATCTCTGAGTACGTTTTTATACTGAGATCTCCTTCTAAATTGCCCCTCTTTATCACGAGCATATAAACTCTGACATTTCGGACAAACAAAATTGACAACTTCAAAACCAACCTCTAACTCGGTTTCTGTATTACAATCGTAACAAGGAATCTTCATATCTTATCGGTTAATTTCAAAATCTTTAATAATTTCTGCTTCAAAATAGGCAACATAATCGGCTATAACGGCACGCACTTTATGCGAGTTATCCTGAAGATAATTGCACAAATAAACGTCCAAAGTCAACTGATTGTATTCTGGCCAAGTGTGTATACAAATATGAGATTCTTTCAGGCAGTATGAAATTGTAAAACTTTCGTTTTCGAAGTCATGCACTACAACGCCAACCTTCTCAAGTTCGTACTTTTCTAAAATGGAATCGGTAACTGCAACAAAGCCTTTGCTGTTGGTAAGCTTAGAAATTTCGTCTACATGTAGAGTAACCAGTTTATGCAATCCTGGCGAATAAGGAGGTAAATCCATTAAGTTATTTATATTACACAGGAGCCAAATATATAATATTTCTAGAATAAAAAAATGCGGGAAACCGTATTTTGAAAATAACTTTTTAGGACTATGTGTTTTGCGATTTTTTCTTTACGATTATGTTTTTATTTGTTTCTTCTATATTTTTTATAAAATGTCTTTCAGCTTCAGAAAGATCATTTTTAGTTTGCTCTTTATATTTTATATATTCATCATTTGCTTTGTCTAAAGCCTTTTGATGACTCACTGAACCATTATGCTCTAAAATCTCATTACCTGTAATTTTAATAAATTCGTCAAGCTTTTCAATCCACGTTTTCATATACATTGGCTTTCTATTTAATGCTTGTATTTCTGCCAGATCTAAATATGCTGTCACCATTCGATTCAAAACATTTAACTCATCTTCATTCAAATAATTTTTAGCTATTTCTATTTCTTGTTTCGTCGGTTTTTCACCTCTAAAATTAGTCAAACCTAAATTTGGCAACTGAGCATTTATACGCTCATAAATGACTTCGGCTGCTGTATGTCCGTGAGCCGCCCAATGCATCTTGTTTTGTATCGTTTGAAAAAATAATTTACTACTTTCTGCCCTTGGATCATAATCTACACTTGTCGCATAAATATCTAAAACCTTTCTCCAAAATACTTTTTCAGATGAACGAATATCACGAATACGTGCCAATAATTCTTCAAAATAGCTTTCGTTGTCTGTTTGTTTTAGCATTTCGTCATTCATCGTAAAGCCTTTTACGATATATTCACGAAGTCTTGCCGTCGCCCATTGACGAAATCGTGTTCCTTGAAAGCTCTTAACTCTATATCCAACCGAGATTATAACATCAAGATTATAAAACTTAACTGGTTTATCTGAATTTGCAATGTGCAAAATTTGCACATTGCTTTTTTCCTCTAATTCACCTTCTTTGAAAACATTTGCAATATGCTTGGTAATCACACTTCTATCTTTACCAAAAAGCTCTGACATTTGCGCTTGTGTAAGCCAAACAGTATCATTTTCTAATCGTGTTTGAATTTTAATCAAACCATCAGCTGTACTATATATTATGATTTCACTTTTTGTCATTTTCTTTTTCCATTTATTGAATCTTAAAATAAGATAATGAAACTGAATACAAATCTTGCATAACTGTAGAAAGTTAATAAAAAAACCTCGAAATACAGATTCCGAGGTTTGGTATTATTTTAATTAAAATTTGCAGAGAAGAAGGGATTCGAACCCTCGATACAGTTACCCATATACTAGCTTTCCAGGCTAGCTCCTTAAACCACTCGGACACCTCTCTATTTTGGTCTGCAAATAACACAAAAAAATCTGACTTTACAAAAGTAAAATCAAAGTTACTTCAGATGCTCTTTCTAAATTCTTCCATAAACAGTTTTACGGCCTTTTTCTGGTAACCTCCCATTGTTAACATATATGAATCTCTTTTGGTCGAAACTCCTGTAATTTGTATTGCTTTAAGGCTATGTTCCCAACCTTTCAAAGCTTTTTCAGCTACAATAGTTGCCCAATCGCTATTTTCTACCATTTGCAGTAAAGCATGAATCGAATTTAATTCGATCGAAATTTTTGGTTTCATGTTATGTTTTACAAACAGCAACTCTACATATTCGCGCGAATTGGAACCTTTTCCCGGAAGAATCAAAGGTACTTCAGCTATTTTTTTAAATGGTATTTTGTCTATTTCAGCCAAAGCATGATTTTTTGAAACTGCCATAACCATATTTGAAGTAAACAAAGGCACTTTTTGAATTGGAGGACCAATTTCGTGAGACGAAATTACCAAAACCAAATCCAATTCATTATTAATCAGTTTTTGCTCTAAAGCTTCTGTTGTACCATATTCTACAATTATTCTCAAATCCTGGTATCTTTTGGCAAATGCATTTACAACAGGCAGAATCAATAATCCAAAAATATAAGTTACGCCAATTCGGAGTTCTCCGCCAATCATTTCGTTTAAATCCTCAATCGCCTGTTTGCCGTTTTCTAGATTTTCGACCACTTTTTTAGCATGAATCAGAAAAACGGCTCCTGCTTCTGTCAACTGCACTTTTTTTCCGATTCGTTTAAACAATGGCATTCCGAGCTCTTCTTCTAGCTTTTTAATTTGCTGCGAAAGTCCTGATTGCGTTACAAAACACAACTCTGCCGCTTTTGTAAAATGCAAAACTTCAGCGGTTTTAATAAAATACTGCAATTGATAGATTTCCATATTGATAAGTTTTACTACTTATTATAAGTAAAATTATTAATTTTTCTAATGAAATCATAATTCCGAACTTTGTAATCAAATAATAAAGATCATGTTTAAAGCCTTAAAATCTAAAAATTTCAAGTTATTCTTTTACGGACAATCTGTTTCAGTTATCGGAACCTGGATGCAGAAAACAGCCGTAAGCTGGATGGTTTATAGTATAACAGGATCGGTATTTTTATTGGGATTAGCGACTTTTTTAAGTATGATACCGTCTCTGTTTCTGGCACCTCTTGCCGGAAGTATTATTGGGCGTTATGACAGACACCGCGCTATGATGGTATTGCAGTCTTTGGCAATGCTTCAGGCAGGAACTTTGGCTCTACTTATTTATCTCAAAATTTATAATATCAATTTTATTCTGGCACTCAGCCTTGTTCAAGGAATTATCAATGCTTTTGATATGACTTGCCGCCAGACTATGATGATTGACATTGTTGACAATAAAGAAGACCTTCCAAACGCAGTTGCACTTAACTCGACTATGAACAATTTTGCCCGAATCGCGGGGCCTGCGCTTGCGGGAATTATTCTGCATCAATATGGAGAAGACATCTGTTTTATTGGAAACTTTATGAGTTATGTGCCTGTTTTAATTTCGCTAATGCTAATGAAAATTACACCGCATATTAAAGCAGAAAACAAGCTTAAAATGCTGGACGATCTTATAGAAGGGCTTGATTACGTAAAAAAAGAAAGCGAAATGGCAAGAATGCTCTTAATGCTAACTTGCAGCAGTTTGTTTGTAATTTCTTTTAATACTTTGATGCCTGTTTTTGCGAAAGACATTTTTAGCGGAAACGCCGAAACTTTCAGCTGGTTTGAAAGCGCAGCCGGAGTCGGCTCAATTTTATCTGCTATTTATCTTGCCAATTTAAAATCGGCTGAAAATATGGGAAAATTAATGATTGCCGCCAGTCTCTTACTTGGGTTTAGCATTATTATCCTAGCCGTTTCTAATAGCATTACAATTGCGCTAATCTGTATGACTCTAAGCGGAATCGGAATGATGGGACAAACTTCATCTATCAACATTTATATTCAGACACATAGTATTGTCAGTATGCGCTCTAGAAGCATCAGTTATTATATGATGGCGTATCAGGGAATGATTCCTGTGGGAAGTTTAATTATTGGTTATGTTTCGCACTCGCTTGGCGTAAGAGCCACAGTTGCTATTCAGGGAATAATCTGTATTCTTTCTGTTTTGATTTATATCTATTACAAAAAACACAAAGCCTCTGATGAATTGGAAACTTGCCCGGTAACTTATAAAAATTCCAAATTTTAAAAGGAAATCTCAAATTCCAATTTTCCACAAACTTTGGTTAAGCAAAAATTTCAATAAAAAAATCCCAAATTCCAACTTTAGATTTTGGAATTTGGGATTTGGGATTTGGGATTTTTAAAATATTGCAATTTAAACTATGATATTTCCCCGCGAAGTGCAGTTTCAAAAATATCTTTAAACTCGTTTTGCGGAATATTATGTCCAAGCAAATACATTAATTTTGTAATTGCTGCCTCGGTTGTAATGTCTTTTCCAGAAATAACTCCTAACGATTTCAAAGCTGTACTAGTTTCGTATTGTCCCATGTTTACACTTCCGCCTGAACATTGCGTTACGTTTACGATATGTATTCCAGATTTGATGGCTTTTTCGATTAAGTTTAAAAACCAATCTTCAGTTGGTGCATTTCCAGAACCGTAAGTTTCTAGAATAATTCCTCTCAACCCTTTAGTTGCAAGGATGGAAGCCAGAACAATTTCACTCATTCCTGGGAATATTTTGATGATGGCAACGTGATTGTCTAAATTCTTATGAACAATCAGTTTTGCATTTTTATTTACAGGAAGAAATAAATGTCTGTTTAATGTTAAATGAACACCAGATTCTACCAATTCAGGATAATTTGGTGCTGTAAAGGCCCTGAAATGTTCAGCATTTACTTTAGAAGTTCGGTTTCCGCGGTATAATTTGTATTCAAAATATAAGCAGACTTCTGTAATAACTGGCTTTCCATTTTCCTGAAGAGAAGCAATTTGAATTGCTGTTATCAGATTTTCTTTGGCGTCGGTGCGCAAATCCCCAATTGGCAATTGCGAACCTGTAAACACAACTGGTTTTGACAAATTCTCCAGCATAAAACTCAATGCCGAAGCCGAATACGACATGGTATCAGATCCGTGAAGGACAACAAATCCGTCGTAAGAATTATAATTTTCCTCAATGATTGTGGCGATTTTGGTCCACATTTGAGGATTCATATTTGAAGAATCTATTGGATGTTCGAAGGAAATCGACTCGATTTCGCAATCCAATTGCTTGATTTCTGGTATTTTCTGAATTAATTTACCAAAATTGAAGGCTTTCAGTGCTCCAGTTTCAAAATCTTTGCTCATACCGATGGTTCCTCCGGTATAAACCAATAATATTTTTGCTTTAGATGACATCTTGGTATTTTAATTTGTTGACAACAGGATTGGCATACATAGCTAAAAATCCTTGTCTTGTCACAGGATTATCACTTCCGATACGCATTTCTAAACGGCGCTCAAAAAGCTGTTTTTCGCTCTCTTTATATTTATGAGCAAATTTGTCTGTTTCGTTTAAAATATCGTAAGCAATAAAATTTGTTGGCCATAATTGATAATTTTTCAAGATTACATCATCAATAGTCTGCGCCAACGCTTGAACCTGTTTGTTTACATTATCATTTTCTGCCACAATGTGATCGATTTCACTATCTAAAACATCTCCGACAGAAATGTGTATTCTCTTTTTAGTTCCCATGATACCGCTAATGATATTCATGAAATCTTCGTTTTTATCTTTTACGTACACTTCGTTGTTTGCTTCTGCCATTAATTGCGGCATCTTTAAAACATCTGTCGGATCATATTCGTATGAAATAGAGACAGGAACGATTTTTAATTTCTTAAAATAATTCATCAAATCTTCTTCATCAGAAGCCATTCCAATCATTTTTAAAACTCCTGGATTGGTTTCGTCATTTCCATCTTTCGTTCTTCCTTCTCTTTGAGCAATCCAAACCGAACGGTTTTCGCGAAGCAGCAATTGTCCCATATATTCAGACAACAATTTTGAACTTTGAAGCATTTCTCTTGGAGACAAACCTCTTAGAACCAAGAAGTTTCTATTTAATTTTGCCAAAGTTGCCAAAAAAGCTTTCTTCACTAAATTGTCTCCAATTGCCGAAGCTGTCATTACTAAACCATGTTCAAACAAACAGACATTTAGCAAGGTTGTATCCAGAAGAATATCTCTGTGATTTGAGATAAATAGATAAGAAGTATTGGGTTCCAGTTTTTCAAAACCTGATGTGGTAAGACCTTCAGAGCTTTTTTCTAAAACTTTTTGGATCGTGTTATAAATAAAGTTGCATTGAAAATCTCGTATAGAATGGGTTTTCTTCAATTGTTCCTTCCAAACCTCATCTTCTACATCCGGAAAAGTAAAGTTCATCATGGTTTTCATCATAGGATGATTGACCACCGCATGAAGTGCTTCATTTATTTCGGAATCATAAAACGGTCGAATGGCATCAAATTTCTGCATTATTTATAATTGTTTAAAGTGGGCAAAAGAACAAAAAAAAATTTAAAGTTTTGTAAGGCTCAGGTTAAATCCCAAAAACGTCTTTTGAGTTTTGGGTTGTGATTGCTGCAATTTCTTCTGTAGAAACGCCATACACATCACTTAATTTAACTATAACGTTGACCAAATAACTGCTTTCATTTCTTTTTCCTCTATATGGAATGGGCGCTAAGTACGGTGAATCGGTCTCTAAAACGATATGTTTTAAATCGATTTGATTTAAAAACTGATCAATTTTCCCGTTCTTAAAAGTAACAACTCCACCAATTCCCAATTTCATATTATAAGAAATGGCGCGCTCTGCTTGTTCTAAAGTTCCGGAAAAACAATGAAAAATCCCAAACAAATCTTCAGATTTTTCTTCTTCTAATACTTCAAAAATCTCATCAAACGCTTCTCTGCAATGAATTACAATGGGTAATTTATACTGTTTTGCCAGCTGAATTTGTCTTTTAAAAGCAATTTGCTGCTCTTTTAGATGTGTTTTATCCCAATACAAATCGATTCCGATTTCGCCAACTGCGTAGAATTTTCTTTTAGACAATTCTGTTTCCACATGAGCTAATTCTTCCAAATAATTATCTTTCACGTAAGTGGGATGCAAACCCATCATTAGAAATATATTTTCAGGATAATTTTTTTCTAAATCGTACATCGATTGTGTTGCTGCAGCATCGATTGCAGGAATAAAAAAACGTGTAATTCCCGCATCAATAGCGCGCTGAATCATTTCGTCACGATCCTGATCAAATTCTTCAGAATATAAATGCGTGTGGGTATCGGTAATAATGGGTGTTGAATTCAAGGCTGTAATTTTAAAGTGCCAAAATTACGACAATATTAAAAGAATAGCAATTCTGTTGCGATTGAGGTACGCGGATGAAACGAATTCACTTTGTGAAAACACGAAATGTCACGGATTTTATTTTTGTCACGCTGAGCGGAGTCGAAGCCCTAATCGCTAATCTTTATGGATTCTCAATGCGATCCTTCGACTTCACTCAGGGTGAAAAAAAAACCTTTGTCAAAAGTTGTACACTTTGACAAAGGCCAGAACAATAACAACCTATTTTTTATCATTCTAAGGAACGAAGGACCTCACAAGAAGCTTCGAGGAGAAAACCCCCATTTTTTCTCTCGATCAGCTAGTGCGATCCCTCGTTACTCAGTACGACAAACTGGGTTTATTTTCCTGTTTCTATATATAGCAAAGCGCGTTCCAAAACTTCATCTCTGCCTTCTTTTATCCCTTTTATTGTTGGTTTTACCTCAATATCGGGTACAATTCCTACACGTTGGGTTTCTCTTCCATCGGGATAATAAACTCCAATTCCTGAAAAGCCTGTATGAAACCCGCTAAAATCAAATTCAAAAACGTTTCCGTCTGCCCCTGCGGTCTGACTTCCTATTATTGTGGTATTTCCCGCTGTTTGAAAACACATTGCCGTCCATTCTGACTGGCTTATAGAATCTTCATTAAGCAATACAATGACTTTACCTTTATAATTTTCTTTATTTTCGGTTCCACATTTTCTTCCCTCTGTCCATTCATAACGTCCAGGATAGTTTAAATAAGGCATTGTGTACTGGCAAAATTCTTTTTCCTTCGAATTCAAAAATGCAGCAATCTCTTCAAAAGTTCCGTTTGGATAATTTCTCATATCAAAAACAATTGCTTTTGTCAATTTGAGAGCATCAATCATATCAGGAACATTTTTAGGTTTAATAACGCCCATGTTTACATAACCGATATTATGATCCAAAAGTTTGAATTTATCTTTCTTTTTCTGAGCTCCTTTTTTAAATTCATTTCGGTGTGAATCATGATAATTAAACCAAGTCATTTCTTTTGTCTCGCATTTTCCATCGTTCATAAATTCTACATTTACCTTTTCAGATTCGCTTACTAAAATTGAGCGTAGAACTTTGTCCAGAAAAGCGGCTTCGTTTGAAGCAGAAATCATATCTCTTTTCTCTTCGATAATTTCTCTGATGCTCCTGTTGTTTATTTTAGTAATTACAGTTCCTATTTTGATGTTGTCAGCTTCTGCCAGACTATCTCCCAAAATCTCTGTAATTACCAATTTTTTATCTATTACTTTACCAGTCGCAGGAAAATAATAAAAGCTCTTTTTGGCTGTTGCTGAAGGATATATATGAAACTCTACATGACTGTCATCGAGTTTTGCCGCTGTTTTTCGTAATACTTTATAAAAATCTTCTGGAGTATTCGACTGAACAACAGAAGGTAAAATTTCATTTAACGTTTTATCCCATTTCTGATCCATTACATATTTATACGGGAAATAATATTCTACCACATTCCAATAAGCATAAAGCATCAAAAGCTTTGTGTTTTTATCAGTATAATCTAGATTAAAATAATTTTTTAAATTTTTAAAACAGTCAAAACTTGGCCCAAATTCCTCATTGCTTTGAAATCTATTTTCTTCAATAAATTTTAATTTTTTTGAAAGTTTTTTAGAAAACAATTTGTCATTAAACCAGCTTAAATCCAAATTTTTGTCAAAGAATTTAACATCTTTTGACAGAACAATTGGAGCTACTTCTTTTACAGTTCCCAAATCATCAATCCAATTTTCTAAAATTAAAGAAAACTCTTCTTTAGTTTGTGCTTTTTCAATTAAAGGCAATTTTTCTAAAAGCTGATTGTCCCAATTCAATTCTCCGCTGGCAATTTTTGGATGATAATATTTTAAAAATCCCCAAACTTTGCAAGTTGCAGCCAATTTTTCGGTCTGGGTAATGCTACCCAAACCAAAAATGGTCTGAGAAAAAACAAGAAGAAAAATTATTACAACTTTTTTCATTTAGCTTTTCTGGTTAACTTAAATTGTTTTTGGAACAAGTTCTTGTAAAAAGAAAATCGAATTTAGAACTAAAATTCCAAATTCGATTGAGGTTTCCCGTAAAGAGGTAAATTTTTTCTTAAATAATTAGAATTTAATCCAATTCTTCTAAAAGCTGTTCAACTTCATCATAATCTTCATAGTCTTGTGAAATTGTCTGTAAAATGGCTTTACAGTCATCATATTTTCCTTGTTTTAATTTAGATAAAGCTAGATTCCATTTTGCTTTTTCTTTATAAACAGAATTTCCGGCTTCCAATTCTTTAAATATATTTTCTGCTTTTACGTATTTGCCAACTTGCAATAATGAAACGGCGTAGAAATATTTAATCTCGTCTGAATTGTTTTCTTTTAAAATCATTTCAAAAATCGGAATCGCTGTTTCATATCTTTTTCCGTTGAAATTATTCTCTGCTTGTTTTAAAATGGCCTCAGAAACGCCTCTTTCTGTAAAATAAGCACTTTCTGGGTGATTATAATCTTCAAAATTTGGATAATGCTTATAATCAAAGAAAAACAATCCAAACATAATAATTATAGATGCCGCTGCTGCAAAATACCAGGGTTTAAGCGAAGCTACTTTATTTTCCTTTTTATTAAAATATTTATCTGAAATTCTGGTCAAGTTTCCTTTAAAGATTTCTCTTTCCTGTTCTTGTCCGAATTTATTCTCCAACTGAAAATGCATTTCTTTGAAACTTTCAAACTCCGAAGCCAATGCAGCATCCTCAGATAATTGTTTCTCAAAATTGTTTTTTTCATCAACGGTCAGTTCGCCTTGAAGATATTGATCAAATAATATATAGCGTTCTTCGTTCATGATTAATTGTTTTTTAAAGAGTTAAAATTTTTCGCTTCTTGAATCCACTGCGTCAGCTGGCCTACACACAACGATTTCTTTTTTCGGACATAACCGTAAGTCACATTGAGTTTTTGGGCTACTTCTTCCATTGATTTTAGAGAAAAACTGAGTTTCAAAACTTCTTGGCATTTCTCTCCCAATTTTTGAAACATGGTTTCGAAAAGCTTCTGTTTTTCATCAAATTCTTCTGCCTGTGCAATCAATTCGTGAGCAGATTCATTGATAGATACCACATTCTCATAAATTGTTACCCCTTTATTGGCAGAATTTTTCAATTCGTTTAGCCAACATCTTTTGCAGAGCAAGAAAAAATAGGCGTCAAACGGACAAGTGAGCTGAAGTTTCTTGGCTTTCGCCTGATTAAAAAGCAAAATCATAATTTCCTGAATCACATCCTGCGCCTGATCTTTATCTCCAGAATTATTGGTGATAAACTGAACTACTTTGGGCGCAAATTTTTTATATATCATTTCGATAACTAGTGAATCGTTTGCAGCAAGTCCGTCGATATATTTTTGATCAGGATGAATTTTATTTTGATCCATAAAAAAGCATTTTACAGCTAATTTAAAAAAAGAATCTTAAAAATTTTCAAAAATAAGAGGTAACAATATTACAATCAATTGTATATATCGAAACAAAAGTCTTTTAAAAACCTTTAAAAAATTAAAAGAAATGGAAAGTTACCAATATATCAATGAAAAAAATCTAGATCGGTTTTACGAAATAATCGCTGCTAAAACACGTAACGGTTTTGTAATTACAGAACAAAATGAAAAACTGCCTTATGTGGTTTTGTCTAAAGAAAAGAAAAACATAAATCATACTTTTCATTTGTTTCTAAGCGTATTCACTTTTGGCATCTGGCTAATTGTCTGGATTTATCTTATTCTAAAATTCTCCTGCAAAAAAGACATTTTGGTCGCTGTTGACGAAGATGGAAATCTTTTTGAAGACAAATGCATTTCTATTTAAATAAAACTGAGGTAACAAATTTTGACGTCAATTGATATAAGCACATAAAAGCCCTTTAAAATATTTTTTGAAAAGAGGGTAACAAAATCTAACCCGAGTTGATATAACATTAAAATTAATTAACCAAATCTGAAAACTACTTGAAACAATCAAGCCAGATTTATAAAAACTAGAAATTATGAAAACAAATTTTAAAAAAATCGGACTTTTAATAATAGCGATGACAACGTTCGCAAGCTGCGATAATAGCGACGGAGAAGATTTCAAAATTTCGCCTCCTACTTCTGAAGCGTTTAAAAGCATTAGCGAAAAAGGAGTAAAAAGAAACACGCAAAATTTTACTATGACCGCAGGAAACGGCGTTGTTACATTAACTTCAGCAAAGGGTGTAAAGCTTTACATTAACGGAGATTGTTTAACCAAAAACGGAAATCCTGTAACTGGGCAAGTCGATATTGAATACATCGAACTTTTTGATAAAGGAAATATGCTGGTTACCAACAAACCAACTATGGGAATTACCGCAGACGGGAAGAAAAATCTTTTAATTTCTGGAGGAGAATTCTTCATCAAAGCAACTCAGGGAGGAGTCGAATTGCAAACTTCTTGCAGTATGAATATGATCGTTCCGACTGCATTGACAAATGGTTTTGATAACCTAATGACTTTGTGGACTGGAGTTATCGAGGAAGATGGCAATTTGGCTTGGAGGGAAGCAAAAGCAAATGCTGATGGAACTGATGGAAAAGGCGGTGTACAAGGTGAATTAAACAATTATTATGTGACTTTCGGTAAATTCGGTTGGACCAACGTAGATCGTTTTTACCACGATCCAAGACCAAAAACAACTCTTTTAGTTGATGTTCCAGACGGATACAACAATACAAACAGTGCCGTTTTTCTTTCTTACGATGGAGAAGGCAAAAATGCACTTGCTCAATTGGACACTTATACAGCTGAAGGATTGTTTAGCGAACATTACGGTCAAATTCCGATTGGATTAGCTTGCCATATCATTTTTGCAACAGAAGATAACGGAAACTGGCGCTATGCGATAAAAGGCGTGACAATTTCTGCAAATGCGGTTTACGAATTTAATTTAGCCGAAACAACAGTCGGCACCGAAGCTCAACTAGTTGCTGCAATTAATGCCATACAGTAACTTCTAAATGCTTTTTTTGAGAAAAAGTGGTGATTTGCTCATCACTTTTTTTTACATTTAATCTTGTTTGAGATTTCATTCAGAAATTTTTAAACCTCAAAACTATCTAGTTATGAAACCACAACTGTCTATTTTCTTTATTCTATTTTCTATTTTTTCAATAGGACAAACCAAAGTGAAAGACACCATAACACGAAGAGCCAATATAGGTTTTATTCAAAACGGAAATCAGGTTAGTTTTAAGCCAGAAACTCCGCCTTTGATTCCGATTGCGGGTGCGCCAAAACCAAGTTATTCTTATTTATGGGAATTAGGAGACGGCCATTACAGCAAAGAAGCCGAACCTAAACATGTTTATAAAAACAAAGGAACTTACACGGCAAGACTTGCTGTAACGAATAATTATGACAACGGAAAACCTCCGGCAACTCGCCCAAAGAAAGTGGCCATAAACGATATTACAGACACCAATTATAAAGACATTGCTTCTATTGCCGATCAGAATGGTTTTGCAATTATTAAAAACTGTGATCCAATTCCAGAACAAGAAATGGTAGTTGTGGTAAGTTATCAGAATCTTGAAAATTATGTTTCTAGCGGAAAGCTTTATTTATTTTATAATGAAAAGCAATTCAAACACCATAATTTCGAATTAAGTGATTTCAGAACGTATGCGGGCGAACGTGAAGTGAAAGAAAATCTTGTTGCTTCGACTGATGATTTAAATGACTCGAATACTTTTTTGGCTTCCGCCGAAGGGACTTCCAAAATCAAAAAATATAGAAATACCACAACTGAAGAAGATTTGGAAGCTTCACTTTCAGATGCCAATAAAACCTATCACAATGTTTCTATTTTAGAATTTGATGATGCGAATCCGGGAGAAACTCGAAATGTTTTTTACACTTTCAAAACAACTCCCGAAATGATAAAAGATACCAGTGCAACAGTAACCATGCGAGGAATTTTTGTCCCGAATAGAAGTTATAAAAACCATAAAGTGAAAAATCTGGAAATGGAAATTGTAACTTCTCACGATCCAAACAAAATGGGTTCTAACGGAAGTTTCATGAATTACAGATTAGTGCGTTTCAAACGAGTAAATTTTAAAACCCGTTTTCAGAATAATGGTGAAGGTCCTGCAAGAAAGATCCGTTTGGAAACCGATGTTCCCGACATGTTTGACAAAAAAACTTTTCAGATTGAAAGCATGTATCCCGAATGTCCGATTTGTCCAAAAGGTGAAGAGCCAACCGTAAGCTGTCTCGATACGATTATCAAACAGAAACAAATCATTTTTACTTTTAAAAACATTTATCTTCCTGGAAGCGAACAGAAAAATGTACATGAAAAAGATTCTACAAAAGGTTTTGTTAAATATTCCATGAAGTTTGGTGAAGATTTTCATAAGGTAAAAACCAAAAGCCGAACCGCAATTATTTTTGATAAAAACGAACCCATAATTACCAACTATGCCACTACCAGATTCCTTCCTGGAATTTCGATTGGCGCCAAAGCAGGTTATAATTTTTATCCCGATTTAGATAAATCGACGAGCTATTTTGTGGGCGCGACGCTTTCGCCTTTTAAATCGTATCGTTTTTATTGGCAGGTAGAATGGGAAAATGCTTTAAACCAATATGACAGCAAAGTAAACGTTTCGGAAGAATTTAATACAAATGCCAACGGAACCAGACAATTGGTACGCACCACAACTGCCACTGAAAATAAAAATATCAATTGGGAAATTCCTGTTTT
Organism: Flavobacterium sp. F52; assembly: GCF_000278705.1. Classification (NCBI taxonomy): domain Bacteria; kingdom Pseudomonadati; phylum Bacteroidota; class Flavobacteriia; order Flavobacteriales; family Flavobacteriaceae; genus Flavobacterium; species Flavobacterium sp. F52. The sequence continues at coordinate 385,657 of NZ_AKZQ01000026.1, read as the reverse complement.
AATTCGATATAATATCAATAACTACATTGGAGTTGGAGCGGGAATTCAGGCGAATGTAAATGTATATTCAGAACAGAATCAAACGATCACGGTCGATACTTTTGAAGGCGATAAAGAAAACTTTTTGATCAGTTCGACAACAAGTTCTAATACGATAAAAAACAATTTCTCAGGCTTTAAAACAGGGCTTTTATTTGACTTAACAGCTGGTTTTGCTAGAATCGGACCTAGTTTGGGCGCGCGCTATGTGATTAATTTTGAACAGAATTTTAATTATTTTCAAGTGTATGGAATTTGGAAGTTTTAGAGGTTATACCGCAGAGATGCACAAAGGTTACGCAGAGATACGCAAAGAATATTTTGCCACGAATTTCACTAATTTCCACTAATTTAAGTAATACTGTTTTGAGTTTCGATTTGTTGAAATTCGTGGCAAAAACAATATAATATGAACTTACATCACTTATATGGTTTCATCTTTCTTTTCCTGTGTCTGAATGTTTTTGGGCAAAGTCAGGAGGATAAAATCTATAATGCTGTTGATAGTTTTACCGCAAATCCTTCCGCGAAAGCGTTGCAGAATTTAAAAAACATTGAAAGTGATTTCTGGAAAAGTGTCAAGATCAAAACCAAAGATGAATTGTTGGCAATTGTCATTTTAAATTGCAATAAAGCTTATTATGAAAATCAGTTTGGACAGAATTTAGATGCGGTAAAAAGCTACGAAAAAGCTTGGATGATTTATCAGAAAAACAAACTTAAAAATTATGATATAATTGAATTCTGCCTGAAACCTTTGGGCAATTTATATACCGTTTTGGGCGATTATGAAAATGCCGAAAATACGATAAAACAATATTATTTTATTGCCAGCCAGGAGAAAAACAAGAGCCAAAAAACGGCCGCCATTCTTAATCTTTCAAATGTTTATCAAAATACTGGTAACGTTTATAAAGCAATAGAATTGATTGAAAAAACAATCCAGACCGAAAAACTTTCTGCTGTTGAAAAAGGTCTATTATTGAATAATTTGGGAACAAACTATGTTTTATCTTCTAAAAAGGCTGAAGCTGAAACTTCATTTTTGAAAGCGGTTTCTCTTTTAAAAAATGACAAATCGCAAACCGAAACTTTAGCAAATGCATATCGAAATCTGGCTCAGTTAAAAGTAGATCAAAACGATTTTAAAAAAGCTTCTGAATTTTTCGAAAAGGCGAAAACTGAATTCAATAAAAATCCGAAACGGGAACCTCGAAAAATAGGGCAATTTTATTATGAAGCCGCTTTTATTTCTTTTTCTGAAGGCAATATTGTTGATGCTCAGCAAAATCTAGAAATCGTTTTTAAAACACTTCTTCCTAATTATTCGGCTTCAAAAATTAGACTTCCGAATGGGAATTCGCTTTACGCGGAAACGGTCTTATTAGATGCTTTAGATTTGCAGGCCTTAATTTATTTAGCCGAAAATCAGCCGAAAAATGCCTTGAAAAGTTATGAGCTTTCTTTTAAAATCGAAGAAATGATTCAGTCGCTTTTGGTTTATGAAAATTCTAAAATTATAACACAAGTACGAAACAGAAACAGAACAGAAAAATGCATTGAAATTTATCTTTCATTATTCGAAAGGGAACGAAAAATGAATTATATCGAAAGTGCTTTTCTATTGTCTGAACAAACAAAATCGGTTGTTTTAAAAAAGCATCTTAAAAATATTGAAACGATTTCGAGAGAAGAAAAACTGATTTTGCAACAGCTTCAAAATTGGAATACCGCCATTTTGAAAGAACAGCAAAAATTAGAAGCGGCTAATATTTCTAAAATCAATGAAGCCGTCAAAAAACAGAATGAATTGATGCTGCTTTTGAAAACAAAGCAAAACAAAACCGATCAGAAAAAGAGTGCTGAATTGGACTTGGCTAAATTATACGTCAAACTGAAAAAAGACAATGCGGTATTACTGGAATATTTTTTTGGAAGTCATTGCATCTATAATTTCATTCTCGAAAACAAAAAAATCACACTGCACAAAATTGAAACAGCTGATAAGGAATTGCTTTCATTCATTGACTTTTTTAAAGATCCATCTGCAATTGCCAACAATCCTAAAAAGTATAATGCACTTGGAAATAAAATCTATCAGAAACTTCAAATTCCAAAAGTTGAAAAACATAAAAATTTGATTCTTGTTCCAGATGGAATTCTGTCTTTTCTGCCTTTTGAAGCTTTAATAAGCGAAACCTCAAACACAACCAATTTTACAAAAATGCATTATCTGCTGGATAAGTTTGATGTTTCTTATAACAATTCTGCAGAATTATATTTGAACACAAATCCGCTTTCAAATGGCAAAAAGAATATTTTAGGTCTTTTTCCAATTTTCGAAAAAACCAATTACGAACTTCCTTTTTCGAAAAATGAATTGCAATCTATAAAACATAATTTTGACGGACAGTTTTTTGAGAATAAAAATGCTGATTTCTCAAACTTTAAAAACAGCGCAATAGGAAAATCGATTATACATCTCAGCACACATGCCTCTTCGGGCGATCTGGAAACTCCGGCAAGCATCAAATTCTACGATCAAGAAGTTTTATTTTCTGAATTGTATAATTTACAGCTCAATCCTGATTTGGTGGTTCTGAGCGCTTGTGAAACCGGAATTGGAAAACTGTATAAAGGCGAAGGTGCTCTTAGCGTAGCAAGAGGTTTTCAGTTTGCGGGAGCACAAAATCTATTATTTTCTTTGTGGAATGTAAACGATTATACAACTTCTGTTTTCATGGATTATTTTTATAAAGAGGTAAAACATAATTCGTCTTTTGCACAGGCAACGGCAAATGCAAAAAGGGAGTTTTTAAAAGATGAAAACGTTCCAAATGCAAAAAAGTCACCTTATTATTGGAGTGCTTTTGTGTATTATGGCACTCTTGAAAAGCCTGAAAAGCAACCCAATTATATGTTGTATATCATTAGTTTTTTGGCGATAATTGGCTTATTTTTGGTTTTCAATCATTACAGGAATGGAAAATCTTCACCAAATTCTCAAAATAGAGAAGTACAAAAAAATAAAGTTTAAAATCACCAAAACCCAGCATTTGCAGATAAAAGCCAAAATAAACGGCATTTCTGGAAATTTCATTTTAGACACTGGCGCATCCAATACCTGCGTAGGCTTTGAGTGTATTGAACGCTTCGAACTTTCTGCTAAGAACTCTAAAACAAAAGCTTCTGGAGCAGGCGGAACTGGAATGACAACACAGATTTCGTCTCAAAATAAATTGCAGTTAGGAAGCTGGAAAAGCAAAGATTTCAGCATCGTAATTTTTGATCTTTCGCACGTAAATGAGGCTTTAGAATCTTTTAAAGCAAAAGCTGTTCATGGCATTATTGGCGCTGACGTACTATTGGAAGGAAAAGCGATTATTGACTATTTTAATCATTATTTGTATTTGAAATAGAAATTCCAATCAAAAAAAATCCAAATTCCAAATAAAAAAGTCTTCATTAAAATGAAGACTTTTTAGCTTTATACTATTTCTTGATTATTAATTTCTATTTTCGGAACCGCATGTTTTTTCAACGAAAAATAAGCTACAACTGTACTCAACAACATTAAAACTCCTCCTAAAATAAAAGGCGCTCCAGCAAATTTAAACGGCGCATCGTCGTGCGTGAAAAAATAAAATGTATTGGCCATCATTGGCGGACCAATAATTGAAGAAGCACTCATTAAACTGGTTAAAGTTCCTTGAATTTCTCCTTGTTCGCTTGGTGCTACTTTACTTGCTACAACAGATTGCAATGCTGGACCAGCAATTCCGCCAAGGCAATACGGAATTAAAAACACAAATATCATCCAGCTTTCTGTTGCAAAAGCAAATAATAGCATTCCGATTGTATATAAAGCTAAACCAATGTAAATGCTTTTCTCATTTCCGATTTTTGGATTGATGTAACGAACCAATCCTCCTTGAACCACTCCGACTAATAAACCGATTATTCCCAATGAAATTCCGATCATTCTTTCGTCCCAATTAAATTGATAGATGGTGAAGAAACTCCAATTGCTTTGCACCGCATGAGAACCCACATATAGTAAAAAAATGGCAACAATTAATCCGATTAATGTTGGGTGTTTTCTTAATCCTAAAATAGCTCCGATTGGATTGGCACGTTTCCAATCGAATGGTCTGCGGTTTTCTTTTTTAAGTGATTCAGGTAAAATGAAAAATCCATAAAGGAAATTCAGCATACACAAAACTGCGGCTGCGTAAAAAGGAACTCTAGAGCCATATTGACCTAAAAGTCCGCCAATAACTGGTCCGATTATAAATCCTAATCCGAAAGCGGCGCCTACTAATCCGAAGTTTTTAGCTCTGTTTTCAGCCGTACTAACATCGGCAATATAAGCGGAAGCAGTTGTAATACTCGCGCCTGTTATACCCGCGATAATTCTTCCAACAAAAAGCCAGATAATAGTTGGCGAAAATGCCAATAAAAGATAGTCTAAAGAAAATCCGAAAAGGGAAATTAAGATAATTGGTCTTCTTCCAAATTTATCACTTAAATTTCCAATAACGGGAGCAAATACAAACTGTGTTATCGCATATGCGAAAGTCAACCAACCGCCAATTTTTGCAGCTTCGCTGATGTCTCCGTGAATCAATTCTTCGATTAATTTTGGTATTACAGGAATAATAATTCCCCATCCTGTAATGTCTATTAACATGGTTATAAAAATAAAACCAATTGCTGCTGACTTATCTTTTTGTAGCATAATAATTTTTGTAAGGTGATGCAAATAAACGAAAAAGCTGACATTTTTTTATATCATCTTTTTAATTCACAATGAAAAAAATCTAAAATTCCGATTTGAAGGACTTAGTATTGAATTATTAAAATTGGTACATTTTTTCACGCAGATTTAAAAAAATTTAAGCAGATACACGCTGATCTTTTCCAATTAATCTGATAAAATCTATTGAATCTGCGTGAAATATTTAAAAGAATCAATCAAAAAAATCCCAAATTCCAATTGAAGGAATCTGGGATTTTTCATTGTGAAATTCCGAATTCGGGCTCGGAATTTCACTATCAAAAATTAAAACTATTAATGAGTATGTTTAGGATTAAAACCGTCTTCGCTTAATTCAGTATGCACATAATCGGCATGCATTTCAGCTTCATAGTCGATTTTTTCTCCTTTAGAGAACTTACGAATAATTTTCTCCATAATATCATAGATAACTGGTACAACGATCAAAGTAAGGAATAATGATGAAATCAAACCTCCGATGATTACCCATGCTAATCCGTTTTTCCATTCAGCTCCTGCTCCAGATGCCAATGCAATCGGGAACATACCAAACACCATCGCAATTGTCGTCATCAAGATCGGACGTAAACGAGCGTGGTTTGCCTGAATCAAGGCATTTCTGATAGATTCTCCAGCCGCTCTACGCTGATTGGTATAATCCACAAGCATGATCGCATTCTTACACACCAGACCGATCAACATAATTACCCCCAAGATGGTAAAGATATTTAAAGTATTATTAGTTAATGCCAGTGCAAATAAAACCCCAATGAACGAAAGCGGGATAGCAAATAATACGACAAACGGGTGAACGAAACTATCATATAATCCAACCATTACAAGGTAAACCAAAATAATAGCGGCTAATAATGCGATTCCTAAAGTACCAAATCCTTCCGATTGGTTTTCTTGGTCACCACCCCAGATATAGTTAACTCCGGTTGGTTTTTGCAATTTATCTAATTTTGCCTGCCATTGCTGAACAATTGTTCCCGCTGGCACCCCAACGTTCTGACCTTGGACAGTTACAGAAGCAGTTTTATCTCTACGCTCTAATTTACTTGGTCCAGAACCTTCTGTAATTGTCGCGAATTGGTTTAATTTAATCTGCTGACCAGCATTGTTGATGAAAATCAAATTACTAACGTCTGTGATGTTTTTTCTATCAAATTCGTTGTATTTAATATTGATGTCATACTCGTATTCACCAGCTCTAAATTTACCGTCTGTGTTACCACTGTAAGCAGTCTGCATAGTTAAACCAACTGTTTGAAGTGTTAATCCTAACGCAGCCATTTTATCTCTGTCAACTTGAACGTTGATCTCAGGGTTTCCGTCCTCAACTGTTAATTTAATCTCAGTTGTTCCAGGAATTGTACGCAATTCAGCTTCGGCAAGTTTAGCAAATTTCATGGCACTTTCTACGTTTGGACCAGTTACGATCAAACCTAAAGTAGCATCTTCAGCAGTACCTAAGATACCTACAGGAACTGTTTTTACTTTTGCTCCAACTAAAACTTTTTCCAATTTACGTTTCACTTTTGCAGCGTATACGTTGGCGTCATCTGTACGATCTTTTTGATCGATCATTTTAACGTCAATCTCTGCTTTGTAAGCTGTTGCTTGAGCTGCTCCTAAACCTTCACTGGTTTGACCAACTGTTGTAATCTGGCTGAAAACATATTTCTCTCCTTTTAAGAAAGCTTCTGCTTTTTGCGTCATAAAGTTTGTCTGCTCTAATGAAGCATCTTTTGGCATCTCAATTTGAACCAAGAACTCTCCACTATCAGATGATGCAAAGAACTCTCCTCCAATGTATCCGCCTCCCATTAACCAGAAGATCGTTCCAAAGAACATTACCACAATGGCAACCATTGTTTTAATATAGTGATCTAAACACCAGTTTAATAAGTTCGATACCCAGTCAGTAAAACGAGTTAAGTAGCTTTCAAATCCAAGGATAATTCTTCCGAAAAGATTTTTACCTTCAATATGCTCCAATTTTCCGAAACGTGATGATAACCATGGAATAATTGTAAATGAAGCCAATAATGAGAACATTGTAGAAATAATTACCGTAACACAGAATTGTGTAATAATGTTTGACACTAATCCTGTACTCATTGCAATCGGTAAGAACACCACAACAATTACTAAAGTAATCGAAGTTACGGTTGCACCGATTTCGGCTGTTCCATCATAAGCGGCACGAATTCGGCTTTTACCCATCTCCATGTGTCGGTAAATGTTTTCCAATACCACAATCGCGTCATCCACAAGGATACCAACTACAAGAGATAAACCAAGTAAAGACATTAAGTTAAGCGTGTAACCTAATAAATAGATTCCGATAAATGTAGCAATCAAAGACGCTGGAATAGATACCATTACGATCAATGAGTTTCTAATACTGTGCAAGAAGAACAACATTACGAATGCTACCAGAATAACCGCAATTAACAAGTCATGTACAACAGAATCTGCAGCTTCAAGAGTAAATACAGTACTATCTTTTGCTACTTCTAATTTTAATTGAGCCGATTTATAATCATTCTCTAAAGTTTTAATTGTTTTAATCAACTGCTCACTTACCGCAACGGCATTCGCATCTGATTGTTTTACAATTTGAAGTACAATCGCGCTTCTTTGATCTACACGCGCAATTTTCTCTGCAATTTTTTGAGTATCCTGAACATCTGCAATTTCTCCTAAACGAATTTGGATTCCGTTTTGAGAAGAAACTACTAAGTTTCTCAATTCTTCAACACTTTTATATTTACCCGCTAAACGGATTAAGATTTTTTGGTTACGAGTCTGGATGTTACCTGTAGGGAAATCCAAATTTGAACTCAAAATGGTCTGCTGCACTTGCGGAACAGAAAGTCCGTAACCTTGCATTTTTACTGCGTCAAGGTTTACCTGAATCTCACGCTCTTGACCACCAATAATGTTTACCTGAGCAACCCCTTGCACACGAGATAAAACTGGAGCAATCTTTTTATCAATCAAATCGTAGAAAGCTGCTTCATCCATTTTACCATTCGCACCAAGCGTCATAATTGGTAAATCACTCAAAGAGAATTTAGTCAATGATGGTGGATCTGCATCATCTGGAAGATCACTTAAAATGGCATTAATTTTACGCTGAGCATCGTTCATCGAAATATCAACATTCGCATTTGAAGTCAATGTGATCGATACAATCGAAAGACTCTCGTAAGATTTCGAGTCAATTTTCTTGATATTTTCCAAAGACGCAATCGCATCTTCAATTTTCTTTGTTACTGTATTTTCAACCTCACTTGGAGAAGCTCCAGGATAAACAGTTGAAACCGTAATTACGTTGGTTTCGAATTTTGGGATCAGCTCGTAGCCTAATTGGCTGTAACTGAACAATCCACCTAGTGTCAGAATCGTAAACAATACAATTACTAACGACGGACGTTTTATGGATATTTCGGCTAATTTCATATATTTTTTCTTTATGCTTTAAGCTGTAGGCAGTAGGCTTTAAGCTTTTAAATTTCTTATAGCCTATCGCTTAATGCTTATAACCAAATAATTATTTAATAATTTCTACTGTATTTCCGTCTTGTAGGTTGATTTGACCTGTAACAATTACAGTTTCTCCGTCATTTAAACCGCTGATGATTTCAACTTTATCTCCTAAAATTCTTCCAGCAACTACTTTTCTTAATTTAGCAACACCGTTTTCTACAACAAAGATTTCGTTACTGCTCACACTACCAACAAATGCATTTCTAGGAACTACTTTTAAGTTTTGTTTTTGGTTTGTAGAACCGAAAGTTGCAGTTCCGTACATACCTGCTTTTAAGTCATTGCTTGCATTGTTTGTAATTTCAATTTCAACAGGGAAATTTAAAGATGCATCTGCTTTTGCAGCGATGAAAGTAATTTTTCCTGAGAAAGTTTTGTCAGGATAAACGCTAGCAGTAATATTTACTGTGCTTCCTAATTTTAAGCTTGCTACTTGAGTTTCGTTTACAGTAACATTCAATTTTAATTTAGAAACATTTACGATGTCAAATAAGGCTGTTGCTGGCATTCCAGCTAAAATAGAACCTGGTTCAATATATTTTTTGTTGATATATCCGTTAATTGGCGCTTTTACTCTTGTATCTCCAACATTGATTTTTGCTTGAGTATAATTAGATTGAGCGTTAGTCAAAGCCAATTTTGCCTGATCTAATTGCTGTTTTGTAACACCGCCAGTTTTAAAAGCGTTTTCATATCTAGCATAATCAGATTTTGCATTTTGGTAAGCTGCTTCAGCTGCCTGAGCATTTACGTTGATAACGTCTCCTCTCACTGTTAAAAGAGTTTGTCCTACTTTTACATAGTCACCTTCTTTTACTAAAACACTAATTACTTTTCCAGATTTTTCAGCAGAGAAAGTCAATTCCTGAATTGGCACAAAGTTTCCATTAGCAGTAAAAGCCAAATTAACATCTTCTGTTTTTACTGTTGCTACTTTTACAGAAACTGCTGCGTTTTTTTCTGCTACAATTGCAGTTTTCGCTTCGTTTTCTGCTTTGTTCTTATTTAAAATGTAGCTCACTCCAAAAAAAGCTACAATTATGATTACGACTGTTATAATTATTTTCTTCATTGTAATAATTTGTTATTTAGTAAGAGATTTAAGTTCGCCTTTCGATTTGATTAGAGATATTTCGGCAATTTTATAATTTAAAACCGCTCTTGTAAAGTTATTTTGAGCTTCAAGTGATGCGTTTTCTGCGTCTAGCAAATCGGTTAAAGATGCTAAACCTTGAAGGTAATTATTTTTAGTATTGCTTAGAATTTCTAACGCTAAACGCATATTCTCTCTCTGATTTTCAATTGTTACAAGATTATTATTAATCTGTGTCATTGCATTTCTATAATCTAAATCAAGAGAAAGTTTAGTGTCTTTAATATCTTCCTGAAGTTCTCTGATTTGAACATCGGCTTGTCTAACTTTTGCACGTGTTCCAAAACCTGTAAAGATTGGCACGTGTAAGTTTAAAGCAATAGCTGAGAAATCTGACCAATACACACCTTTTTCTGGTTTTGCAAACCAAGGCATTTCAGGTCCTTGTCCGATATAATTGTAACCTGCAGATAATGAAAGTGTAGGATAATAACCTGCTTCAACAGCTTTTTTATTGAATACTAAAAGTTCTTCTTGTTTTTTCAAAAGCAAATATTCTGTTCTGTTTTCAATATTTGGCTCTTGTGTTAAAGCAGCTGGCACAACTTCAAATTCTTCTTTTGGCATCACGATTTGAGTTTCTATAGGCATACCCATGTAAAACTTCAATGCATTTTCCTGTAACTCGATTTGATTTTTAACCTGCTGACGATCTGTATCAATGTTAGACAGTTTTACGATAATACGGTCTAAATCAATTTTTTTAGCCAAACCGTTATTAAACTGCCCTTGAACAATATCACGAACTTTTTGTGTATTTACATAGTTGCTATCTAAAAGGATAAGTCTTTCTCTTTGCACATAAACTGAATAATAGTTATTTGCAACTCTCTCAATAACTTGTTCTTCAGTTAACTGATCATTTATTTGGTAAAACTCACGAGTCGTTTTTGCTGCTCTTAAACCTGTAAAAACAGACTGATCAAATAATGCCTGAGTCAAAGAAATCCCTGCAGTTGATGTCCATTTTTGGCCAAATGCTGCCTGAATCGTAGTTCCTGGCGCGCCAAATGCAGCTCCATCAATAACTGTTGTCTGAATTACCGGATTATATGTTAAATTCCCGTTTGCACTAATTTGCGGTAAGGCTCTCGAACGTATTTCCTGAATCTGATACTCACTATTTTCTACCTGAAGTTTTGCTTTTTTAGCATCGGCCTTATTTTGAAGCGCATAATTGACCGCGTCTTTCAGGGTTAAAGTGGTTTGTGCGTTGACAGAGAAGCCAATGGTGCACAAAAATATAAGAAGGATTCTTTTCATAAGTAGTTAAATATTTATTTTTAAATTTTGAGATAGTATCGTCATTTTCCGTCCTCGTTCAGAATAATGACGATTGAATATATTTGGATTAATTATTTATTCTTTTTAGCTGTTTTTCTAATTCTTCGACTCCTTTTTCAGTAGCCATTGCACGAGTATGATATTCTAATGCCTCAAGCTCGATTCTTTGTGCTTCGCTTTCAGAAACCGTATTTTCGTTTATATGAAAAACTAGTGTATAGTAAAACTTAACATAAACCTCCACATTCAAATCACTTCTGTAAAGCCCTTCGCGAATTCCTTTTTCGATGTTATCTCTAAAACACTGTGTACACTGATCGATTTCAAAAGAAAGGATATTTTGGTAAATCTCAGGGTAATGTTTTTTTAACTGATAAATTGGAGACGTGTCTGTATTATTTTTAAACATGTCGCGGAACATTTCTCTGATCTCAAAATTCTCATGAATAGCATTATAATTCTTCGCTATAATGGTATCCATAATTTCGTGAACTTGTCTATGAACCATTGAGGTACTTTCTTCAATCAAAACTTCCTTATTGCAGAAATATTTGTAAATCGTTTTTTTTGAAATACACATTTCACCTGCAATATCATCCATCGTAACACTCTTAAAACCAAGCTTCAAAAATAATTCACTTGCTTTTGCTATAATCTTCTCTTTCATTTTAAATTCTCGATTGCATCACAAATATACTTTGGAAACTAAAATTAAAAAAATAGTTTCCTTATTATTTGTAATAATTTTACATCAAATTATTGATTTGGTAAGATTTATATGCTAAATTCTAAATTTGCTATAAGTTTAATATCTTTACCTAAAGCACCTCCCGAAGCATGGTTGAAAGAACTGTAATCTAAACCAAAGTCCTCACGTTTGATATTTCCTTTGATTTCAAAAGCTACTTTCTTTTCTCCATTATAAATATTTTCTCCTAGAAATTCAGCGTCTAATTCAACTACTCTAGTGATATCTTTTATAGTTAAATCTCCTTTGAAAAAATTGATGTTCTGATTTACTTTTTGAAACGATGTCGATTTGAAACTGATGATCGGATGCTCATCTTCTTCAAAAAAATCCTGAAGCTGTAAATAAGCATCTATAGATTGGAAACTTTCATTTTTGTTATTGATGTCTAATGAGAATTCGACAGAAGCATCTTCAATTTCATTATCTTCAATATTCACATACCCATCAAATTTATTTGCATCTCCTCCCAAATAAGCAGTTCTTGATCGTCTCATTTTCAATAAAACATCTGACTGGCTAGAATCTAAGGTCCATTTTGTTTTCATAAATAATTGATTTAATTGATTTTACGAATCATTAAAACTTTTCATGGAAACTTTTATAGTGTTTTCGGTTTCCATTTTATCGCTACAAATATAGACAGGAAACTTTGAATACCAAAAAAGTTTCCGAGTTTTTTGATTTTTTTTTTTAACATATTAGAAATGAGAAAGGTTAAAAGCCCTTTTTAATCATCTATACGCTTTTAACATTTCATCTCCAGAAATTAATATTTGAATTGTATCTTTGGGGCTCGAAATCAGAATTCATTATGCAGGATATAAGTCAGTACCAGGATTTTTTCATTAATTATCTACAAAGCCAAAACATACATAAAGAGCCTAAAAATCTTTACGAACCTATAGAATACATTTTAGGACTTGGCGGAAAACGTATCCGTCCAGTTTTAACATTAATGGCCGCAGAAGTTTTTGATACTGAGTACCAGACGGCACTTCCCGCAGCAATGGCAGTTGAAGTTTTTCATAACTTTTCGTTGGTTCATGATGATATTATGGATGATGCCCCTTTGAGAAGAGGGCAAATTACCGTGCACGAAAAATGGGATTTAAATACGGGAATTCTTTCTGGAGATGCCATGCTTATTTTGGCATATCAATATTTCGAACAATACGAACCAAGTGTTTTTAGAAACTTGGCCAAATTATTTAGCAAAACAGCTCTTGAAGTTTGCGAAGGACAGCAATGGGATGTAGATTTTGAAACTCGCAAAGATGTTACGATTCCTCAATACCTTAAAATGATTGAATACAAAACAGCTGTTTTGGTGGCGGCTGCCATGAAAATGGGTGCCATTGTTGCTAAAACTTCTGAAAAAGAAGCTGATTTAATTTATGATTTTGGATTAAATTTAGGTTTGGCTTTCCAACTTCAAGACGATTATCTAGATGCTTTTGGCGACCCTGAAACATTCGGAAAACAGGTTGGAGGAGATATTATAGAAAACAAAAAAACGTATTTATATCTGAAGGCTTTAGAATTCTCTTCTGATGAAAAAGCTTCTGAATTAGAAAAATTATTCACGCTTCAACTGGAAGATAATACAGAAAAAATAGCAACCGCTAAAGCCATTTTCAACGAATCCGGAGCATCAAAAGCCACTCAGGAAGCAATCGAAATGTACACTTTTAAAGCTTTTGAAACGTTAGAAAAAATGGAAATAAGCAATGAGAAGAAAAACGTTTTGAGAACTTTCGGAGAAAATTTAATGGGACGTAAAGTTTAAAAACTAGCAATTCAAAAATCAATTTCAATAACAAATTCTACAATCATAAATCAGTAATCTAAAATCTAAAATCATATGTTTGTAGCACCAACAAATACCGAATCATTATTAGCGCAGGCGCAAGCAGAGACTTTATATCTGAGTCTTATTGAACAGCTTAATAAAGATTTTAATTTAGCGAATGAAGGAATTGATTTTCCAATGAGCATTTCTCCAGATGAATTAAAAATTCAGCTTCACGAAAAAGTCTATAGAATGATTCAGTATAAATTTGCTGAATATTTAAATCTCCTTTATATCATTGACGTTCCCGAAAATGAAATCAAACAATTAGATGGTTCTGATTTAGTCATTCTTGCTGAACAAGTTGCTTTCTTAATTTTAAAAAGAGAATGGCAAAAGGTTTGGTTTCGAAATTATTATAAATAAGGTTCTAAGTTTTTTCAATACTTATATCTCATCCCATACATATAACTTTTCATCTTCTTTTACATCTATCTCATCATTTTTATCTAATGGAATATATTTACCATCTTCCAAAATAAAAACCTGTTCGTTATTTAAAATTTTATTTAGTTCTTTAGTCAATAGCTCTAGCTCTTCATTTAGGCTATTTCCTCCTGAAGCTCCAATGTGAAAATGCCAATCACATTCTTTATTATGATTTTCAAAACCAATGGTTATTTCCAAATCATAAGTCGCTACCCACAAAAATCTGTTTCCTTGGATACTTTTAATAAAACAATCAAAAGATTGATCTTTTTTAAAATCAATATTTCCTACAAAATCAGGATAATTCTCTTTTAAATATTTCAAGGTTATTTTAGAAAATAAAGCTTGGTCCACTTAAATATTTTTTTTTACAAATTGAAGACTTAGAATCTTAGCATCTCAGTCCCGATAGCAATCGGGATAGCAACTTAGAAATACACTCTCACAAAAGGCATAAATCCTGAGCCGTAAAGACTTTTATTGGGATCATACAAAACATCGTAACGCGCTCCAATAGTCACATTTCCTGTTCTATAACCTGCTCCTAGATATAGTGCAGTATTCCAATAACTATCTGAATAGGAAGGATAATAACGACCATAAATATCATATCCTGCTTCATATTGGCTATCGACTCTTACTTGCTCTAATTCAGCTGACAATTGGATTTCGGGGATTGGATTTACTAAACCTATAAGACTTCCTCCCCAAACGAAAGATTCGTAATAATTTTTTTGATATAAATAGCCAAATTGAAGACCTGCTCCAACTGCTACAATTTCGTTAACATTGTAAATGGCACTTGGCATTACCGAGATATTGGTATATCCTGAACCAAATCCAAGACCTAAACCACCTCCAAATTGAACTTTATCCCAAAAATGGTTACTATTGTCAATGACATATTTTTGTTGTGCAATACTATAACTTGAAAATAAGACAGTCAAAATCACAAAAAAATATCTGCAATCGATTGAAAATTGAATTTTATTCATAGTTAACGTTTATTTTAACAAATTTTTACGTAAAAGTACGTAAAAAAAAGATTTAAATAAATGCGATTGTTGTACTTTTGCCTTTCTATATAACAAAAAAGTATATTCACTCATATTATGGATAGGTTTTCATTTTTAAACGCAGCGCATACTGAGTTTTTTGCACAATTATACGATCAATATTTAGTTAACCCAGACAGCGTTGAGCCTAGCTGGAGAAGTTTCTTTCAAGGTTTTGACTTTGGGCAAACGACTTATAATGACGAAAATCCAGTGCAAACGATCGTTGAGTACGTGACTAGCGATAACACAGATTACAGTCAGATTTCTGAAAAACTAAAGAAAGAATTTAACGTTCTTAAATTAATTGACGGATACCGTACGCGCGGGCATTTATTCACGAAAACAAATCCTGTTCGTGATCGTAGAACTTCATCTCCAACTTTGGATATTGAAAACTTCGGATTATCTACAGCAGATCTTTCAACTGTTTTTGACGCTGCTCAAACAATCGGAATGGCGCCTTCTTCATTGCAAGATATCGTAAATCGTCTAAAAACTATTTACTGCCAGCATATCGGTATTGAGTATATGTACATTAGAAATCCTAATGTTGTAAAATGGATTCAGGACAAATTAGCTGTAAATACAAATCAGCCTAATTTCTCTACAGAGGAAAAGAAAATAATCTTAAATAAATTAAACGAAGCCGTTTCTTTTGAGAACTTCCTTCACACTAAATATGTTGGACAAAAACGTTTCTCATTAGAAGGTGGAGAATCTATCATCCCAGCTCTTGACGCTTTAATTGAGCAAGCTGCAGAAAAAGGTGTTGAACAATTCGTAATGGGAATGGCTCACCGTGGTCGTTTGAACGTTTTGGCAAATATCTTCGGAAAATCTACTCAAGATATTTTTGGTGAGTTTGATGGGAAAGACTACGATCAAGAGTATTTTGACGGTGACGTAAAATATCACTTAGGTCTTACGGCAGACAGAAAAACAAGATCTGGAAAAAGCATCAATATCAATTTAGCGCCAAACCCTTCTCACTTAGAAACTGTTGGAGCGGTAATTGAAGGTATCACAAGAGCAAAACAAGAAAGACATTTCCCAGAAAATATTTCAAAAGTATTGCCAATCGCTGTTCACGGTGATGCGGCTATCGCTGGTCAAGGTATTTTGTATGAAATCATTCAGATGTCTTTATTGGACGGATACAAAACTGGCGGAACTATTCATATCGTAATCAACAACCAAGTTGGTTTTACAACAAACTATTTAGATGCTCGTTCATCTACTTACTGTACAGACGTTGCCAAAGTAACGCTTTCTCCAGTATTACACGTAAATGCTGACGATGCAGAAGCTGTTGTTCACGCGGTATCTTTTGCATTAGATTACAGAATGCAGTTTGGACGTGACGTATTTATCGATTTATTAGGATATAGAAAATACGGACACAACGAAGGTGATGAGCCACGTTTTACTCAGCCTGTTTTATACAAAATCATTGCTAAACATAAAAATCCAAGAGACATCTACGCAGAAAAATTACTTTCTGACGGTGTAATCGATGCTTCTTATGTAAATGCTTTAGAAAAACAATACAAATCTCAATTGGAGGAGAATTTAGAAGCTTCTCGTAAAAAAGATTTGACTATCATTACTCCATTCATGAAAAATGAATGGGAAGGTTTTGTTCAGGTTACAGACACGCAAATGCTTCAAAAAGTTGATACTTCTTATCCAAAAGAAAAATTAACTCAAATTGCAAATGCACTTTCTAATTTGCCTGAAGACAAAAAATTCATCAGTAAAATTCAAAAATTAATCAACGACAGAAAAACAATGTTCTTCGAAACTAATCTTTTAGATTGGGGTATGGCTGAGCATTTAGCATACGGATCTTTATTACAAGAAGGTTTTGATGTTCGTATTTCTGGGCAAGACGTAGAAAGAGGTACTTTCTCTCACCGTCACGCTGTAGTTAAAGTTGAAGATTCTGAAGAAGAAGTAATCTTAATCAATAGCTTAGAGGACAAAAAAGGAAACTTTAATGTTTACAACTCTCACTTATCTGAGTACGGAGTTTTAGGTTTTGATTACGGATATGCATTGGCAAGTCCAAAAGCTTTGACAATCTGGGAAGCACAATTTGGAGATTTCTCTAACGGAGCTCAAATTATGATTGACCAATACATTTCTTGTGGTGAAGATAAATGGAACAACCAAAATGGTATTGTTCTTTTATTACCTCACGGATACGAAGGACAAGGTGCTGAGCACTCTTCTGCTAGAATGGAGCGTTACTTACAGCTTTGTGCAAGACATAATATGTATGTTGCAGATTGTACAACGCCTGCTAACTTCTTCCACTTATTAAGAAGACAATTGAAAACAAATTTCCGTAAACCTCTTGTAGTATTTACTCCAAAAAGTTTACTACGTGATCCAAGATGCGTATCTCCAGTAGAAGATTTAGCAAATGGAAGTTTCCAAGAAACTATTGACGATACTACAGTTAACAAAAAAGATGTTAAAACATTAGTTTTCGTTACTGGTAAGTTCTACTATGATATTACTGCAGAAAGAGAAAACAACGGAAGAAAAGACGTTGCTGTTGTTCGTATCGAGCAATTATTTCCTTTCCCTGTTGAGCAGCTCAAGGAAATCATCGCACAATATCCAAATGCAGATGACTATGTTTGGGCTCAGGAAGAACCTAAAAACATGGGAGCTTACAGCTATATGTTAATGAACTTTGATCTAGTAAAATGGAGATTGGCTTCATTAAAAGCATATTCTGCTCCAGCATCAGGAAGTTATACACGTGCTAAACGCCGTCATGCTGATGCAATTAGAATGGTATTCGATAAAAATTTATTTAGATAATTAAAAAATAATTGTTTCAAGTTTCATGTTCCAAGTTTCAAGTCTAACACCCTGAAACATGAAACATGAAACGATAAAAACCTTAAACAAAAACAAGATGATTTTAGAAATGAAAGTCCCATCACCAGGGGAATCAATAAAAGAAGTTGAAATTGCAACTTGGTTAGTAAAAGACGGAGATTATGTAGAGAAAGATCAGGCTATTGCTGAAGTTGATTCAGATAAAGCTACTCTTGAATTGCCTGCTGAAATGAGCGGTGTAATTACACTAAAAGCTGAAGAAGGTGATACAGTTGCAGTAGGTGCTGTAGTTTGTTTAATTGATACAGATGCTGCTAAACCAGCAGGAAGCGGATCTGCAGCTCCAGCAGCAGAAGCTCCAAAAGCTGAGGCTCCTAAGGCTGAAGTAAAAGCAGAAGCTCCAAAAGCTGAGCCAGTTCAAGCTCCAGCTGCTACAAGCTATGCAGCAGGAACTCCATCTCCAGCAGCAAGAAAAATATTAGACGAGAAAAATATTGCTCCAGCTTCTGTAACAGGAACTGGTAAAGGTGGCAGAATTACTAAAGACGATGCAGTAAATGCAACAGCTGTAGCTTCAATGGGAACTCCAACTGGAGGAAACCGTGGAACTGAGCGTACAAAATTATCTATGTTACGTCGTAAAGTAGCAGAAAGACTAGTTTCAGCTAAAAATGAAACAGCTATGCTTACTACTTTCAACGAAGTAAACATGACTCCAATCAACAATATTCGTAATGAATACAAAGATGCTTTCAAAGCTAAACACGGTGGTTTAGGTTTAGGTTTCATGTCATTCTTTACAAAAGCAGTTACAAGAGCACTTCAATTATATCCAGATGTAAACTCTATGATCGATGGAGATTACAAAGTAGGATACGATTTCTGTGATATCTCTATCGCTGTTTCTGGACCAAAAGGATTAATGGTTCCTGTTGTTCGTAACGCTGAGAATTTAACTTTCCGTGGAATTGAAGCTGAAATCAAAAGATTAGCTTTAAGAGCTCGTGATGGTCAAATTACAGTTGACGATATGACTGGAGGAACTTTCACAATCACTAACGGTGGTGTTTTTGGAAGTATGTTGTCTACTCCAATCATCAACCCTCCTCAATCAGGAATCTTAGGAATGCACAACATCATCGAGCGTCCGATTGCTGTAAACGGAAAAGTTGAAATTCACCCAATGATGTATGTAGCTCTTTCTTACGACCACAGAATCATCGACGGACGTGAGTCGGTTGGTTTCTTAGTGGCTGTAAAAGAAGCTTTAGAAAACCCATTAGAATTATTAATGAATGGCGACGCTAAACGTGCTTTAGAATTGTAATTTTTAAATAATTTTCGACAATACAAAAGCCTGTTCTTTCATTAGAACAGGCTTTTTTTTTGCTTAAAATTAGCTTAAGATTGGCTTAAGATGTTAATTTTTTGAATTATTGAAAATTTTATCCTTTAAAAAATATTTTATTTAGAATAAATAAAAACAACTTGTTTGATTGCTCTCCAGCAATTAAATTTGCGCTATCAAAATTAATTCTAAATAAAAATGAAATTAAAATTTACGATTTCGCTCTTAACTGTATGCTTGGCTCTACTTACAGGAACATCTGTTTTGGCACAAGAAAAAGCGACAATAAAAGGTCAGATTAGTTCGGATAGTGGAACAGCAGATAACATATCTGTTGCTTTAAAAGGAACAAAAATCGGAACAAACACAGACACCAAAGGTAACTATGAAATAAAGAACCTAAAACCTGGAACTTACATTATTAGAGTCTCAGCAGTTGGA
Organism: Flavobacterium sp. F52; assembly: GCF_000278705.1. Classification (NCBI taxonomy): domain Bacteria; kingdom Pseudomonadati; phylum Bacteroidota; class Flavobacteriia; order Flavobacteriales; family Flavobacteriaceae; genus Flavobacterium; species Flavobacterium sp. F52. The sequence goes on along the minus strand of NZ_AKZQ01000026.1, from coordinate 366,117 downwards.
TTTACATCTAAAGAAAAAAGCATTACGCTTAATAGCGGAGACGAATTAATTGAAAATTTCAGTATTACCTCAAACTCTGAGCAGTTAAGTGAAATTGTAATTAACGGAAACGGCAGAAAAAACCCTCTTGCTCGTAAAGAAACACAGCAAGTATCAAGATTACCTCTTAAAAATCTTGAAAATCCACAAGTATATACTACGATTACAAGCGAACTTTTAAAAGAGCAAGTAGTTACAAACCTTGATGATGCTCTTAAAAATGCTCCAGGATTAAATCCGTTATGGGCTTCTACAGGTCGTGGAGGTGATGGAGCAGGATATTTCTCTTTAAGAGGATTTGCTGTACAGCCAACAATGATTAATGGATTACCAGGCTTAACAAACGGAAGTTTAGATCCTGCAAACATCGATAAAATTGAAGTAATTAAAGGACCTTCTGGAACTTTATTCGGAAGCAGCCTTATTTCTTATGGTGGCTTAATCAATATGACTACTAAAAAACCTTACGACCGTTTTGGCGGAGAAGTAACTTATACAGCTGGAAGCTACGGATTAAACCGCGTGACTGCTGATGTAAATACTCCATTAGACGAAGAACACAAAATTAACTTCCGTCTTAACACAGCTTATCACAGCGAAAACAGCTTTCAAGATGCCGGATATAGAAAATCTTTCTTCTTTGCTCCTTCATTATCTTATGAAGTAAATGACAGACTTTCATTTTTCATCAATACTGAATTCATGAAAAACGAAGCAACAAACCCAACTATGCTTTTCTTGGATAGAGGCGCTGCATTAAGAGTTCACAATATTGACGAATTGGGTTACGACAACAAACGTTCTTACACAAGTAACGAACTTGCAATTCAAACGCCATCTTACAGTCTTCAAGGACAAATGAACTATAAAATCTCTGACCAATGGACTTCTCAAACAGTAGTTTCTAGAGGTTCATCAAAATCTGAAGGATATTATACTTATTTATATGAAGGAACAAGATTTATTCCTGAAATTACTGAAGGAATTGTTTTAGGACGTTCTATGAATTACCAAAACTCTACAACTTTAACAACAGATATTCAACAGAATTTCATTGGAGATTTCAAAATTGGAAGTTTAAGAAATCGCATCGTTGCTGGTTTAGACTACTTCAATAGAGGACAAATCGATAACGGATCAGGCTATGTGGCAAACGGAAGAGTTTATATTGGAAATATGGATTTAGCAACTGTAAACCAATACGTATTCGGCATTACAGATCCAGACAAGTATATTACAACTGGTGACAATGGTAATTTGACAAAAGCTGGTTCAGATAAACTTTTAGCAGAAGCTGCAGCAAATAACAATAAAACAAAACAAGAAGTTTTTAGTGCTTATGTTTCTGATGTTATCAACATTACTCCTTCTCTTTCTGCAATGGGAAGTTTACGTGTAGACCGTTTTATGACAGCTGGAGATGTTACAACAAAAGCAGATGATTACAACCAAACTGCTTTTTCTCCAAAATTTGGTTTAGTGTACCAACCAATTATTGATAAGGTTTCGATTTTTGCAAACTATATGGACGGCTTTGCAAACTCTGCTCCAACAAGTGATATTTTACCCGACGGAAGTTCTAGCCCGAGAACTTTTAAACCAGAACACGCTAATCAATTTGAAATCGGAACAAAATTAAATGTTCTTAAAGACAAAGTATATGCAACCTTCAGCTACTATGATATTCAAGTAAAAGATCAAGTGTACACAGTATATGGAGCTAACGGTTCTATCAACACTCAAACTTCTTATCAAGACGGAGCTCAAAGAAACAAAGGTTTTGAAGCAGAAATCGTAGCAAGTCCAGTTGCTGGTTTAAACATTGTGGCAGGTTATAGCTACGTAGATGCAGTCTTAAATGCTGGAGATCCTTCTTTCGTAGGACGCAGACCAGAAAGCTCTGGACCAAGAAACTCTGCAAACTTCTGGGCAAGCTATAAATTCTTAGAAGGAGATTTACAAGGATTTGGTTTAGGTTTTGGAGGAAATTATGCTGACAAAAACTTAATAATGAACCGAAACGGCGTTGGTCAGTTTACAATACCATCTTACACTGTTTTAAATTCCTCTATTTTCTACGGAACAGAAAAATTCACATTGACTCTTAAACTAGACAACATAGCAAATGTTGATACTTATGATGGATGGTCAACTATTCATCCAAGAAACATGAGAAGTGTTGCGGCAAGTTTCGCTTATAGATTCTAATAAACAACAAAACACCTTCCTTTATCGGAAGGTGTTTTTAAATTTTAATGATTATGATTACAATTGCCAGTCTTATCGTTTTCTTAGCTTTTTACACACTGTATTATACTTCTAAAAGAGCAGTGTTGTCGTATGATTTAGGTTTTGAAAAATGGATGCAGAAAAATCCAAAGCAAACCAAAATTATTGGATTAATGCTTTTGCTTTCTGCTTATGCAATGTGGCTTTTTACACAATCATTGGGTTGTGGCACTTTGATGTTTTTTATTCAGCTGATGACTGTTGGAAGCCTAATCATTATTCTTACTCCTTTAAAAAAAATAAACAGCAAGTTACTTTTGGCCTTACTCATTTTTGTTGCTGTAACTGAACTTTATTACAACTAAAATCCACTTTAAAATATAATATGCCAGCAAATCCAAAATATCTAAATCCTTCTTTTTGGCCTCGTTTTTCCAAAATTACTGCTGCAATTTTAGGAGGATACTTTGTTTCTGTTACTTTTCATTTGGCTTTAGCGGCTTGGTTTAGCCGAAAAGATGTGTTAATCACAATGGCTTTCAGCGGTTTTATTCTTTGGGTGGCATTAATGATTATTGCTTTCTTAGCGAAAAACGGCTGGAAAATCTGGGGAGTTTACATTTTGCTATCTCTACTTTTTTGTCTTTTCATTTATCTCGGTCAAACCTATAATACGGCACAATAATATTTATGAATAACCGTCATTACAATATCTATTTTCACACGCATACTGTCAGCGGAATCGTTATCAGCGTAGTTCTTTTTGTAATTTTCTTCGCTGGATCTTTTTCTTTTTTTAGAGATGAAATCATCAATTGGGAAAGAAATGAATCTACAGCAATCACAAGAGAAATTCAATTAGATTACAATGATGCACTTCAGCATCTTGACAAAAAATATGTTTTGTACGGAAGAAATCTTACCATTTCTAAACCGTCTGTAGAAAATAGAGTTGCTGTATATATGGAAGGAACCAAAGATACCTTGGCTCCAAAAAAACAGCAAGCTGGAGAGTTTTTTTATCTAGACAATAAAAATCACAAAACCTACACTTACGAAGAGTCTTATTCATTAGGCGAACTTTTATACCGTCTTCATTTCTTGGCGCAAATTCCATATCCTGCGGGATATTATTTATCTGGATTTACCGCTTTATTTTTCCTATTCGCAATCATAACAGGAGTTTTATTGCATTGGAATAAAATTGTTTCTAACTTTTACATGTTCCGTCCGAAAGAAAAATTAAAAACGCTTTGGACAGATGCGCACACGGCTTTAGGAATGATTGGCCTGCCATTTCAATTTGTATATGCGGTTACCGGAGCATTTTTTATGATTAAACTTTTGATTGTAGCTCCAGCTGTAATGGCTCTTTACAAGGGAGATCAAGATAAATTATATAAAGAACTCGAATATACTGATCCAGATTATACCTTTGAAAATAAAAAACTGGCAAATCCATTTAATATTAATGAACTGGTTGCCAAAACTAAAAAGAACTGGGATGATTTTGAAATTACTCGTGTTTTCATCCAAAATTATGGAGATGCCAATATGCACGTTTTGGTTGAGGGCGAACTTTTAAGCCATAAAAAATTTACAGGAATTGGAAAAGTAGTATACAGAGTTTCTGACGGAAAAGAAATTGCCAAAAAAGATCCAATTGCTCATACTAGTTATTTAGATGTTGTCAAAAATGTTTTATACAGAATACATTTTGGAGATTATGGCGGATATGCTTTAAAAATCGTTAGTTTCCTCCTAGGAATTATAACTTGTTTTGTCATTATCTCTGGAGTTATGATTTGGCTTGTTGCCCGACAGAAAAACAATATGCCAGAAAAGAAAAGACGTTTCAACGCTGCTGTTGTTCGTATTTACTTGGCGATTTGTTTAAGCATGTATCCAATTACAGCTTTGGCATTTATAGGAAGCAAAATTTTCTATCCTTTAAGCCAGTCTAATTTATATGCGCTTTATTTTGGAGGTTGGCTCTTCCTGACGATCTTCTTTATCATTAAAAAGAATGACGCTTTCACCAACAAATTCTCTCTGATTTCAGGAAGTATTTTAGGATTCTTAATTCCAATTACAAATGGAATTGTTTCTGGAAATTGGTTTTGGAATTCTTTTATGGATAATAAATTTCAGATTTTCTTCATAGATGTTTTTTGGATTTTCCTTGCTGGAATTTCTTTATACACAGCGTATCATTTAAAACCTAAAAAAGCAGTTTCTTAATTTTTTGCCACTAAGACACGAAGGCGCTAAGTTTTTATTTAAAGCTACAGATTAGAAAAATGGAATGATTTTCTCTCGCAGATTTTGCAGATTAAGCAGAAAAAAATATTAAAAAAATCTGCTCAATCTGCAAAAATCTGCGGGAAACAAAATCTTTGCGACTTTGCGACTTTGCGACTTTCCGAGATTTTTCTTTGACCAACACTTACCTTTACAAACAAAATGCTTTAGAAATATTTGCCCTATATAGATTTTGAGCATACTTTTACGCTTTTAATCAAAAAATGGGATTCAAAACCAAAATACGTTTTATACATAAATGGCTCGGATTAATTTCTGGGGTTATTGTTTTTATAGTCTGTATTACAGGTTGCATTTTCTGTTTTCATGATGAAATAAAAGACATTACCAGAAAAGAATGGCGTTTGGTTGAACCTCAAAACAAACCTTTTCTATCACCATCTCAGCTGCAGGAAAAAGCAAAAGAAACCGTTCCTGAAAACAAGGCCACCATGGTCGCTTATTATGGAAAAGATAGATCGGCGATTGTTTATACTTATTCAGATGCTGGAAATCTCTACTTATATTTTAATCCGTATACCGGAAAATATTTAAAATCGGAAAATCCAGAAACCGACTTTTTCATTATTGTAGAATACATTCATCTATATCTGCTCCTTCCCGATTATATCGGAAAGCATATTATTGGCGGAGCAACCATCATTTTTATTTTATTGCTTATTTCGGGAATCATACAATGGTGGCCAAAACGAAAAAGCGATATCAAAAGAAGCTTTACCATAAAATGGTCAGCAAAATGGCGACGCGTTAATTACGACTGGCATAATACTACTGGTTTTTATATTTCTATAATAGCCTTAATTCTAGGCATAACCGGACTTACTTTTACCTACGAATGGGTTGGTGACGGAATTTATAAATCTTTAAATTTTGGCGGAGACAAAGCAGTTGAAACAAAAACACCTATAATTGATACAACCTCGTTCAAAGCAAATTCGGTTACAGCAATTGACAAAGCATTTACTCAAACTCAGAAACTGCAGCCAAAAGCAGAAATGTTTTTTATAATGATTCCGCAGAAAAAAGGCGATATTGTCAGCACAGGTGCTTATCCACATACGTTACGCTATGATCAGCAGAGTAATTATTATTTTCATCCGTCAAGCGGAAAATTAATCCAAAGCCAAACTTTTGATGAAAAAAGCCTCGGACTGCAAGTTGTCGAAATGAATTACGGAATACACACGGGACAAGTTTTAGATCTTCCAGGAAAAATAATAGCTTTTACTGTGAGTTTAATTGCTGCCGCACTTCCTGTCAGCGGATTCATAATTTGGTTTGGAAGAAGTAGAAAATCTAAAAAAAGTAAAGCATAAAAAAACCGTCTCATTAAAAACGAAACGGTCTTTTTATAATTGATTTTTGAAATTATGACTAATTTCTGTTTGCCAAAGCATTTTTCTGTAAACTTTTAACTGAGCTTACTTTGTTGTCTACATAAGCAACTTCGCTTAAACTGTTTTCATTAAAGTAAATCCATTTTCCTGTTTTAACTCCGTCTGTGTATTCTCCAACGGTTTTTTTATTTCCTTTTTCGTCATAAGATACCCAGACACCGTCTAATTTACCGTCTTTAAAAAAGCCTTCTTGCTGCACTTTACCATTGTCATAGTAATACGTTGCTTTTACCTTATTCCCAGCAGCTTCTAATTCAGGCTTTCCTTCTTGTGCAACTACAATTCCAGAGAACAATATTGCAGCTAAAATTACACTCTTTTTCATATCTTTAGGTATTTAATGTTAAGAAATCTTTATCAAATATAGTTAATTGTTTACATTAAAAAAACTTTTGCTTAACAATTTGGTAACATAGATTAAAAACTTAACATTGGAAAAATGCATAAAATAAGAAAACCAGCGCTAAGGCACTGGTTTTACTGGTATTCTAGAAATATTTGAGTTTTACGATAACGTTGTAAATTTCGTAAATAAATTAGTTCAATAATGCGCTAAGTTGTTTATCTAGTTCAGGATCAGATGGTCTTGATGCATCAGATTTCACAATATTCCCTTGTGGGTCTATTAAGATAAATCGCGGAATTCCTGTCACACCATAATTCACAACAAACTCAGATTCCCAATCTTTATCTGCAAACAATTGAACGCCTCCCAATTTTTTATCGGTTACAAACTTTTTCCATTTTTCATTGTCTTTTGCTTTGTCAATAGAGATGCTTACAAATTCAATATTTTTTCCATGGTATTTCTCTTCAATTTTTTGCAAATACGGGATCTCAGCTCTGCAAGGCGCACACCAAGTAGCCCAAAGATCGATATAAACATATTTTCCTTTTAAATCAGAAAGCTTTGTTTTTCCTCCTTTAAAATTTTCGTAGTCAAATCCAGGAGACGGTTTTCCTACCATCTTATTTGCTTTAGAAACTCTTTCATACTCTTCGGCTGCATATTGGTGGAAACTTTCAAAACTGCGTTTTAGAGCTGTTTTAAATTCTGGAGCAAAATTTCCTTTTTCTAAACTCTCTGTATCTGCTTTTAATTTACTATCAAGCAAAGCAGTAAATTCGCCTGATTCTTTAGCAAAAGCATCTTTCTGAAAGCTTTCGTCTTTTAAAGCCTGTTGTGCCAAAAAATTACTTTCATCCACACCTTTACCTTTATATACAATCGTTTCATCAAATTCTTTGGCATTCATGGTTAAATTAAGTTCAGAATTTGGCTTTAAATATAAATTAGACGATTCTGTTCCATCGGAAAAAACATAGAATCCTTGAGGAGCATCAAAAGTAGCAGCAAAAATTTCTTTTTTATCAATTGGAATTACTTGCCTGAAATTATCTCTTCCTTTAATCACTAAAGTATCACTATTTCTATTGGCAATTTTAGCTGTGAACTTAATTGAATTTTTGCTTTGGGCAACAATATAAAGTGCATTGAAAATTATCAAACCTGCAACAAAAAGTTTTTTCATAGGTATTAATATTAGTTTTTAGATGAATCAAAACTAAAGAAATTAAAGCTTCGGATTTTTAGAATTAACAAAATATTTAAAATTATTCTGAATCAACTTATCACTTTACTATATTAATTTGAATTTTGTGTTTACTTTTGCAGTCTAAAATTTTGATTATGTATAGAAGTCATAATTGTGGCGAATTAAACGCTTCAAATATTAATACCGAAGTTACACTTGCGGGCTGGGTTCAAAAATCACGTGATAAAGGATTTATGAATTGGGTCGATTTACGCGACCGTTATGGAATCACACAGCTTATTTTCGACGAAAGTCGTACCGATAAAACTGTTTTTGAATTGGCCAAAACTTTGGGTCGTGAATTTGTAATTCAGGTAAAAGGAACTGTTATTGAGCGTGAAGCCAAAAACAAAAATATTCCAACTGGTGAAATCGAAATTTTAGTTTCTGAATTAACAATTTTGAATACTGCTCTTACTCCTCCATTTACAATCGAAGATGAAACTGACGGTGGAGAAGACATCAGAATGAAATATCGTTATTTGGATATTAGAAGAAATCCTGTAAAAAACAGTTTGTTATTCCGTCATAAAGTGGCAATGGAAGTTCGCAAATATCTTTCTGATCTGGATTTCTGCGAAGTTGAAACGCCTTACTTAATTAAATCTACTCCAGAAGGAGCAAGAGATTTCGTTGTGCCAAGCCGTATGAACGAAGGTCAGTTTTATGCATTGCCTCAATCTCCTCAGACTTTCAAACAATTATTGATGGTGGGCGGAATGGATAAATATTTTCAAATCGTAAAATGTTTCCGTGACGAAGATTTACGTGCAGACCGTCAGCCAGAGTTTACTCAGATTGACTGCGAAATGGCATTTGTAGAGCAAGAAGATATCTTGAATATTTTTGAAGGCTTGACAAGACATTTATTAAAAGAAATTAAAGGCATTGAAGTAGATAAATTCCCAAGAATCACGTACGACTATGCCATGAAAACATACGGAAATGACAAACCGGACATTCGTTTCGGAATGAAATTTGGAGAATTGAACGAATTTGCACAGCATAAAGAATTCCCTGTTTTTAATGCAGCCGAATTAGTTGTCGGAATCGCTGTTCCTGGAGCCGGAAATTACACTCGTAAAGAAATAGATGGATTAATTGACTGGGTTAAACGTCCTCAAGTTGGAGCGTCTGGAATGGTTTACGTAAAATGTAACGAAGACGGAACTTACAAATCATCTGTAGATAAATTCTACGATCAGGATGATTTAACAAATTGGGCAAAAGCAACGGAAGCAAATCCTGGTGATATGATTTTTGTTCTTTCTGGTCCAGCTAATAAAACTCGTGCACAACTATCTGCTCTACGTATGGAATTGGCAACTCGCTTAGGATTGCGTAATCCTGAAGAATTTGCTCCATTATGGGTTGTAGATTTTCCATTGTTAGAGTTAGACGAAGAAAGTGGGCGTTACCATGCTATGCACCACCCTTTTACTTCGCCAAAACCAGAAGACATGGCTTTATTGGAAACAGAACCAGGAAAAGTTCGTGCAAATGCATATGATATGGTTTTGAATGGTAATGAAATTGGAGGTGGATCTATTCGTATTCACGATAAAGCGACACAACAATTAATGTTCAAATATTTAGGATTTACTGAAGAAGAAGCAAAAACGCAATTCGGATTCTTAATGGATGCTTTTCAATTTGGAGCACCGCCACACGGGGGATTAGCCTTTGGTTTAGACAGACTTGTTGCTATCTTAGGAGGACAAGAAACCATTAGAGATTTCATTGCATTCCCTAAAAATAATTCTGGGCGTGACGTCATGATCGATGCCCCTGCAGCAATTGACGATGCACAATTGAAAGAACTTCGTATAAAAGTTGATATTGCCTAAAAGCAGTAAAATAATCATAAAAAATATTTAAGCCGTTGAAAATTCAGCGGCTTTTTTATTTTAACAAAATGTTAAGAAAAATCTTAAATGATAATTTTTTTAAATTATCATATTCTTACAATTTTAATATTTTTATATTCTTACAATTAATGATTCGCAAATTATGCTATTTTATAAACAAATTGATGCAATAAACCGCGTAAAAACACTGTAAATCAATAATTTTTACAAAAAATTAACACGTATTTGTCTTTTGTATGATTTTATATGTTACATTTGTTTTATTATAAATTATTATTACAATTACAATGCGTACAGGTACAGTAAAATTTTTCAATGAATCTAAAGGTTATGGGTTCATTACAGACGAAGAAACAGGAAAGGACATCTTCGTTCACGCTTCAGGAATTAACGCGGAAGAATTACGCGAAGGTGACCGTGTAAGCTACGAAGAAGAAGAAGGAAGAAAAGGGAAAGTTGCTGCTAAAGTAGCAGTGATCTAAGAAAAATATAGCAATTATTTTTTTTTGCCTCTGAATGGTCTCAGAAGACGTCCCGAAAATATCGGGACGTTTTTTTTTACCCCAAATCTTAAAAAAATATTAAAATACCACCTTGTTATTTATAATGAATAAAAATTAGACATAAACGCCGTTTGGCACCCTACTTAAATCCTTTTTTAACTTGTGTTTTACAGACTTCCAAGTTATCTTTGTGGCTCATTTTTTAAGTATAAAATCAAAGTTTATGCAATCTGATCAATACAGTTACATTCCTATTTTAATGCAGTTTATTCTAGCTGTTGGTTTTGTGGTAGGAACAATCATCATTTCTGGGAAATTAGGACCAAAAAGATCCTCTGAAGTTAAAGATCAAAACTTCGAATGCGGTATCGAATCTGTTGGTAATGCCCGTATTCCTTTTTCTGTAAAATACTTCTTAGTTGCCATTTTGTTTGTGTTGTTCGATGTAGAGGTTATTTTCCTTTATCCATGGGCAGTAAACTTCAAAGACTTAGGAATTGAAGGAATGTTAAAAATGTTAGTTTTCATGTCTTTGCTTTTGGTTGGGTTCTTTTACATCATCAAAAAGAAAGCATTAGAGTGGGAATAACGATTTTAGATTTTAGATCTGAGATTTAAGATTTATCTAATTCTGAGATTTAAAATTTGAACTCAAAATTTAAAGTACTGATTTAAAAAATTGATTTTACTTTTTTAGAATTACAAAATCTAAAATCTAAAATCAGAAATCTAAAATAAAATGAGCGATTCAAAAGTAAATATGGTTGCACCGCCAGAAGGAGTTGTTGGCGAAGGTTTCTTCGCGACAAAACTTAATGATGTTGTTGGTTTAGCAAGAGCCAACTCATTATGGCCGCTTCCTTTCGCGACTTCATGCTGTGGTATCGAGTTCATGGCAACAATGGCATCTCACTATGACTTAGCTCGATTTGGTTCTGAGCGTGTGAGCTTCTCGCCAAGACAGGCAGATATGCTTTTAGTAATGGGAACTATTTCTAAAAAAATGGCGCCAATTTTAAGACAAGTATACGAGCAAATGTCTGAACCTCGCTGGGTAATTGCTGTTGGAGCCTGCGCTTCTTCAGGAGGTGTTTTCGACACGTATTCTGTTCTTCAAGGAATTGATAAAGTTATTCCTGTTGACGTTTATGTGCCAGGATGCCCGCCAAGACCAGAACAAATTGTTGATGGAGTTATGAGACTTCAGGAATTGGTAAAAAGCGAATCGGTGAGACGAAGAAGCTCTCCAGAATACCAAGAATTATTAGCTTCATATAATATCTCATAAGATGGCCTTAGAAAATACCCTGATTCAAGACAAACTTGTAGAAACATTCAGTAACGATGTTTTTAACTTTCAACAAGAAAGAGATATTTTTTCTTTAGAAGCTTCGGCTGATAAAATTACAGCCTTGATTCTATTCCTTAAAAACGATCCAGAATTACGTTTTCATTTCTTAACAGATTTATGCGGAATTCACTATCCAGATAACGAAACAGAACGTCAGTTTGCGGTTGTTTACCATTTACACAACTGGTATGAAAACAAAAGATTAAAAATCAAAGTTTTCTTAAATGGTGAAAAACCAGAAATCAAATCGATTACCAATATTTTCTTGAGTTCAAACTGGATGGAAAGAGAAACTTACGATTTCTTTGGAGTTAACTTTATAGGACACCCTCAATTGAAACGTATTTTAAATATGGACGAAATGCAGTCTCACCCAATGAGAAAAGAATTCCCACTGGAAGACAGCGGAAGAACTGACAAGGACGACAGATTCTTTGGAAGAACAACATCAAATTGCTAAAAAATAATTCAACATTATAAAATGTCAGAACTATTATTACCACCAGAGCATCGTTATGCTAAAATAATTAAGGAGAGATTAAACGACGACGGAAGCGAACTTTCTGTACTGAATTTAGGTCCTACACACCCTGCCACACACGGTATTTTCCAAAATATCCTGCTGATGGATGGTGAAAAAATTCTTGAGGCTGAGCCAACGATTGGCTACATCCACAGAGCATTCGAAAAAATTGCCGAAAATCGTCCTTTTTATCAAATTACACCACTTACAGACCGTATGAACTATTGTTCATCTCCTATTAATAATATGGGATGGTGGATGACAGTAGAAAAACTATTAGGTATTGAAGTTCCTAAAAGAGCTCAGTATTTAAGAGTTATCGTTATGGAGCTGGCTCGTATTACAGACCACATTATCTGTAACGGGATTTTGGGTGTAGATACTGGTGCGTATACTGGTTTCTTATACGTTTTTCAATTTAGAGAAAAAATCTACGAAATCTATGAAGAAATTTGTGGAGCTCGTTTGACTACAAATATGGGAAGAATTGGTGGTTTTGAAAGAGACTGGTCTCCAGAAGTTTTCAAAAAACTAGACAAATTCCTAGAAGAATTCCCACCTGTTTGGCAAGAATTCCAAAATTTATTCGAGAGAAATAGAATTTTCCTTGATAGAACTGTAAACGTTGGTGCAATCACTGCTGAAAAAGCAATGGCTTACGGATTTACAGGTCCAAATTTACGTGCTGCTGGAGTCGATTACGACGTACGTGTTGCACAACCTTACTCATCTTACGAAGATTTCGATTTTATTGTTCCTGTTGGAAAATCAGGAGACACTTATGATCGTTTCTGTGTTCGTAACGCTGAAGTTTGGGAAAGTTTAAGCATTATTCGTCAGGCATTAGAAAAAATGCCTCCAGGAAACGAATATCACGCTGAAGTTCCAGATTACTACCTTCCTCCAAAAGAAGATGTTTACACTTCTATGGAATCTTTAATTTATCACTTTAAGATTGTAATGGGAGAAGTTCCTGTACCAGTTGCAGAAATTTACCATCCAGTAGAAGGAGGAAATGGAGAAATCGGTTTCTATTTAATAACAGACGGAAGTAGAACTCCATATAGATTACATTTCAGAAGACCTTGCTTTATTTATTATCAAGCATTCCCAGAAATGATTAAAGGTGCCATGCTTTCTGATGCAATTATCATCCTTTCAAGTTTGAACGTAATTGCAGGAGAATTAGACGCCTAAAAATTTAGATTTTAGAAGATAAAATTTAGATTAAAAAATTTGTGCCTTTGCGCCTTTGTGGCAAAACAAGAATAAAATGGAAAGAAAACATTACAAACAAGAAATAAACATGACCGAGGCATTGATGAATCGCATCAATGAATTAATCAGTCATTATCCCGAGGGCAAACAAAAATCGGCTTTATTGCCTGTTTTGCACGAAGTTCAGGATGCACACAACAACTGGCTTAGTATTGAATTGCAAGATAAAGTTGCCGAGATTCTTCAGATAAAACCAATCGAGGTTTATGAAGTGGTTACTTTCTATACGATGTTCAACCAGAAGCCAATTGGTAAGTACATGTTTGAATTCTGCCAGACTTCTTGTTGCTGCTTACGTGGTGCCGAAGATTTAATGGATTATACTTCTGAAAAATTGGGCATTAAAATGGGTGAAACAACTCCAGACGGAATGTTCACTATTGCCGGTGTAGAATGTTTAGGTGCTTGCGGATACGCTCCAATGATGCAATTGGGAGATTTCTACAAAGAAAAACTGACAGAAGAGAAAATCGATCAGATCATTGCTGATTGTAGAGAGGATAAAATAATATTACACGATAAATAAGATGTCACAAAAAATATTATTAGATAAAATCAATATTCCTGGAATTAAAACCTACGAAGTGTATCGCCAAAATGGCGGTTATGCTTCTGTAGAAAAAGCTTTAAAAACACTTACTCCAGATGAAGTTACTGAAGAAGTAAAAAAATCAGGATTACGTGGTCGTGGTGGTGCAGGTTTCCCTGCTGGAATGAAATGGAGCTTTATTGACAAAAAATCAGGAAGACCTAGACACTTAGTGTGTAATGCCGACGAATCTGAGCCTGGAACATTCAAAGATCGTTATTTGATGGAATTTATTCCTCACCTATTGATCGAAGGAATGATTACTTCAAGCTACGCTTTGGGCGCTAACCTATCATATATCTACATACGTGGAGAATATATGTGGGTTTTCAAAATCTTAGAAAGAGCAATCGCCGAAGCAAAAGCTGCCGGATGGTTAGGAAAAAATATATTAGGAACAGGTTATGATCTTGAACTTCACGTTCACTGTGGAGCTGGAGCTTATATCTGTGGAGAAGAAACAGCATTGATCGAATCATTGGAAGGTAAAAGAGGAAATCCTCGTATTAAACCACCTTTCCCAGCCGTTTCTGGTCTTTGGGCAAATCCAACTGTTGTAAACAACGTTGAAACTATTGCGACTGTGCCTTGGATTGTAAACAATTCTGGAGATGATTATGCTAAAATTGGAATTGGACGTTCTACAGGAACTAAATTAATTTCGGCTTCTGGACACATTAAAAATCCTGGTGTTTACGAAATAGAATTAGGTTTAAGCGTAGATGAGTTCATGAATTCTGACGAATATTTAGGAGGAATGTCTTCTGATCGTCCTTTAAAAGCATTTGTACCTGGAGGTTCATCTGTGCCAATCTTACCTGCTGATTTGATTTTCAAAACAGCAAACGGAGAAGATCGTTTAATGACTTACGAATCTCTTAGTGATGGTGGTTTTGCTACTGGATCTATGTTAGGTTCTGGAGGATTTATCGTGTATAATGACACAGCTTGTATCGTTAGAAACACTTGGAACTTTGCCCGTTTCTACCACCACGAATCTTGCGGGCAATGTACGCCTTGCCGCGAGGGAACAGGATGGTTAGAAAAAATCTTATGGAGAATCGAAAACGGTCAAGGCCGTGAAGAAGATATCGAATTATTGTGGAGCATTCAAAGTAAAATTGAAGGAAACACAATCTGTCCACTTGGAGACGCAGCTTCTTGGCCAGTAGCAGCTGCAATTCGTCACTTTAGAGATGAGTTCGAATATCACGTTCGTTTCCCTGAAAAAATCAAAAATAGAGATCACTTTGTTGCCGAGCCTTTCTCACAAGTTAAGCATTTAGTAGGCAAACAAACAGTATAAAATAGTTTAAAGTTTCAAGTTTTTTTAGTTTCATGTGAAAACCTGAAACCTGAAACCTGAAACTAAAAAAACAAATAAGAGATGAAAGTAACCATAGACGGTCAAAGTATAGACGTAGAACCAGGAACAACGATCCTGCAGGCTGCACGTATGATTGGTGGAGATTTGGTGCCGCCAGCCATGTGCTATTACTCAAAATTAAAAGGCAGCGGAGGAAAATGTCGTTGTTGTTTAGTTGAAGTTTCTAAAGGTAGTGAAGCTGACCCAAGACCAATGCCAAAATTAATGGCATCTTGTGTAACAGGATGTATGGACGGAATGGAAGTAAACAGTAAATCTTCTGCCAGAGTTACCGAAGCGCGTAAATCTGTAACAGAGTTTTTATTGATTAACCACCCATTAGACTGCCCTATTTGTGATCAGGCGGGAGAATGTGATTTACAGAATTTAAGTTTTGAGCACGGAAATCCGAAATCACGTTACATTGAAGAAAAGAGAACATTTGAACCAGAAGATATTGGTCCAAATATCCAACTTCACATGAACCGTTGCATTTTATGCCAAAGATGTGTACAAGTTGCAGATCAATTGACAGACAACAGAGTTCACGGAGTATTAGATCGTGGTGATCACGCTAATATCTCAACAGGTATTTCTAAAGCTATCGATAATGAGTTCTCTGGAAACATGATTGATGTTTGTCCGGTTGGAGCTTTAACAGATAAAACTTTCCGTTTTAAATCAAGAGTTTGGTTTAACAAACCTTACAACGCACATAGAGAATGTACAACTCCAGGATGCTGCGGTAAAACTACTGTTTGGATGTTTGGAGGAGAAATTCAGCGTGTAACGGGTCGTAAAGACGAGTACCATGAAGTTGAAGAATTTATTTGCAACAGCTGTCGTTTTGATCACAAAGATGTGAATGACTGGGTAATTGAAGGACCAAGAGAGTTTGAAAAAGACTCTGTAATAAACCAAAACAATTACACTCAAAAATTAGAGAAAGTTCAAATCGATACAGAAAAGAACATTCTTTTAGGTAGAGATATCGACCGTAAAAAGATTAGTATGGCAGCAATTCCATTAACTGATAAAGACCAAAAACAATAAGAAATGGAAAGTGCATTTATTATAGAAAAGAGTGTTGTTATTGTTGTCGTTTTTGCGGTAACAATGATTATGGCAATGTATTCTACTTGGGCAGAACGTAAAGTTGCTGCTTTTTTGCAAGACCGTGTTGGACCAAACCGAGCTGGATGGGGAGGTTTATTACAGCCACTTGCTGATGGTATGAAATTATTCTCAAAAGAAGAGTTTTTCCCAAATACGCCAAATAAATTTTTATTCGTTGTAGGTCCGGCAATTGCAATGAGTACAGCCTTGATGACAAGTGCTGTAATTCCGTGGGGAGATCGCTTACATCTTTTTGGAAGAGACATTATTCTTCAAGCTACCGACGTAAATATTGCTTTATTATACATTTTTGGAGTTCTTTCTGTTGGGGTTTACGGCATCATGATTGGTGGATGGGCTTCTAACAATAAGTTCTCTTTGATGGGAGCTATCCGCGCAGCTTCTCAAATGGTTTCTTACGAGATTGCAATGGGATTATCAATAATTGCTTTATTGATGATGACAGGAACAATGAGCTTAAAAGAAATCTCATTACAGCAACAAGGAATGAACTGGAATGTTTTTTATCAGCCATTATCATTCTTAATTTTCCTAATCTGTTCATTTGCAGAAACCAACAGAACTCCTTTCGATTTAGCAGAATGTGAAAACGAATTAATTGGAGGTTACCATACAGAATATTCATCAATGAAAATGGGATTCTATTTATTTGCTGAATACGCAAGTATGTTTATCTCTTCTACTATTATTTCTGTTTTATTCTTTGGCGGATACAACTACCCAGGAATGCAATGGATGGTAGAAAATGTAGGAGTAAATGCAGCTAACTTATTAGGGATCGCGGCATTGTTCGTTAAAATATGTTTCTTCATATTCTTTTATATGTGGGTGCGTTGGACAATTCCAAGATTTAGATATGACCAATTAATGAACTTAGGCTGGAGAATTTTAATTCCGCTTTCGATTATTAATATCATGATTACAGGTGTTGTTATTTTAAGACACGATATTGCAGCAGCTTTAGGATTCTAAGAACCGTAATAAGCTTCAAATAAAAACAAAATAGATTTTGAATTTGATTGAATATCAAATTGTAAATCATAAACTATAATAGTAAAAATGTCAATAGAAACTATATCATTATCGGGTAGAAAAAAGGTGGTCTCAAATAAGGAGATGTCTTTTGTTGAGCGATTGTATCTTGTGGCGATTGTAAAAGGTTTAATCATTACTGTCAAACACCTTTTCAGAAAAAAAGTTACCATTCATTACCCAGAACAGGTTCGTGAAATGAGTCCGGTTTACCGCGGTCAGCACATGTTGAAACGCGATGAGCAAGGCCGTGAAAACTGTACTGCTTGCGGATTATGTGCATTATCATGCCCTGCTGAAGCAATCACTATGAAAGCTGCAGAACGTAAACCTGATGAAAAACACTTATATAGAGAAGAGAAATACGCTGAGATCTACGAAATAAATATGCTTCGTTGTATTTTCTGTGGTTTATGTGAAGAAGCTTGTCCAAAAGACGCTATTTACTTAACTGAGTCTAAAGTGTTAGTTCCTGCTAGTTACAACAGAGAAGATTTCATTTTCGGGAAAGATAAATTAGTAATGCCTTTAGAAATGGCTTTGAAAAATGCTCAACTTAAAAACGCGAACTAAATGATACATATTCCTGATTTTGCACACGCAACAACTATTCAAGTTATCTTTTGCTTTTTAGCGTTTATTACCGTTATTACTGCTTTCTTGACTATTTTCAGTAGAAACCCGATTCACTCGGCTATTTACTTAGTGATTTGTTTCTTTTCTATTGCTGGTCATTATTTACTATTAAATTCTCAGTTCTTAGCTGTTGTTCATATAATAGTCTACTCCGGAGCTATTATGATTCTGTTCCTGTTTACCATCATGTTGATGAACCTGAACGAACAGCGAGAAGTTCACCGTCCTAGAATCACACGTTTAGGTGCTATTGTGTCCTTCTGTTTAATTTTGATTGTTTTGATTACAATCTTTATCAACTCGAAACCGATTGTTGGTGAATACGATTCTACTGGAGAAGATTTCCAATCAATTAAAGTTTTAGGTAAAATATTATTGAACGAATATATGGTTCCGTTCGAATTTGCTTCGATCTTACTTTTGGTTGCTATGATTGGAACAGTTCTATTGTCTAAAAAAGAAAAATTAAATAAATAATGGGTAATATATTAAATCAAATAGGTATTGAAAACTACATCTTTTTGAGTGTTGTACTTTTCTGTATTGGTATTTTTGGTGTATTGTACAGACGAAATGCTATTATCGTTTTCATGTCTATCGAAATTATGTTGAATGCGGTAAACCTTTTATTTGTTGCTTTTTCAACTTATCATCAAGATGCGCAAGGACAAGTTTTTGTGTTCTTCTCGATGGCGGTTGCTGCAGCCGAAGTTGCGGTAGGATTGGCCATTTTAGTTTCTATCTTTAGAAATATCGGATCAATCAGTATCGATAATTTAAAAAATTTAAAAGGATAATCAGAAATGGATACCAATTTAGCTTTAATTTTAGTTTTAACTCCTTTACTAGGTTTTCTAGTAAATGTCTTTTTTGGAAAAAGCTTAGGAAAAACAGTTTCTGGTGCAATCGGAACTATTGCCGTAGCAATTTCTTTTGTAGTTTCTCTTTTACTTTTTAATCAAATAACTTCAACTGGAAAAGGAATTGAAGTTACTTTATTTGATTGGATACAAATTAGCAACTTAAAAATCAATCTAGGATTTTTATTAGATCAATTATCTATTCTTTGGTTACTTTTTGTAACTGGAATTGGATCTTTGATTCATTTATACTCTATCAGTTACATGCACGATGATGAAAATATGCACAAATTCTTTGCCTATTTAAATCTATTCGTATTCTTCATGATTACGCTTGTAATTGGAAGCAACTTATTAGTTCTTTTCATCGGATGGGAAGGTGTTGGACTTTGCTCTTACCTATTAATTGGATTTTGGCATAAAAACCAAGATTACAATGATGCTGCAAAAAAAGCTTTCATCATGAACAGAATTGGAGATTTAGGTTTATTAATCGGAATGTTCATCATCGGATCGATGTTCTCTACATTAGATTATGCAACTTTAAAAACGGCAATTGCCGGAACTACTAACTTAAATTTACCATTGCTTTCTTTAGCTGCTTTATGTTTATTTATTGGAGCTTGTGGTAAATCTGCTCAAATTCCGTTATACACTTGGTTACCTGATGCGATGGCTGGTCCAACTCCAGTTTCTGCATTAATCCACGCGGCAACAATGGTTACCGCTGGTATTTTTATGGTAACAAGATTAAACTTTGTTTTTGACCTTGCAACAGATGTTCAATCTGTTATTGCAATTATCGGAGCAATCACTTCATTGGTTGCTGCTACAATTGGATTAGTTCAAAACGATATCAAAAAAGTATTGGCTTACTCTACAGTTTCTCAATTAGGATTGATGTTTTTAGCATTAGGATTTGGAGCTTATGAAGTAGCTGTTTTCCACGTAATCACTCACGCTTTCTTCAAAGCTTGTTTATTCTTAGGATCTGGATCTGTAATTCACGGATTACACGGAGAGCAAGATATGCGTAATATGGGAGGTTTGCGTAAAGCAATGCCAATCACATTCTGGACTATGTTAATTTCTTCATTAGCAATTTCTGGAGTTCCATTCTTTTCTGGATTCTTCTCTAAAGACGAAATTTTATTGACAGCATTCCACCACAGTATTCCATTATACGTTGTTGGATCAGTTGCTTCAATCATGACAGCTTTCTATATGTTCCGTTTAATGTTCTTGACTTTCTTTAAAGAATTTAGAGGAACTGAAGAACAAAAACATCATTTACACGAAAGTGGTTCATTAATTACTATTCCACTTATCATCTTAGCTATTTTGGCGACTTTTGGAGGATTGATCAGTTTACCTGGAAACAGCTGGCTAAATCATTACTTAGCTCCTCTTTTCACGAAAGTAGCTGGAGAAGAACACCACTTAGGCACAACTGAATACACTTTGATGGGTGTTGCTGTTTTAGGTGGATTACTAGGAATTTTAATCGCTTACGTAAAATACTTTAAACAAGATAATGTTCCAGAATCTGATGAAAACATTACTGGTTTAAGCAAAGTTTTATATAACAAATATTATGTAGACGAAGTTTACGATGCAGTATTTGTTCAGCCAATTAATAGTTTATCTAAATTCTTTAGAGACTATATCGAGACAGGATTATCTGCTCTTGTTTTTGGATTAGGTAAAATAGCAAACGAAATTGCTTTCCAAGGAAAAAAATTACAAACCGGAAGTATAGGATTATATCTATTTGTTTTTGTTTTAGGACTTTGTGCAATTGTTTCCTATATATTTTTAGCTCAATAATATTATTACTATGAACGTTTCTACTATATTAATTATACTTTTAATTGGTGCATTTGCCACTTATTTTTCTGGTGACAAACTAGCTTCAAAAGTTGCTTTATTATTTAGTTTAGCAGCTTTAGGATGTTCAATTGTATTATTGAATAATTATAATGCTGGCGAAAATATCAGCGTAATCAACAGCTGGATCAATCAGCCAAAAATTTCTTTCGCTTTAAGTGGTGACGGACTTGGGCTTGCAATGGTTTTATTAACTGTAGCTTTAACTCCGATTATTATATTTTCTTCTTTCGGAAATGAATATAAAAATGCAAAAGGCTTTTATGGATTAATCTTGTTTATGGCTTTTGCTATGGCAGGAACTTTCTTAGCAGCTGACGGTCTTTTATACTATATCTTCTGGGAGCTAGCACTTATTCCAATCTACTTTATTGCTTTGATCTGGGGTAATGGCGATGCTGAAGAACGCAGAAAAGCAGTGGTTAAATTCTTTATTTACACACTTGCTGGTTCATTATTCATGTTAACTGCTTTTATTTACTTATACACAAAAGCTGGTTCTTTCTTAATTGAAGATTTATACAAAGTAAACTTATCTGCTTGCGAGCAATTCTGGGTTTTCTTGGCTTTCTTCTTAGCTTATGCTATTAAAATTCCAATTATTCCTTTCCATACTTGGCAAGCAAATGTGTACCAAAAAGCACCAACAGTTGGAACAATGCTTCTATCTGGTATCATGCTAAAAATGGGATTGTACAGTGTTCTACGTTGGCAATTGCCACTTGCACCAATCGCGGCTAAAGAATATATGCATATTTTTATTGCTTTAGGAATTGCTGGAGTTGTTTACGGCTCTATCGTAGCTTTAAGACAAAAAGATTTAAAGAAATTATTAGCTTATTCTTCTCTTGCTCACGTTGGATTAATTGCCGCTGGATCTTACACTTTGACTCTTGACGGTTTTAGAGGATCAGTTATGCAAATGATCGCTCACGGTTTTGTTGTGGTAGGATTGTTCTTTGCTGCTGAAGTAATTTTTAGAAGATACGAAACTAGAGAAATTGGCGAAATGGGAGGAATCCGTGCACAATCTCCAAGATTCACTTCAATGTTTTTAATCTTAGTATTGGCTTCTGTTGCATTACCAAGCACATTTAACTTTGTTGGAGAGTTTACAGTATTATACAGTTTATCTCAAATCAACATCTGGTTTGCTATTCTTGGCGGTACTACTATTATTCTAGGAGCTTACTATATGTTAAGAATGTTCCAGCATGTAATGTTAGGAGAAACTAATTCTAAAGCTTTTGCAGATGTTACGCTTAACGAAGGAATTTCATTTGCTGTAATCATTGCAGTTTTATTATTCTTTGGTTTCTATCCAAAACCAATCACAGATTTGATTACACCAAGCTTGGAAAACATTTTACAAGTTATCAATAAGAACTAATATTTTAAACAAAAAATAAATTAGGATTTAAGCTTAAAAATTGAAATCCTAAATCAAAAAGATAAAAATGAATACATTAATAGCTATAACAGGATTGGGTATTTTCTGCCTATTGTTTGAAATTCTTAATTTAAGAAAGGCGATCGTTCCTATTACCATTTTGGGTTTATTAGGCGTATTGGCACTTAATTACTGTGAATTTGGAGCAGAACAAAGTTATTACAACAATATGATAGCAGTGAGTAAGTTTTCTACAGCTTTTTCATCATTGTTTATCGTTTTGACTATTTTCCTTGTAGCATTAAGCCATAATTTTTACCATAATCACCCAACGAAAATTTCTGATTATGTTGCTATTAAAGTTTTCTTACTAGCTGGAGCTGTAGCAATGGTTTCTTTTGGAAACTTAGCAATGTTCTTCTTAGGAATCGAAATTCTATCTATTGCTTTATATGTTTTAGCGGCAAGTGACCGTTTGAATATAAAGAGTAACGAAGCAGGTATGAAATATTTCTTAATGGGATCTTTTGCTTCTGGAATTATTTTATTCGGAATCTGCTTGATTTACGGAGCAATGGGAACTTTTGATATCAGTGAAATCCACGAAAGCGCTTTATCTGCAGAATTACCGATCTGGTTTCCTATTGGATTGATTTTAATGATTATCGGAATGTTATTTAAAGTGGCAGCTGTTCCTTTCCACTTCTGGGCTCCAGACGTTTACGAAGGTTCTCCAGCTCTAACAACTGCCTTGATGAGTACTTTAGCAAAAGTAGTAGCTATTGCAACTCTATTTAAGCTAATCTCTGGCATGAATGTAATTGCTTCACTCGACAATCAAGATCTTTTACATACGTTTGAAGTTATTGTAGTTATCATTTCTATTGCTTCAATGTCTGTTGGTAATATCATGGCATTAAGACAAGTAAACGTAAAACGTATGCTTGCTTTCTCTGGAATTTCTCATGCAGGTTTCATGTTAATGACATTATTAACGGTTTCTGCTTCTGCTGGAGTTCTATTGTATTATACTGCTGCATATGCATTGGCAGGGATCGCGGCTTTCAGTGTAATCTTATATGTTTGCAGAGATCATGATAATGAAGATATTACAAACTTCCATGGTTTAGGAAAAACAAATCCGCTATTAGCAGCAATCCTTACAGCTTCATTATTGTCAATGGCCGGAATTCCAATTTTCTCTGGATTCTTTGCCAAGTTATTCTTATTCGACCAAACCATTCAAGCAGGATATATTGGTTTAGTAATCGTTGCAGTAATCAACTCAATTATAAGTGTTGGATATTATTTTAAACTTATTATTGCAATGTATTCTAAAGAACCTAATCAAGAAAGAACAGGAAAACCATTCCTTATTTATGCTACAGCTGTGGTATCAATTGCTTTAAACATTGCATTAGGTTTATTCCCATCATTAGTTTTAGACTTATTGAAATAAGATAACCTCTTGATTTAAAATACTCGAAAATCCATTAAATTAATTTTTAATGGATTTTTTTTATGCCTTACATAAGAACAGAAATTCATGTTAAAAAATTCTTTGCAATAATTGCACTTCAAAAAATCTCCATATATTTGAGTTCAATTAAATGTATTAAAATATGAACTTTAATTCAAAAAATCCATTTTTAAACAGTAAGCGTTTTTCATCAAACGCTGAACCAAGGACAGAAGTACACCAAGCTCAGATTATTGACTACAATCAAGAAATGACGGTGTCTGGAACTATCAACAAAACAGCAATCTTATTCCTTATTTTGTGTGGTGCTGCTATGGTAACATGGTGGATGACTTTTAACGGAATAAATCCAATGTTGCCTACAATTGGCGGTGCTATTGTTGGTTTCATTTTAGTATTAGTTTCTTCGTTTAAACCGCAATTATCTCCTTACCTAGCTCCAGGATATGCCCTATTTGAAGGATTATTCATAGGAGGTATTTCTGCAATATTTGAATTAAAATTTCCTGGAATCGTAATTAATGCAGTTGGTGCAACTCTTGTTACTTTCTTGGTTTGTCTTGGTTTGTATAAATTTAGAATCGTTAAAGTTACAGAACAATTCAAATCTGTTGTCGTTGCGGCTACATTAGCAATTGCAACATATTATTTAATTTCTTGGGTTGTATCAATGTTTTCAAGCTGGACACCTGTTCATTATGGAAATTCTATGATGAGTATTGGTATAAGTGTTTTTGTTATCATCATTGCTGCTCTTAATCTTTTCTTGGATTTTGATTTAATTGAAAAAGGAGCAAGAGAAAAAATGCCAAAATTTATGGAATGGTATGGAGCAATGGGATTGATGATTACTTTGGTTTGGTTGTATATCGAATTCCTAAGACTTTTAACAAAAATTTCTAGTAGGGACTAACAGTCTCATTTAAATAATCCAAAAGCCTTTTTGAGTAAAATCAGAAAGGCTTTTTTTATTTCAACCCAATTATTTTCTGATTCTAAAAATTAAAACTTTAAGAATAATCTTTTATTTAAAACACTAAAAGAATCTATTTCTTACAAAAAATGAAAATGTAATTTATGTAATAAAAAAAAATTACAGATTCCCACTCCTTCTTTTTGCTTAAGGTTTAAAATTGTATAAAGCGAGAAAAATTCAGCATTCTTCATCTGATTTAGAATATGCAATAAATTACAATTAATGCAATTTATTACATTTTTAACATTTTAAAAGCTAAAAAATTTAACTATCCTCTTTTTTTTAGTAAAAAAATTATACTATTAAAAATTAATATATAATTTTGTGTAATCGATTACAATTAAACCACTTGGAATCGTAAGTAAAACCACTTACTTATTTTATTAACTATCTTAAACAAACCTTATGAAAAAAAACCTACTTTTCGTAGCTGTCTTTCTTATGACAGTTCAATTATGGGCCCAAACCATTCAGATTAATGAAGCTTCTGGCTGGCTGGAATCTGCTTTTGTAAAATGGCAACCAGTCAGCGGTGCCCAGACCTATAATGTGTATTATACGGGTAACGGATTTACAGACCAAAAAATAGATGACCAGCTAATTAGAAGTTATGGCTCCTATTTTCGCGCTGATATTCCTGGACTTAAAGCTGGAACCTATACTGTAAAAGTAAAACCTGTAGTAAATGGTACTGAAGGAACAGGAGCAACGACAGGAAGCCTTACAGTGTCGGCACACGACAGAAATGGATTTGCATTTGAAGGCGGACGTGTTCCGGGAGGATACAAAGCAGACGGAACTCCAAAAGACAATGCCGTAATTCTTTACATTACGCAAAACACCAAAAATACCATTTCGATGAATATTACTGGGGCTAGTGCAAATCCTTGCATTGGTCTTCAAAATATTCTTTACGCGATTAAAAAAGGAAAAGATACACGTCCTTTTATCATTCGTTTAATTGGAAATATTACCGATATGAACGTTATGGAAGGTGGCGACGTGGTTATCGAAAACGCAAACAATGCTTCAAGTTACGTTACTTTTGAAGGTATTGGAGATGATGCAGTTGCAAATGGATGGGGAGTTAGATTGAAATCTGCTTCAAACATAGAAGTAAGTAATCTCGGATTTATGAACTGCAACAGTACTGCAGGGGATAACGTAGGAATGCAACAGGACAATGACCATGTTTGGGTTCATAACTGCGATTTATTCTATGGGAATGCAGGAAGCGATGCTGACCAGATAAAAGGTGACGGTGCACTTGACAATAAAACTTCGACCTATATCACATTATCTTACAACCACTTTTGGGACAATGGAAAAGCAAGCCTTTTAGGTTTAAGCGAAGGAACAACTTCAGGACTGTACATCACGTATCACCATAACTGGTTTGATCACTCAGATTCTCGTCATCCTCGTGTACGTTATTATTCAGCGCATATTTATAACAATTATTATGATGGAGTTTCTAAATATGGAGCAGGATCAACTCTTGGATCATCGCTTTTCATGGAAGGAAATTATTTTAGAAATAGCAAACACCCAATGCTGACTTCTTTACAAGGTTCTGATATTTGGGATGAAGCCAATCAAGTAAATAACGCTGGAACAATGGGAACATTCTCTGGTGAAGCTGGAGGAAGCATCAAAGCTTTCAACAATACTTTTGATGCTTCTAACGGAACAAATAATATGCGTTTTGTAGCTTATAATGATCCGAATCCGTTGTACAATATCTCTGGAAAAATAAGCTCTACAACAGATTTTGATGCTTATGTGGCTGCTACAAGGGGCGAAGTGGTAAGCAGTGCAGTAAAATCTAAATCGGGCGCTAATGTTTACAACAACTTTGATACCGATGCGAATTTATATGTAAAAAATTTAGTAATTGATAGTCCAGCAACAGCTAAAGCTAAAGCTATTCAATATGCAGGACGTGTTTCAGGAGGAGATTTAAAATGGACATTCAACAATGCTACAGATGATACTTCTTCTTTAGTTATTACAGCATTAAAAACTGCTCTTACAAACTATACTGGAACTTTAGTTGCTGTACAAGGAGAAGGAAATCCGCCTGCTGGAACGCAGACTTTAACTTTGACTTCTGCTTCAAACAACAATCAAACTGTTGCAAGCGGTACTGCAATTTCTTCAATCGTATTTACATGGGGAGGAGATGCAACCGACGCAACTGTTACAGGATTACCTGCTTCGGGATTGACTTTTGTAAAGAATACTACAGCAAAAACTATCACCATTTCAGGTACGCCAACTGCAACAGTTTCATACTCAATTGCAACTTCTGGAACTAGTGGTTCTCCAGCCACTGGTTCAGGAACTGTAACAGTTACTGCTGCTGGAAACCAAACTTTAACTTCAACAGGAAATAATAGTCAGACTGTTTCTTCTGGAACTGCTATCGCTTCAATCGTGTTTACTTGGGGCGGAAACGCTACAGACGCAACTGTAACAGGATTACCAGCTTCTGGTTTATCTTTTGTAAAAAATACAGCTGCAAAAACCATAACTATTACAGGAACTCCAACTGCAAATGTTTCATACTCTGTAACAACTTCAGGAACTGCGGGAACTCCTGTAACGGCATCAGGAACTATTACGGTAACATCAGGTTCTACTGGCGGATCTGAAATTCATAACTTTACAACTTCTGGAAAGACAAGTACATTCTACTCTATTACAGGAAACATGAATTCAACACCAGGTTCTGTAACCTACAATGGATTAACTCTTACTGAGCGTCTAAAAATTGAAACAAGTACCTCCATAACATATACAACAGCTAGTGCATCTACCTTGACTTTGGTTTTCGATTCAAGTTTTACAGGAACTATTAAAGTAGACAACGTTTCATACACAGCATCTGCAGGTATTGTAACTGCATCAATCGGTGCAGGTTCTCACACTATCACAAAAGGTTCTGTAGCCAACCTATATTACATTAGTACAGTTTATAGTGGCAGCACTTTAAGAATGGCCACTGCAACTGAAACTACTGCAAAAGAAAGTACAGAAACACAAATAATTTTATACCCAAATCCTGTTTCGAGCACATTATACTTATCTGATCCAGAACAAAAAGTGCAAAAAGTACTTATCTACAATATCTCTGGAAATCTGGTAATTAATTCTGGAAACTCTACTAGTATCGATACAAGCGGTTTAATTCCTGGCACTTACCTAGCTAAAATTTATACTGTCGACGGATCATTTAATCAAACACTAATAAAAAAGTAAAACTAACTTAACGAAAAAGGCTTCCAAATTTGGAAGCCTTCTTCTTTTATATAATAACACAATTACAAATCAAATTTAATTCCCTGCGCTAATGGAAGATTTGTAGTATAATTGATTGTATTAGTTTGACGTCTCATATAAATTTTCCAAGCATCAGAACCAGATTCGCGTCCGCCTCCTGTTTCTTTTTCACCACCAAAAGCACCGCCAATTTCAGCACCAGAAGTTCCGATATTTACGTTTGCAATTCCACAGTCTGAACCTGTAGCAGATAAAAATCTTTCTGCTTCACGCAAATTATTCGTCATAATTGCAGAAGACAGTCCTTGTGCAACACCATTCTGAACTTCGATTGCATTCTCTACTTCGCCTGAATATTTAATTAAATATAAAACAGGTGCAAAAGTTTCATGCTGAACAATTTCAAATGAATTTTCAGCTTCAGCAATCGCAGGTTTAACATAACAGCCGCTTTCATAACCTTGTCCAGAAAGCACTCCTCCTTCAACTAAAATTTTTCCGCCTTCGGCTACAACTTTATTTAAAGCCGCTGCATACATTTCCACAGCGTGAGTGTCAATTAGTGGCCCAACATGATTATTTTCGTCAAGCGGGTTTCCGATTCTTAACTGTTTGTAAGCTGCAACCAATGCATCTTTTACCTTATCATAAATACTTTCATGAATAATCAGTCTTCTAGTTGAAGTACAACGTTGTCCAGCCGTTCCAACAGCTCCGAAAACAGCTCCGATAACGGTCATTTTAATATCGGCATCAGGAGTCACAATAATAGCATTGTTTCCTCCAAGTTCTAATAATGATTTGCCTAATCTTCCTGCCACAGTCTGAGCAACAATTTTTCCCATTCTGGTTGAACCTGTCGCAGAAATAAGCGGAATTCGAGTATCAGCAGTCAATAACTCTCCTATTTTATAATCACCGTTTATTAAACATGAAATTCCTTCTGGAAGATTGTTTTCTTTAATAACCTGAGCTATAATATTCTGGCAAGCGATACCGCAAAGAGGTGTTTTTTCAGAAGGTTTCCAAACACAGACATCTCCAGAAATCCAAGCTAAAGCTGTGTTCCAAGACCAAACTGCAACTGGAAAATTAAAGGCCGAAATGATTCCAACAATTCCCAACGGATGATATTGCTCATACATACGGTGTCCTGGTCTTTCAGAATGCATTGTTAATCCGTGAAGCTGACGAGACAAACCAACTGCAAAATCACAGATATCAATCATTTCCTGAACTTCTCCAAGACCCTCTTGAAATGATTTTCCCATTTCGTAAGAAACCAGTTTTCCAAGAGCTTCTTTATTTTGTCTCAATTTTTCTCCAAACTGACGTACAATTTCACCACGCTGTGGCGCAGGAATCAATCTAAAAGTTTTAAACGCTTCTGCAGCTGTCTGGATTGCTTTTTCATAATCTTCTGCTGTTGACATTTTTACCGAAGCAATTAATTTTCCGTCAACTGGCGAATAACTTTCTAGAATTTCTCCAGATGAAAAATTATTAATTCCTGTTGATGTTCCTTCATTTATTGTCTTGATGCCCAATTTTTCAAGAGCTTCCTTCATTCCAAATTGCGATGCTATTGTTGTCATTGTAACTTTTTTAGTTAAAATTGTTATATTTTTATGTAAAGATATTGTTTTCGAATTAATTTCCCATTGAAGTTAATTCATAAATGAAAGTAAATTTAAGTTTATTTTATAGTATTAACAGAAACAAACTTCAATATTGAATTTATTTAATGAAATTTGCATTACTTAAAATTAAAAATATGAACTCTTACATTAGGCTTCTCCTTTGTTTTCTTTTAGTAACAACCAATATATTTTCTCAAAAAGCAAAAACTTCCTTTTCAGTAGTTCCATTAGGAGTAATGGGAGGCATTGATGAAAAAAATCTTTCAGCTTATTTAATCGCTCCATCAAACACAACCGATTATATCTGTCTTGACGCTGGAACTGTAAACGCTGGAATCGAAAAAGCTATTGAAAAGAAAACTTTTAAAGTTTCTACAAGCGAAGTTTTACGCAAATACATCAAAGGATATTTGATTTCTCATGCACATTTGGATCATGTTTCGGGTTTGATTATAAACTCTCCTGCCGATTCTTCTAAAACGGTTTATACAACGAATAAATGTATGGAAATGATGGAAAACCATTATTTCAACGATCAGACTTGGGCTAATTTTGGAGATGCAGGTCCTGGTTTTCCTTTAAAAAAATACCATTTTCAGACTTTGAATCTGGGAGAAGAAACTTCTTTAAGTAATACCAAGATGACGGTTAAAGTTTTTTCTCTTAGCCATGTTAATCCGTTTGAGAGTACCGCTTTCTTAATTAAAAATGAGAATGATTATGCATTATATTTAGGCGATACAGGACCAGATGAAGTAGAAAAAAGCAATAATCTTCGCGATTTATGGACAGCCATCGCTCCATTGGTAAAGGCCAAACAATTGAAAGGAATTTTTATTGAAGTTTCGTTTCCCAACGAACAACCTGATAAATTTTTGTTTGGTCATTTGACTCCGAATTATTTAATGAAAGAACTTCATGTCCTAGAAGATTTAGCAGGAAAAGGTTCTCTTGAAAACTTTAAAATTATCATCACACATTTGAAACCGCCTGCAAAGAATATTGCTAAAATAAAAGAGCAGTTAAAAGCTCAAAATGATTTAGGCTTGAAGATTATCTATCCTGAACAGGGGAAAAAATTAGAATTATAAATCAAAAACAAACCTGACAAGTTTAAAATTTGTCGGGTTTGTTTTTTTATTTCTTCGCCACAAACCTAGAATCAGTTTCCATAACAGTTCCGCAATTATCGCAAGTTCTTAGCTCTTCAGAATTGTAAAAATGTTCAAAATGAGACAGAAAATCTTTCTCGATATTATGAAGTTCAAAATACACTTCGTACAATTTATGATTGCAATTGTCACAATGCCAAAGCAAACCATCTGTAAAACCTTGTCCGGCACGTTTACGCTCAATTACAAGTCCGATAGAGCCTTCTGAACGAACAGGAGAATGAGGGACTTTTGCTGGATGTAGATACATATCGCCCGCATTTAATTCCATTTCTTTACGCTGGCCATCTTCCTGAATTACCACTTTTATGCTTCCTTCTAACTGATAAAAAAGTTCTTCTGTTTCGTTATAATGATAATCTTTTCTTGCATTTGGTCCCGCCACAATCATTACAATATAATCTCCAGAATCTACGTAAAGATTTTTATTTCCAACAGGCGGTTTAAGTAAATGACGGTTTTCGTCAATCCATTGCGTCAGGTTAAAAGGTTTTGCTATAGCCATTTTTATTCAAAATTTATGAAAAGCTAAGGTAGTGAAAAGTATTCAGTCTCAGTCGCAGTTTTCAGTTTTACTGTGGCTGAATACTGCGACTGAGACTGAGTACTTATTTAAATTCTTTTATCAAATACACATAAACTGGAAGATGATCACTAAAACCTGCTTCACTAAGTGTATTTCGTAATGGATAACCTTTATATGCACCTGAATTTTGAATAAGATAAGGTCTGCTGAAAATACCTGCTTTCCAAAAATTAAAACTCGAAAAATCCGATTTAACCAAAGAAGCAGTCATGATAATCTGGTCAAAAATATTCCAAGAGTCACGATACGCAATAGTTCCTAAACCTTTATTGGCAAGTTCTTCAAACGGATTAAAAACGTCAAATTCTGAAACTTCTGTCTTCAAGCCCTTCGCTCCTAACCCCGCTTTTATGCTTTTATTAAATGGTCCATCATTAAAATCTCCCATTGTTAATACTTTTGCTTGCGGATTAATGCGCTGTAATGAATCGATAATTTTTCGGTTTAATTTTCCTGCAGCTTCACGAAACATTGTCGTTGCCTTTTCACCACCCGATCTGGATGGCCAATGATTAACAATAATATGAATTTCTTCATTTTCTAAAAATCCAGAAACCAAAAGCTGGTCTCTTGTAAAAACACGATTTTTGTTTTCTTTTTTAACTTCAATTTCATCGTCTAAAACTTCCGTTTCTTCTTTTTGTGAAATTTCTTTTTTATAAATAATTAAAGGAATATTCGAATAAGAAGTAGGTCTAAAATACTTTTTCTGATAAAGCAAAGCCACATCGATACCGCGTTTATCTGGTGAATCAAAGTGAATAATTCCCAAATCCAATGACTGCAGTTTTGGTTCCTTTATTAAATCTTCTAAAACATTTCTATTTTCGACCTCTGCTGCTCCTATTAAAGTGGGCGCATTTGAATTTTCAGGTGTCCCAATTTCAGATAAAACTCTTTCTAGGTTTTTTAATTTTTGCTGATATTTTTCTGTTGTCCAATGCTGTGCTCCATTTGGTGTCCATTCATCATCGTTTGTAAATATATCATCAACAGTATCATACAGGTTTTCGAAATTGTAAAAAGCTACTGTGTGTATTTTATACTTTTTGGATTGAGATTGCGTTTGAATTGAAAAAAATAGAACTATTAAAAAGGCTCTGAAAAAGTGCATTGTTTAGTATTTTAAAAAACATTCCAATATTACTCTTTTTTATTTAATTGTAAGAAATTTCAAATAAATTTAAAATCTAAAATTTCTATATTTGTTTTTTCATACAAATGAAAAGAAGCAAATGATGATCATGAAAAACCTTTTAAATACTAAGAAGCCAAATATTCTGTTTCAACTCGCATTTCTTATTTTTGCTTTAGAATCATTCAACTGTCAATCTCAACAAAACATGATAACACCGCCTTATTTACAAAAAGGAGATACTGTAGCACTTTTAGCAACAGCAAGAAAAAATATCGATGACAACTTAAAACCAACAATAGATTTATTGCACAGCTGGGGTTTAGAAGCTGTAATCGGATCAACAATTGGTTTGGATTATCATCAATTGGCAGGAACAGATGAACAGAGAGCTGCCGATTTCCAAAAACAATTAGACAATCCAAATATTAAAGCAATTTGGTGCGTTCGAGGCGGATATGGCACTGTTAGAATGTTAGATTTATTAGATTTTACTAAATTCAAACAGCATCCAAAATGGGTCATTGGTTTTAGTGATGTAACCGTTCTCCATAATCATTTGAATACAATGGGTTATAAATCTATTCATGGTATCATGCCAGTAACAGTTCCCAGAGCAACTCCAGATGCCGTAAGCTCATTAAAAGCAGCTTTATTTAACGAACCAATTTCTTACTCAATCAGCCCATCTCCAATGAACCGTTTAGGAAGCGCAACGGGTGAATTGGTTGGAGGTAATTTATCTATCCTATATAGTTTATTAGGATCTCCATCTGCAATTGACTGCAAGGATAAAATTTTATTTATAGAAGACTTAGATGAATATCTGTACCATATTGACCGTATGATGATGAATTTAAAACGCAACGGGTGCATTGAAAACCTTAAAGGAATTATCATTGGAGGCATGACGAGCATGAAAGACAATGAAGTGCCGTGGGGGAAAAATGCTTTGGAAATTATAGATGACGTAACCAAAAAATACAATATTCCGGTTATTTTTAATTTCCCAGCAGGACACATTAGAGACAACAGAGCTCTCATTATGGGAAATATCGTTACGATGGAAGTTACTGCTTCTGGAAGTACAGTTACTTTTAAAAAATAATACCACATCACTCCTTGTTTTAAGGAGATCTAAATACCACATAAAATCTCGCAAAGACGCGAAGTTGCAAAGTTTTTAATACTCTTTGTGCCTTCGCGTCTTTGCATGCAAAAAACTTGAAACTTGAAACCTGAAACAAAAAAACAAAACCCATGGCAGAACATAATGATTTAGGAAAATTAGGCGAAGATCTCGCGGCTGCATATCTTGAAGAAAACGGATATTCTATTGTAGAACGAAACTTTGTTATCCAAAAAGCAGAAATAGATATTATTGCGCAAAAAGATTCCATTTTAGCCATTATTGAAGTTAAGACCCGTTCGAGTTTAGATTTTGGTTCTCCACAAGATTTTGTCAAGCAAAAAAAGATTCAATTACTCATTAAAGCAGTAAATGCCTACATAAACGATAGGGAAAAGGATTTTCAGGAAGATTTAGAAATCCGTTTTGACATCATTGCGGTCCATAAAAATGGGGAATCATTTGCAATTGAACATCTTACTGACGCTTTTTATCACTTTTAACATAATTTTTTATTGTTATAATTGTAACAATTTGTTTTTTTATTTATATTTGCAAAGAATTATAACATCGCAATGTTAAATTAACAAACCAACTCAACTGTTACCAAAAAAAAAAAAAGAATTATGAAAACTGTTTCTTCTATTGTAGAAAACTACATTAAAACAAAACCATTTTTATTAAATGCCCTGTCTCTCGGAATTATTAACCTAACATCACTTTCGCGAAATATTATGACCGAATTAGAAAGTGAGTTTGGAAAAGAAGTAAAACAAGGCGCTGTAGTAATGTCTTTAAAACGACTGACGGAAGAACTAGATTTTAAACTGAACCACAAAATCAATAAAGTAATAAAAAATATAGGTGAAATCACCGTTCGTTCTGAACTTACAGATTACACTTTCGCAGCATCTGAAACTGTCTTAAACAAACAAGCAGATTTAATTTCGGATATTAACGCTTTATCGGATATTTTTTACACCTCATCTCGTGGAGTAAATGAAACCAATATTGTAGTAAGCAGCAGTGTAAATCATTTAGTTGAAAAACACTTTATGAGAGAAAAATTAATTCAGAAATTAGATAATTTAGCTTCTATCACTGTAAAATTACCTAAAGAAAACATTGTTGTTCCTGGTATTTACTATTTCATTTTCCAACGTTTGGCTTGGGAAGGAATTATCATTAACGAGGTAATTTCGACTTCAAATGAGTTTACCATTTTAGTTGGAGAAGATCAAGTTGATGTAGCGTTTAAAGTAATTAAAGACTTGAAAAACTAAATTAAATAAGATATTAAGAATCGTTTGGTTCTTCTTTATAACACAAAATCCTTTTATCTTTTTAATGAAAGATGAAAGGATTTTTTTTGAGTAAAATAACGTCTAAGTATAATTTCATTTTTATCAAATAAGAATATTCTCAAAAGACAGTCCTAAAATAAATTTTATTTCTGCAAAAGCGTCAATATGACACTTACTTGCAAAAGGCCACTTTACACTGCATTTTACGTCTTTTATATAAAAAACCAACAAAAAATCCGAATTAAGTTTTTTTAAATATAATTTATTACGAATAATATTTTTATATATTTGCTAACACATCAAAAAACAAGAGAGATTTTTGACTGTACAGCCGAACTAATATTGAATTAAATTGTTTTGAAAGAAAGTGGCTTGTTAGAATTAAAATCAACACTACTTTTTTCAAATTGACGATACAATTATCTAACCAAAACCACAATAATGCCATTAAATCACTCTTCGGAGTGATTTTTTTTTACAAATATCAAAAAGAGTAATTTAGAGCAAACCCAAAATTAGTATTCAATGTGATATCATTTTTTATAACAGCAGGTTTAAATGCCAACCTTTCATCAACATTAAATTGTGATAAAGCAGCATCTATATTTGCGTCTATAATATTTAAAACATAGAATCCGACTATAAATAGAGCTGATAAATCTTTGTATCGTTGATATTCTTTTTGAACAGTTGTCAATTGGCTTTCTGATAAACGTGCTAAAAATTCAGAATCGCTTTTTTTACCTTCAAGTCTATTTTTATATTCGTCTCTGTATAGATTATATTTTTTCTGATTATCAATATAAAAATAAGTGCTCGTGCCAATTGCCCCGTAAACTAAAGGAATCTTCCAATATTTCTTATTGTAAATTTGTCCTAAACCGGGCAATACTGCCGAATAAAATGCTGCTTTTGCAGGACGTAGCGGATCAATTGTTTTTGATTTTAAGGAATCTTTCGAAACGATTTTATTTTTTTCTTGAGCGAAGATTGTAGTGAATCCTAAAAATAAAAATAGTAGAATAAGCTGGTTTTGCATATAAAGTTGTCTTTGAAAATTTGACTCAAAGAAAACTTTTTAGTTCTAAGATTTTTCTTAAATAAAAGATAAAGAAAGCTTAATTTTTTATATTTCGTTTGCCACGAATTACACGAATTTTCACGAATTAAATTTAAGATTAGTGGAAATTCGTATAATTCGTGGCAAACTTTATTTTACTCCTCAAACAACTCCATCAACTCCAAAGCTCGTTTAATTGACTTCACATTTTCAAAAGTCAATAACAAACGTAATCCATTAACGGTTTGTTTTTCTTTCATTTTGCAGAGCGTCGCATGTTTTTGAACGAAGTTCAAGACATTTCTAAACTTCACCGATTGATAATAATCAGATTGCTGATCAGATACAAAATAGCCAATCATTTTACCTTGTTTCAAGACCAATTTCTCGATTCCAACTTTCGTTGCAATCCATTTGATTCTGATGCTGTTTAACAATGCAACAGCTTGTTTTGGCAATGGACCGAAACGGTCAATTAGTTTTTTCTCAAATTCCTGTAGACCAGCTTCGTCTTTTATAGCGCTCAATTCGTTATATAAAACCAAACGTTCCGAAACGTTATTGATATATTCATCTGGAAATAAAAGCTCAAAATCGGCATCAATTTGAATGTCTTTTACGTATTCTTTCGTGTCAATATCATTTTCCTCTGGATACAATTCTTTGAATTCGTTTTCCTTCAATTCTTCGATCGCTTCGTTCATGATTTTCTGATACGTATCAAAACCAATTTCATTGATGAAACCACTTTGTTCACCTCCCAATAAATCTCCCGCACCACGAAT
This sequence comes from Flavobacterium sp. F52, assembly GCF_000278705.1. Taxonomy (NCBI): domain Bacteria; kingdom Pseudomonadati; phylum Bacteroidota; class Flavobacteriia; order Flavobacteriales; family Flavobacteriaceae; genus Flavobacterium; species Flavobacterium sp. F52. The sequence continues at coordinate 329,566 of NZ_AKZQ01000026.1, read as the reverse complement.
TTCAAGATCTTTCATCGCAATATTAAAACCGCTTCCCAATTCGCTGAATTGCTCTAATGCCTGAATACGTTTTCTGGCATCTTCAGTCATGGATGAATACGGTGGACAAATGAAATAACAGAATGCTTTTTTGTTGCTTCGCCCTACTCGACCGCGCATTTGATGCAAATCTGAAAGTCCGAAATTATTGGCATTATTGATGAAAATGGTGTTGGCATTTGGAACGTCCAATCCGCTTTCGATGATTGTGGTTGCCACCAAAACATCAAAATCTCCATTCATGAAACCTAACATCAATTCTTCGAGTTTTGCTCCGTCCATTTGTCCGTGACCAATCCCGACTCTAGCATTTGGAACCAAACGCTGAATCATTCCTGCCACTTCTTTTATATTTTCAATTCTATTATTGATAAAGAAAACTTGTCCGTTTCTCTGAATTTCATACGAAATCGCGTCACGAATAATTTCTTCATTAAAACCAACCACATTCGTTTCAATCGGATAACGATTTGGTGGAGGCGTTGTAATTACCGATAAATCTCGAGCAGCCATCAATGAAAACTGTAAAGTTCTCGGAATTGGTGTTGCTGTCAAAGTCAATGTATCGACATTGGCTGCAATAGTTTTCAGTTTATCTTTTACATTTACTCCAAATTTTTGTTCCTCATCAACAATCAATAAACCAAGATCTTTAAAAACCACATTTTTGTTTACTAACTGATGCGTTCCAATTACGATATCTAGTTTTCCTTCGGCTAAATCTTTTAAAGTCTGCGCTTTTTGTTTCGCCGTTCTAAATCGGTTCAAGTAACCAATTGAAACTGGCATATCTTTCAATCGCTCAGAAAAAGTTCTATAATGCTGATACGCCAAAATGGTTGTCGGAACCAAAACGGCAACTTGTTTGCTATTGTCAACGGCTTTAAAAGCCGCACGAATGGCAACCTCTGTTTTTCCAAAACCAACATCACCACAAACCAAACGATCCATTGGGCGATCGCTTTCCATATCGGCTTTCACTTCTGCAGTCGATTTCATTTGATCTGGAGTATCTTCATAAATAAACGAACTTTCCAATTCGTTCTGAAGATAACTGTCTGGCGCAAACTGAAAACCTTTTTCCAAACGGCGTTTCGCATACAGCTGAATCAAGTTGAACGCAATATGTTTGACACGCGCTTTGGTTTTCTGTTTTAAAACCTTCCAAGCGTTCGATCCAAGTTTATAGATTTTCGGAGGCGTTCCGTCTTTTCCGTTGTATTTCGAGATTTTATGGAGCGAGTGAATGCTCACATACACAATATCATTATCGGCATAAACTAGTTTTATCGCTTCTTGCGTTTTGCCTTCAACTTGAATTTTCTGCAGTCCGCCAAATTTTCCAATTCCATGATCGATATGCGTTACATAATCTCCTACAGAAAGCGCAGTTAATTCTTTTAAAGTGATATTTTGCTTTTTAGAATATCCATTTTTGATGTTGAATTTATGATAACGCTCAAAAATCTGATGATCGGTATAAGCCGTTATCTGATTTTCTTCATCAATAAAACCTTGGTATAAAGGCAAGACAATGGTATGATATTGCTTTCTGATATTTTCTGAATTGGCTTCGTCTAAGCTTTCAAAAATATCGTGAAAACGTTTCGCCTGCGTTTCATTTGAACAAAACAGATAATTGACATATCCGTTAAAATGATTATCGCTCAAATTATTCAGCAATAAATCAAATTGTTTATTGAAAGACGGCTGAGGCTGAATATGAAATTCGAATTTCTTAGTTGTTTTATAAACGGGTCTTGAAGCCAATTCTACAACTGAAAAATCTAAAGATCTTTTTATAAACGACGCTTGATTTAAAAACAATTGCTCTGGCGTGGCATGTTTTATCTCTTTCGACAATTTCTCAAAAGCTTCTTCTGCTCTTGCAAATTGTTTATCTAATTGACTAAAAAGCCCCTCGGTATTTTGAATGAAAAGAACGGTTTTCTCTGCAATATAGTCTAAGAAACTTTCACGATTTTCCTGAAAAAGTTTATTCTCGACATTCGGGATAATCGTGATTTTTTTATGTGTTTCTACCGATAATTGTGTTTCAACATCAAAAGTTCTGATGCTGTCTACTTCATTTCCAAAAAACTCAATTCGATACGGATGATCATTTGAAAAAGAAAACACATCGACAATTCCTCCACGAACCGAAAATTCACCGGGTTCTGTGATGAAATCTACCCTTTTGAATTCATATTCGAATAAAACTTCGTTGATAAAATCAATTGAAATTTTATCATTCAAAGCCACTTTTAAAGTATTTTTATCTAGTTCTCTTCTGGTAACTACTTTTTCAAAAAGCGCTTCTGGATAGGTAACAATTACAGCCGGTTTTTTTCTAGAATTAATTCGATTTAAAACCTCAGCGCGAAGCAGAACATTGGCATTATCGGTTTCATCAATTTGATACGGACGTCGAAATGAAGCTGGATAAAACAATACATCTTGTTCTCCAATCATTTGTTCCAGATCGTTTAGGTAATACGCAGCTTCTTCTTTGTTGTCTAAAACAATCAAAAAAGGCAGTTCTGTTTTCCTAAAAACGGAACGGATAATAAATGAAACAGCAGATCCCAACAATCCGCTGATGTTCATTTTTACCTGATTTCCTTCCAGTAAACTTTTGGCAATCTGCTCTGCTTTTGGCAGATTATCGTATGTAGTATATAAGGCGTTTTTACTCAACTTTTGGTATATTTGGATCTATTGGCGGTGCCGAATTCGGAATCGCGCGTGTTGTGTCTAACATTCTAAGGAAATCTTCTTCTCCTTCTTCTTTCGGGATTTTGGCTTTTTCGACAATTTTATCCATTTGTCTCTCCAGCGAAATAAGTTCTTTGTTGATTTCTTGTATTAAAAAAACCACTTTATCGTCTGGAATGTTATTTAAATGGATGAACAAATCCAGCATTCTGATTTTGGTAATCAAAATAGAAATACGGCTTTTAATCTGAGGCTGGTTAAACTGCGCCGGAATATTATTGTTTAAAGCCATCGCCTTTTTAGAAATAGCTGCCGATTTTTTCTGAAATGCACGAATTGTCTTTCTAGGCTTTTCTCCGATTTCTTTTATAAATTCACGCCACTCTGTCCAAGAATTCAATTGCGATTCTGAGATTTCATTGATTGGCTCATCTAGAAAAGTCCAGCCTTTATTTATATTATTAAAAATAGCTTCTTTCTTTTTCGCTTCTTTTGCATTTTCTGCAAGGCGTTTTTCATTTTCATTTTGGCAAGAAAATAACACAGTTGTCAAAAGCAGAAAAAGAGATATTTGGTATTTCATTGATAAAATATAGTTAGGCTACAAAGTTACGAAGTAAATTTACAATTATGAATTCTGTTTTTTGCTAAAGATTCTATAAATCAAGGTTATTTTTTTGTCTTTTAATGGTAATTCGGATGATAATTGAAATATTTCATTTGATGATTTTTCCAATAAAATAGCGCTTATTCACGGATTTACAAAAAGGCACAAAGACACACTCTTAAAAAGAGAATAATATAACAAACAAACTTTTTAATTATTGAATTTATAATTTATCCTTTAAAAAAGCGCAAGTAATTGCGAAAACGTTATATTTGTGTCTCTAAAAAATCAGCAAAAAATGAATCCTAAAATATTGATCATTGGCGCCTGCGGTCAGATTGGAACAGAACTGACGCAAAAACTGCGTAAATTATACGGAACCGATAATGTCATCGCTTCTGATATTAGAAAATTAAATACTGATGTTGTTAATTCAGGCCCTTTTGAAGTGGTCAATGCTTTAGATTTTAATCAGATTGAGCATTTGGTTGAAGTGCATAAAATTACAGATGTATATCTGATGGCAGCACTTTTATCTGCAACTGCTGAGAAAAACCCAGCTTTTGCTTGGGATTTAAATATGAATTCGCTTTTTCATGTTTTGAATTTAGCGAAAGCAAAAAAAATCCAGAAGATTTTCTGGCCTTCAAGTATTGCAGTTTTTGGTCCAACAACTCCAAAAGAAAATACGCCTCAATACACTATAATGGAACCTTCTACGGTTTACGGAATCAGTAAACAATCTGGCGAAAGATGGTGCGAATATTACCATAATGTTTATGGCGTTGATGTTCGCAGTATTCGTTATCCAGGCCTAATCAGTTGGTCTACTCCTCCAGGCGGCGGAACTACAGATTATGCTGTTGACATTTTCTACAAGGCTATTGCCGATAAAAAATACGAATGCTTTTTGTCTTCTGAAACTAAAATGCCAATGATGTATATGGATGATGCAATTGATGCAACTATTAATATCATGAAAGCACCAGCAGAAGAAATCAAAATACATTCTTCATATAATTTGGCGGCTATGAGTTTTACTCCAACTGAAATTGCTGCTGAAATCAAAAAACATATTCCTGAATTTGAAATTACTTATAATCCAGATTTCCGTCAGAAAATTGCTGACAGCTGGCCAGCAAGTATTGATGATGCTGAAGCAAGAAAAGATTGGGGATGGAATCATAAATTTGATTTGGAAACTATGACAAAAGATATGCTGGAGCATTTGTCATAATCTAAAACTATAAAGATTTTAAAGCGTGTTATTTTTAGAATGACACGTTTTTTTTTTGAATTTTATTGTAAGAAAAAAAATACTGATTGTATAATTTATGTACTTTTGATTGCGTTTAAAAAATAATCAAGTTTATTCTAAAATCATCAATCAAATCACAACAAAAACATCAATCAAATGACAAATTCTTATCATCCTGTCGAGCAGAACAAAAGAACTGCAATTGTCGACATACTTCGGGGCTGGGCTATATTGGGTGTAGCCATTGGCAATTATCTGGACTTTTTATACATTGGTATAGAAAAAGAAATTAAGCACAATGCTTTTTCACAAGTGCTTCAATTTATTAACCGTTACTTTTTTGCTGCAAAATCTTGGACATTATTAACTCTTTTGTTTGGCTACGGATTTGCTATTTTAATTAACAATGTAGCCTCTAAAGGAAAAAATCCTGTTGCTTTTTTTGCCTGGCGAATGGTTTTGCTATTTATTTTAGCTTTTATTAATTCTGCTTTTTGGCTTGGCGATATCTTAAAGGATTATGCCCTTCTTGGACTTGTATTATTGCTTTTTTACAAATGCTCTACCAAAACTTTAGCTATTATTTCTGCTGTAATTGTACTTACAGTTCCTTTTGTAATGGCTTATGTAAATGGCATTAAAATTGAACATCCTGCCATTGCAACAAATCCAGAATTTTTAAAACTGTATCATTCTGGAAATTGGATTGACTTTTTTAAGTTTAATCTGCTTGCTTCGTTTTACGAGCAGATAATTATTCCAGGTTATGCCATTACGGCTCATTATGTAATGCTGGGCTGTATGCTTTTTGGATTTATGCTTCAAAAACTAAACTTTTTCAATCGTTTAACAGAATTAAAGAGACTTTTAAAATCGGTCTGCATTATTAGTTTAGCTATCGCCATACTTATCGGAATCGGGTTTAACATTGCTATAATCTACAAAGCTCCTTTTTTAAAGATTTTCCATCCGCTATACTGGCTGGTGTTATGCACGATGATATTTATCTCGACAGCAATCTGCCTCTTGTATATAAATGGCAAATTAAAAACGATTTTCAACTATTTTAGCGCAGGCGGAAAAATGACTTTAACCAATTATATGAGCCAAAATATATTGGCAGGTATAATTTTTTCTGGAATTGGATTGGGAATTGCAGATTCAATGCCGTATTGGTTTTACTTTATCCTCGCTATTTCTGTATTTATTATTCAACTATTCATTAGCAAATGGTGGCTTTCAAAATACAATTATGGCCCAATTGAATGGTTATGGAGGTCTGCTAGTTATAGAGAATGGGTTCCATTTAAAAAAGCACAACCAGAGGCTGTTACAGATATGAAAATGGTATAAAAAAACTTGGAATAAACTTGATAATAAAAACAAAAGCCCTTAAAATAAATTTAAGGGCTTTTTCTATATTCATAAAAGAGAAATTTACTTCACTTCAAAAACATTGTTCGTTTGTTTTACGTCAGCCATTAATCCGCTTGGATCAATAGTGATTTTTTTGATTGACGTTTTGTTTTTGTCAATTGTAAAACTATAGTTTTGTTGTGCCCAAGCCCAATCTTCTAGAACTGTTCTTTTTTCGTTCGGATTTGGATTTGGTTTAACAAAATTCATCATTCTTAACGGAATATAGAATGTCTCAGATGTTCCGTCTGTATAATCCACTTTTAAATCGATTGGCATTGGCATTCTTCCAATTCTTTCTAAAGAAATTGTTGTTTTTCCTGCATTATCAGCAACATCTTTAATTCCGTAATCGATCGTGTTGGTTGTTTGTGTCCAATCAATCAAATACCAATCTAACTCAGCTCCGGAAACCCTTTCAGCTGTTCTTTTGATATCGTTTGGAGTTGGATGTTTGAATTTGAAATCATTGAAATATCTTTTTAAAGTTGCATCAACATTCTCTTTTCCGATTACATATTCTAACTGAGAAAGGAAAAGACTTCCTTTGATATAAGAAGAAATACTGTATGGACGGTTTTCGTCATAACGATCTCCGTGAGTTGTCTGTGGCTGTTCTTTTCCAGAATTTACTAAACTGTAATATGCTTTATAATTTCCAGCAAAAGGGTTTACTTCTTTTTTGTCTCCTTTTAATTCATTCAAAGCACTGTCTTCAATGTAAGTTGTAAAGCCTTCATCCATCCAAGGGTGTTTTGATTCGTTTGAAGCCAGAATATGCTGGAACCAAGAATGTCCTAATTCGTGCGTTGCAGTTCCTAGAATTCCTTCAAGAGTTCCGTTTCCTAACATTAAAGTACACATTGCATACTCCATTCCACCGTCTCCACCTTGAATAAATGAGTATTGTTTGTACGGATACGCCCCAACTCTTTGGTTGTAATATTCCATTACTTTAACCATCAACGGCTCTAACTGTTTCCAGTTTGCAGTTGTTTTTTCGTTGTTTTTGTAGAAGAAATGCAAATCAACATCGTTTGGTCCTTTTACAATATCATGAGTATATTCTTTATCGGCAGCCCAAGTAAAATCGTGAACATTTGGCGCAATAAAATGCCAAGTCAACGTTTTTGCTTTTTTAGGATATGTTACCGTTACGCCTGCATCTTGGTAACCGTGACCAATTGAATTTTTGTCTTGTAAATATCCTGAACCACCAATTGTGTAATCTTTATCGATTGTAATTTTTACATCAAAATTACCCCAAACGCCATGAAATTCTCTTGCGATGTAAGGATCTGCATGCCATCCTTCAAAATCAAATTCAGCTAATTTTGGATACCATTGTGACATAGAAAGTTCTACTCCTTCAGAATTATTTCTTCCTGAACGACGAATCTGAACTGGAACTTGTCCGTCAAAATCTAATGTAAAAGTCGTTTTAGAATTTGGTAGGATTGGTTTTGCCAAAGTCACTTCTAAGATTGTTCCTGAAACTCTCGTTTGAGCAGTAACACCATCTTGTTTGAAGTTTGTGATTTTTAAATACCCAATTTCGTTAGGTTTTAAAGTTTCAATACGGCTTTGTTTTACTTCTTTTCCGTCAGCTTGTTTTACTTTGTTTACCATTCTTCCGTCTGGATCTTTAATAAAATGAAGACGCGCATCCATTTCGCTTCCTGGTTGAAAAGCATTTGGATATAAATGATAGAATACTTTTTTTAGAGTATCAGAAGAGTTGTTGGTATAAACCAATTCTTGTTTTCCTTTGTACTGATAGTTTTTTACATCCATCGAAACCTCCATTTTATAGTCAGCGTGCTGCTGCCAATATGGAGCGCTTTGTGCAAAAGCCGAATTAAACCCTAGGCTAAGGAAAGAAAGTAAAATAATTTTTCGCATGTTAATATGTAATAGAAAATGGAAGAGCTTTCGCCCTTCCATTGGATTAATAGTGTATTATTGTTTATTTTTTAGACATCTTTTCAGCCATTAATAAAGCATTATAAGCGTTTACCATCTTAGCTGTTTTTGATGATTCTACAGAAGAAACTGCTTTTGGGCTTTCACCTGGATTTTCGCTTTCACCCAAAACAACCATTGAAGGAAGCGCTACTCCAGAATCCATTAAAATCTTTTTAACTTGAGCTGCTTTTAATTTTGGATAATATGAACGAATCAATGCTGCAACACCTGCCGCATTTGGAGATGCCATTGATGTTCCTTGCAAATATTTGTATTTATTGTTTGGAACTGTTGCATAGATTTCTTCACCTGGAGCAAAAACGTCTACGTTGATTTTTCCGAAGTTTGAGAATGGAGCCACAACATTTTCTCCATACGATTTATTAATCGCTCCAATTGTAATTAAATTGTCTGCAAACTCTTTTACGTTGTCTTTAGAATCGTTCGGATAATTGATGTTTTTTGCTTCATCAATATTATAACCATCGTTACCTGCTGCATGAACAATTAAAACGTCTTTTTTAGCTGCATAGGCAATAGCATCATAAACCCATTGTTTGTGTGGAGAAAAGCTTTTTCCAAAACTTCCGTTGATTACTTTTGCTCCATTGTCTACTGCATAACGAATTGCCAAAGCAATATCTTTATCATACTCATCTCCGTCTGGAACGGCTCTAACAGTCAAAATTTCAACATTGTTTGCTACTCCGTCTCCACCTAAATTATTTCCTCTAACCTGAGCAATAATTCCTGCAACGTGAGTTCCGTGCAATGCTTTTTCTTTATCTGGACCAAAAACTACATTATTACCATAACGGTTGTTTTTAATATCTTCAGGATTATCGCCAACAATTTTTCTTCCGTCGTATTCTTTGTTCAAGTTGTAGTTTAATTGGTCGTCAACTTGTTCTTTATATTCTCCGAAATCAGCTTCTGGATCAAAAGTTGGACCTGCATTTGTAAAAATCTGAGTCATAATTGCTTTACTTCTTGCCACTTTAGGGTCTGTTGAAGTAATCGCGCTTAAGTCTTCTATTTTGTATGTTGACTTATTAAGCTCTTTTTTAATGGTATTGTGAACCTCAAGCAAAAAGTCTACTTGCTGTTTATCTTTTAACGCTTTTTCATATTTCTCTGTATATTGCGCCAAAGCTGCTTTGTATTCTGGAGAACCATCATCAGCTTTTTTTACGATACGTGTCATTTCTAGGTTTTCGTGAACGGCATCTCCAAGGAAATTCCATCCGTGAACGTCATCGATAAATCCGTTTTTATCATCATCGATTCCGTTTCCTGGAATTTCTTTTTTATTCGTCCAGATCATTCCCTGCAAATCTTCGTGTTCGATATCTACACCAGAATCTACAACTCCTACAATTACTTTCTGCCCTTTTTTACCTTGCAGCAATTCAGCATAAGCTTTGTCAACACTCATTCCTGGAATAGAATCTTTTATTAAATCAAGATGGCTCCATCTTTTTAATTCATTTTCGCTAAGAGGCGCTTTTTTCACAACCGCCGCCGGCGCTGTAATAAACTCCTTTGAAGTAGAAACCTGCGCTTGAACTGTAGCGCTGCATCCTGCTAAAACAAGCAATGCAAAAGCAGATAATTTAAGAGGTTTTATATGACTCATGTATCTATAAATATAAGTAAAGTTAAAAGATGGGTCTAAATTATGCTTTTTTGTTACAAAAAACTAACTGTTAACAATGTGTTATGAAATTTTGGTTGAAAATACTGAAAACTATGGCATTCGCAAACACTTACTTGTCAAATTATTATGAATATAATTCCCGTCGAATGGAAAGTATACTTATCATGGTTTGAATCGTCAAAAAATCAACAAATAATATAGTCTTTACGGCTTTACGTAATGAATTACACTTCTAATGTCGTATTATTGTCGCACTCATAATTTAGCCTATGAAATCAAAATTACTTTTACTGCTATTATTGGCAAATTTTTCTTTTTATGCTCAGACAAACTTAGTTCCGAATGGAGATTTTGAGAACTGGACGCCTTACTCTCAACCAAATGAATGGGCACGCTATGCTAATGGTCTGCTTTATCAGGATTCTGATGCTCAAAATGGAAATTCTAGTGCAAAAGTCGAAATCACAAGCGGCACGTTTCATTTTTTCTATACTGACACAAAATTTCCTGTAGAAACTGGTAAAACTTATCGAGTTACAGCATACCATAAATTAGCCTCTGGTTCTTTTACTTCTATCGAATTAAGACTTATAGATTCTGATATTTGGCAGACAAAAATTACAGGTATTACAGACAATACTACTTCTAACTCCCAATGGAGAAAAATTGAATTTGACTATGTAGCTACTGCCACTAGAAATATCGGAGTTATGATTTGGGTTACAGGAACAACGTCTTCTCAAATTTTGGTTGACAATGTTTCTGTCATAGACAAATATACATCTATTCCAGATATTAATTTTGAAAATAAATTGATTGACCTAGGCATCGATACTGGTACTGCAGATGGAAAGGTTTTGACTTCAAGCATTTCATCTGTAACTAGTTTGGATGTTTCAAGAAGTTCTATTTCAGACTTGACAGGAATTGAAAACTTTACCTCTTTACAAACTTTAATTGCAAGCCGAAATTCTCTAACAAGTGTCAATCTTTCAAAAAATACAAAATTGACTTTTTTAAATATTGGCAATAATCAACTAACGGCATTAGATTTAAGTACAAATACAGCATTAGAAAATTTAGATTGTCAGAAAAACAAATTACTAGCATTAGATATTTATAATAACATCAACTTGACCGGTTTAAATTGTTCTTCTAATGCATTAACCAGTTTAAATGTCACTGCAAATACATTATTAACTGAATTAGCTACCAATTCCAACAAAATAACGTCCTTAAATATTGACAACAATGTAGCGCTACAGAGTATAAACTGCGGAGACAATCTGTTAACTACTTTGAATGTAGATAAAAATCTTGCTTTGAAAAGTTTATGGTGCGGAAGCAATAAATTGACAAGTTTAAACATCGATAAAAATGTAGAGTTAAGTGATTTAAATTGTGGAATTAACGAACTAACAAGTTTAAACGTATCAAACAATAAAAAATTAATTTCTGTAGTTTGTCACCAAAATAAAATTAAAAGTTTAGATGTTTCTCAAAACATTCTATTGGAACAATTGATGTGCCATTATAATGAATTGACAAGCATTGATGTATGGCATAATCCAGAATTATACATGTTAAACTGTCATTTCAATAAGATTACAGATTTAGATATTTCTAAAAATCCAAAAATTACCGAAATATCGTGCAATGACAATAACTTAACATATCTTAATTTAAAGAACGGAAACAACAATAATTTCGAACTTTTCTATACAACCTTTATTAACAACCCTAATTTAACTTGTATTCAGGTTGATAATGTAATTTATGCCAATACAAACTGGTCTGACAAAAAAGATGCTGGTGCGTCATTTAATGTTGTATGCGGTAATTATACCTTAATTCCAGATATTAATTTTGAAAACAGACTCATTGCTTTGGGCTATGATTCTGGTATTCCGAATGGTAAAGTTCTTACTGCAAATATTTCAAACATTACAAGTTTGAATGTATCTTCAAAAAGTATTTCGGATTTAACCGGATTACAAGATTTTACATCTCTTACTACTTTAAATTGCGCAAAAAATAGTCTTGCATCTTTAGATCTTTCAAATAATAAAAACCTTAAGACTTTATATTGTGAACAAAATCTGTTGACAACTTTAGATCTTAGCAACAATACTAGTTTGATAACATTACAATGCAGTAACAATAAATTACAAAATGTAAACATCTCAAAAAATCTGGCTTTAAAAAATTTATATTCTGTAAATAATCAGTTAACCAATATTGACGTTTCCAACAATACCTTATTAGAACAATTTTATTGTTTTGGGAATCAGTTAACGACATTAAATGTTACAAAAAATTTAAACTTACTTGGGTTAGAATGCGGATTGAACAAACTAACAACTCTTGACGTGTCAAAAAATACTTTAATGTATTATTTAGAATGTTATTCAAATCAATTAACAAGCCTTGATGTTACTAAAAATAGTGCATTATTCCATCTTAACTTTTTTAATAACCAGTTAATTTCCATAGATTTATCTGACAATATTCTTTTAAAAGAACTTTATTGTTCAGATAATCAGCTGAAAAGTCTAGACTTATCTAAAAATAATGCTCTGACTAATTTAGACTGCAAAAACAATAAGCTGACAGCATTAAATTTAAAAAATGGAAATAATGCATTATTAGCTACTATCGATTTAAATTTCAAGCAAAATCCAGATTTAACTTGCATCCAAGTTGACAATGTTACATATTCTAATACCAATTGGCCAACAGCAAAAGACGCAACAGCATCTTTTAGTGAAAACTGTGATAATATTTTAATTCCAGATTCACGATTTGAACAAAAGTTAATCGATTTAGGAATAGATACAGACGGTTTAAACGGAAAAATTACTATAGCAAATGCAAGTTCTGTTACAAATTTAAATCTTTCAAACAGTAATGTAACAGATCTAACCGGAATAGAATATTTTACCTCACTGATTACTTTGGATGTCAGTAATAATCAATTGACAACTGTAGATGTAAGCAAAAATCTGGAATTAGAAACGTTGAATGCTTCTTCAAATCAGCTTACGACATTAGATTTATCCAAAAATACTAGACTTAGAATTGTTTATGTTGTTAATAACCCTTTGGTTTACTTAAATCTTCGAAACGGAAACAATGCTAATTTTATTCTGCCATCAAATACTGGAAAGAAATCTGCTGCTGCATTGTATACCACTTTCTTAGGACTTACGTCTCTAAGCTGTATACAAGTTGATGATGAGAATTATTCAAATGCAAATTGGTCGAACATCAAAGAATCGACTACCACGTATTCTAATACTTGTAAAAGTCTAGGGATTGACAAATCTGAATTTAGTCAAGTCATTGTATATCCTAACCCGACAAAAGGAGAAATAAACATTAACAATATCGCTTTAGACAAAGCAACAGTTTACAACTCATTAGGGCAATTGGTAAAATCTTTTACTTTAAACAATGCAAACACAGATAATACAATCAATTTATCTGGATTGCCAAAAGGAATTTATTATATATACTTAATCAATGGAGATGTTGCTTCTGCGAAGAAAGTAATAATAGAATAGGTTAGAATTTAATTTGATTTAAAAATCCCATTTTCAGAATGTTGAAAGCGGGATTTTTTTATTTGATTTTGCTACAAAATTTCTTCGCAAGTAAAAACATCTTTCAATCGAACACCTTTTTCGGTATGTTCAACAGTAATTATTTGATTGTGGGCATCGTGTTCCAGAAACAAATAATGATTGTTATCTGCAGCCAAATTCAAGAACTTTGATTTCTCCGGCATTGTCAGCAAAGGTCGCGTATCGTAACCCATAACATACGGCAACGGAATATGTCCCGCTGTTGCTAATAAATCGGCACAAAAAACAATCGTTTTATCTTGGTATTTTATGTACGGAATCATTTGCTTTTCGGTATGGCCGTCAACGTAATAGATATCAAAGTTTAATTCTTTAGAAAAGCCAAAATCAGATTCAGGTCTCTCAATAAAATGTAATTGGCCGCTTTCCTGCATTGGCAGAATATTTTCAGACAAAAAAGATGCTTTTTCACGGGCATTAGGTTTTGTTGCCCATTCCCAATGATTTTCGTTTGTCCAAAATTTAGCGTTTTTAAAAGCTGGTTCGTAACCCGTTTTATCCGAATTCCACTGAACGCTTCCGCCACAATGATCAAAATGAAGATGCGTCATAAAAACGTCTGTAATATCGTCTCGGTTAAAACCATATTTCGCTAAAGATTTATCTAAAGAATGCGATCCCCAAAGCGAATAATACCCAAAAAACTTTTCTGATTGTTTATCGCCCATTCCTGTGTCGATCAAAATGAGACGATTTCCATCTTCAATCAATAAACATCGAGCAGCAATATCAATTAAATTATTGGCATCGGCAGGATTTGTCTTGTTCCAGATTGTCTTCGGAACAACACCAAACATTGCGCCCCCGTCTAATTTAAAATTTCCGGATTCTATTGGGTAAAGTTTCATGAGAATAATTTTCTAAAAGAACAAAGCTAGAAAATTCAAACTCCTTTTGCTAAATTTTAAAGTCAAAAAAACTTTTATTCTAAAGTTACCGAAGTGCTTCCCATTATTTCCTGCTTATCAAAGTAATTCACAAAATAAGTTCCCTTCTTAAACTGGTCAGCATTCAAAATTCCGTATGCATTTACCGATTTGCCTTGAAAATCTGTACTTACTATAAAACTGTAAACAAGCGCTTTATCATTACCAAACTCAATTAGCTTATTATCACCCAAAACAGTGTTTTTCTGATCTAAAACTTGAACATAAAAAACTCTTTTTCCTGTTTTTGCAACGGCATTTCCGTTAACAGTAAAACTAATTTTAAGTTTTTTTGTATTCTTTGCTTTCGTTGTTTCCAATTCGGCTCCAGAACTTTTTTCACGAAGCGCAACTGCTTTAAAATTGCTTAAATACAATTTTGAAGCGTCCTTTAAAGTCGATTCTAACTTTTTTTGTTTAGAAACCAAAGTGTCATTTTCTAACTTTTGTTTATACATGACAACATTCTGGGTTTCGATCTCGGTCAATAAATTTTTATTTTGAGATTTCAGTTTTTTAATTTCCTGAACTCTGTTTTCTAATGACGCATTCAAATCTGAAAGCTGATTTCTATAAACTCTAATCTGCTCCGCCGATGGATTATTAGAAGCTTTAATAATTGCGACTAAGTTCTCAACATTTTTACGCTCTAACTCTAATTCTTTAGATAAAGCTGTTTTTTCTAAAATAGCCTGATCGTATGCATTTTTTAATGTATTTAGAGAATCCAAAATATTCTTTTGCTCACTTGTTTCCTTACTTTCAAATGAGATGGTATTGGCAATACTTTCCTCTTTTACTTCGCTATTATTCTTATCAGGTTCACTGCTAAAAACCCAGACCACAGCACCTACTCCTAAAACAAAAATTATAGCAAACATGGGTTTAAACCACTTTATTTCATTTTGTTTTTTCATAATTACTCCAAATTTTTTGCAAAAATAATTGAATAAAAAATGGCTTTAATCAGTAGAAATACTTGTTTTTTAACATTTAGGAGCGATATTTGCAGCTTAATTCTAAAAAAGGATTTCTTTTTAAATTTTAGAACTGTTTTTAAGATTGATTTTGTCAAAATAAGTATTATCTATTTTCTCATTTGTTATAATAATGTGAACCGTTATGGAAAAAGGTTTTTAAGTCGTATCTTTGCAGACAATTTCTATTTAACATTGAAAATTAGCACTTTAAATCTGTAATATTTTTTATACAGAAATAAAAAGTCATTAAAAACAAACATCTAAGAACCATGATAAAAGTTTCTGATACTGCCAAAAAGAAAATCATCGACTTAATGAAAGACGACGGTTTTGATGCTGCGCACGACTACGTAAGAGTTGGTGTTAAAAGCGGCGGATGCTCTGGTTTATCTTATGAGTTAAAATTTGATAAAACCAAAAACGACGACGACAAAATATTTGTAGACAACGATATATCTATTGCTGTTGAAAAAAAATCATTCCTTTATTTAGCTGGAACAATCTTGGAATTTTCCGGCGGATTAAACGGAAAAGGATTTGTTTTCAATAATCCTAACGCGAGCAGAACTTGCGGATGCGGAGAATCATTTTCTCTTTAGTCAAAAGCTGAAAGTTCTCAAGTCATAAAGACTTTGATTGACTTTTCGAATTTAGACTTCAAAACATTAGACAACAACAAAAATAATGAGCAAATACACCGAAGACGATTTAAAGATCGAACTGGAAACTAAAGAATATGAGTACGGATTTTATACCAATATAGAATCTGAAACTTTCCCTATTGGCTTAAACGAAGAGATTGTAAGAGCTATTTCTCTTAAAAAAGAAGAACCTGAATGGATGACCGAATGGCGTATTGAAGCTTTCCGCGCTTGGAAAGAAATGATCGAGCCAGAATGGGCAAATGTAAGTTATGAAAAACCAGATTTTCAGGCAATTTCATATTATTCAGCTCCAAAACAAGTAGATCCTAATAAAACTCTAGACGATGTTGATCCAGAATTATTAGAGATGTATAAAAAGTTAGGAATTTCTATCGACGAACAGAAAAAAATGAACAATATCGCAATGGATATTGTAGTCGATTCTGTTTCGGTAGCCACAACTTTCAAAAAAACTTTAGCAGAAAAAGGAATTATTTTTTGTCCGATTTCTGAAGCTATTAAAGAACATCCTGAATTAGTTAAAAAATATTTAGGAACTGTTGTACCTCAAAAAGATAACTTCTATGCAGCATTAAACTCAGCAGTTTTCTCTGACGGAAGTTTCTGTTATATTCCAAAAGGCGTAAAATGCCCAATGGAACTTTCAACTTATTTCAGAATTAATCAGGCAGGAACTGGACAGTTCGAAAGAACTCTAGTTATTGCTGACGAAGGAAGCTACGTTTCTTACCTTGAAGGATGTACAGCTCCAAGCCGTGACGAAAATCAATTACACGCTGCTGTGGTTGAACTGATAGCTTTGGATGATGCTGAAATTAAATATTCAACCGTTCAAAACTGGTTCCCTGGAAATAAAGAAGGAAAAGGTGGAGTTTACAACTTTGTAACCAAAAGAGGTTTATGCGAAACAAACGCTAAAATTTCATGGACACAGGTTGAAACGGGTTCTGCTGTAACTTGGAAATATCCTTCTTGTGTATTGAAAGGAGATAATTCAGTAGGAGAATTTTATTCTATCGCTGTAACCAATAATTTCCAACAAGCTGATACTGGAACAAAAATGATCCATTTAGGAAAAAACACTAAATCGACTATTATTTCTAAAGGTATTTCGGCTGGAAAATCTCAAAACAGCTACCGTGGTTTAGTGCAAATCTCGCCAAGAGCAGAGAATGCAAGAAACTTTTCTCAATGCGACTCATTATTAATGGGTAACAATTGTGGTGCACATACTTTCCCTTATATCGAAAGTAAAAATCCAACAGCAAAAATCGAGCACGAAGCAACTACAAGTAAAATTGGAGAAGATCAGGTTTTCTATTGCAACCAAAGAGGTATTCCGACTGAAAAAGCGATTGCCTTAATTGTAAACGGTTTCAGTAAAGATGTCTTAAACAAACTTCCAATGGAATTTGCTGTTGAAGCACAAAAATTATTAGAGATTTCTTTAGAAGGATCTGTAGGTTAAAAAAGTTTCAGGTTTCAGGTTTCAAGTTTTTGATCCGAAACTTACTTTTGCAACCATTAAAAAAGAATTTTATATCATATTAAAATAAAAGATTTTTCAAAGTTTCGCTTTTCAGCACAACTGAGAACTTGAAACTTGAAACTTTAAACAAAAAAAAGATGTTATCAATAAAAAACCTTCACGCCGCAATTGGTGATAAAGAAATCCTTAAAGGAATTAATATAGAAGTAAAAGCTGGAGAAGTTCACGCTATTATGGGACCAAACGGTTCTGGAAAAAGTACACTTTCTGCTGTGATTGCAGGAAACGAAAACTATGAAGTTACAGATGGTGAAGTAATTCTTGACGGAGAAGATCTTGCTGATTTAGCTCCTGAAGAAAGAGCGCACAAAGGAGTTTTCCTTTCTTTTCAATATCCGGTAGAGATTCCTGGAGTTAGCGTTACTAACTTCATGAAAACGGCTATCAACGAAACTCGTAAAGCAAACGGACAAGAAGAAATGCCTGCTAACGAAATGTTGAAAGTAATTCGTGAGAAATCTGAATTATTAGAAATTGACCGTAAATTTCTTTCCCGTTCTCTTAACGAAGGTTTTTCTGGAGGAGAGAAAAAAAGAAACGAGATTTTCCAAATGGCAATGTTAGAGCCAAAATTAGCTATCCTTGACGAAACCGATTCTGGTCTTGATATCGATGCTTTAAGAATCGTTGCAAATGGTGTAAACAAATTAAAAAGCGACAAAAACGCTATTATCGTAATTACACACTACCAGCGTTTGTTAGATTATATCGTTCCTGATTTCGTTCACGTTCTTTATAACGGTAGAATCGTAAAATCTGGTGGAAAAGAGCTAGCGTATGAGCTAGAGGAAAAGGGTTACGATTGGATCAAGGCAGAAAACTAGTTTAGAGTTACAGTTTGCAGTTTGCAAAAACTCATAACTCATAACTCATAACTTACAACTAAGAAAATGGATTTAAAAGAAAAATTAGTATCGTCTTTTATGGCTTTTGAAGAGCGTGTCGATGTACATTCAGATTTACATGACATACGCACAAATGCCTTAAAAAACTTCGAAAATAAAGGTTTCCCAACCAAAAAAGAAGAAGCTTGGAAATATACATCGCTAAATGCCATCTTAAAAAATGACTTTACGGTTTTTCCAAAGCAGGAAAATGCAATCGAATTTAACCAAGTAAAAAAATACTTTTTACACGAAATTGACACTTACAAATTAGTATTTATCGATGGGGTTTTCAGTTCGCATTTGTCTTCTACAACCCACGATGGAATCGATGTTTGCTTAATGTCTTCGGCATTGACCAAACCAAAATATAAAATGGTTATTGATACCTACTTTAATCAAATTGCGAGTAAAGATGACAGCTTGACTTCATTGAATACGGCTTTTGCAATTGAAGGTGCATTTATCAATATCCCAAAGAAAAAAGTAGCGGACAAACCAATTGAGATCATGTATTTCTCAACTGGAAATGAAGCTGCTTTAATGGTTCAGCCAAGAAATTTGGTTATTGTGGGCGAAAATTCACATGTTCAAATTATTGAGCGCCACCAAAGTTTGAATGAAAATCCAGTTTTAACAAACTCTGTTACTGAGATTTTTGCTCAAAAACGTGCGATTGTTGATTATTACAAAATTCAAAACGATAATAACGAAGCGAATTTAATTGACAATACTTACGTTTCTCAACAGCAAGAAAGCCATGCGTCTGTTCATACTTTCTCATTTGGAGGAAATTTAACTCGTAACAATTTAAACTTTTACCATTTCGGAGAAAGATTAACAAGTACGCTTAATGGAATTTCTATCTTAAATGATAAACAACACGTTGACCATTATACTTTGGTAAACCACGCAACGCCGAACTGCGAAAGTTTCCAAGATTATAAAGGAATTTTCTCTGATCGTTCGACAGGAGTTTTCAACGGAAAAGTCTTGGTAGAAAAAGAAGCTCAAAAAACAAATGCTTTCCAAAAAAGCAACAACATTTTATTGAGCGATAAAGCTACTATCAACGCGAAACCACAATTGGAAATTTTTGCTGATGATGTAAAATGTTCTCACGGATGTACTGTTGGACAGCTTGATGAAACAGCAATGTTCTACATGCAGTCTCGCGGAATCCCGAAAAAAGAAGCTAAAGCTTTATTGATGTACGCATTCTCAAATGCCGTTATCGAAAGCATCAAAATACCAGAATTAAAACAAAGAATTACTAAAATCATTGCCATGAAATTGGGCGTGAATTTAGGGTTTGATTTGTAATTAACTTAACCGGAAAGAGCGCTAAGTTTTACGCAAGGTTCGCAAAGTTTTTTAATAAGCTTTGCGAACTTTGTGCTTTTTTACTTAGTGTCTTTGCGGTTAAATATCATCCTCTAATTCTTATTATTGATAATATAATACCTAAGAAAAACAATCCCAATCCAAGTAACAAACAGATCGTATTAAATGGATGACCAATATTGGTAGACCAAGCAATTCCATTTAAAACAAAACCGATTATTAATAAAACAATAGGATGAAATAGTTTCTTCATAATTTATTTTTTTACCGAAGAAATTATCCCCTTCAAAAACCCATTAAAATCAAATCCAGGTTCCTCTTCTCTCACACCCATTCTCACGATTACCATATCTTTTGATGGAATAATCGCAACCATTTGACCTTGGTAACCACTACAATAAAACATATCACGAGGAACATCTGGGAATTTTCCTCCTGCGTTTAACCAGAATTGTGCTCCGTATTTTCCTTCAGAAGTATTGGTTGGAGTTGCTGTATATTTTACCCAGCTTTCATCAAGGATTTGCTCTCCGTTCCAGTTTCCTTTATGAAGATATAATAATCCAAATTTTGACCAGTCTCTTGGAGTTGCCCATCCGTATGACGATCCTACAAAAGTTCCAGACATATCTTGTTCAACAATCATCGAATTCATTCCGATTTTGTCGATTACGGCACTGTACCAAAAATCTAGATATTCTTGCTGTGTTTTAAAATGCCTTCTTAAAATCAGTGACAATAAATTGGTTGTTCCTGAAGAATAATTCCAATGTGTGTTTGGTTTGAACTGAGCAGGTTTTTCCAATTGTACTTTACCCATATCTTCTGCTTGAAAAAGCATTTTTGTTGCATCGCAAATTGTGCTGTAATTCTCTTCCCATTCTAAACCAGAATTCATGTGAAGCAAATCGTTAAGCGTAATGTTTTTTCGTTCATCATTTTGCCATTCTGCAACTGGTGCAGGTTTATAAATATCGATTTTTCCTTGTTTTGCTAGAACTCCAAAAGCAGAACTTGTAATACTTTTGGTCATCGACCAACCTAAAATTTTACTGTCTTTGTTAAATCCTGTATCATACTTTTCGGCAATTAAATGATCTTTGTATAAAACCACAACTGCACGAGTTCTTTTAATTCTTCCTCCCGTTTTATCAAACGCATTATCAACCGCTTTTTTCAATTTGGAATAATCAATATTCGCAAAAACAGAATCTTTTGGTTCATTATTTCCGTATGGAAAAGGAAGATTGTTTTCTAATTTTGTTCTTTTTGGAAGCAGATATGGTTTTGTAATATCAAAATCATCGTTAATCAAAGTCGCTCCTAAGCCTTCTCGGTAAATTGCTTTTCGTTCTTTCAATCCGTAAACAGAAGAAATAGCAAATTTCCCAGCATCATCGATTGAGTTTTTAGCCAAATCAACCAAATTGATATCATTGTCGGTTTTCTGAATTAAATCCAACGGACGATTGTCAATAAAATGACCTGACGCAACACTTTTGGCCGAAAAACCCGAAATTAAATCAAGTTTCGGATAAGTTGTAAATCCGAAATACAAAAAAGCAAGAACCAATACAAGCAAAAGTACTTTGAGAAATTTTTTCATGATGAGTTAGTATTTTTATTGCAATATAAATAATTTATGTTCACGATTTTAGAACTCAAATTAGAAATCTGTTTCGGATAATTCAGAAAAGCAAATCATTTTTTGCAGAATAAGTATTTGCTCCTGTAACAATGGCGCCATAAAAGGAAATTATAGAATTACTGTATAAACAAATTTAGTTTTAGTACTTTTGTAAATAGATTTTTTCTAAATAAGACATGCTAGATATTCAAAAAATAAGAGCTGATTTCCCGATACTTTCACAAACTGTAAACGGAAAGCCATTAGTATATTTCGACAACGGAGCTACTTCGCAAAAACCACAAGTTGTAATTGATGCTGAAGTAAAATATTATAACGAAATTAATGCCAACATTCACCGTGGCGTTCACACTTTAAGCCAGTTAGCAACTGATGCTTATGAGGTTGCGCGAGGAAAAGTAAAAGATCACATCAACGCAAAACATGCCCATGAAGTGCTTTTTACTTCAGGAACAACACATGGTATTAATTTAGTTGCAAACGGATTTGCTTCGATCTTAAAACCGGGTGATGAAGTGGTTGTTTCTTCTTTGGAACATCACAGTAATATTGTGCCTTGGCAGATGTTATGCGAAAAAACAGGTGCTATTTTGAAAGTAATTCCAATTGATGAAAATGGAGAATTAATTATTGAGGAATTTGATAAACTGCTTTCAGATAAAACGAAAATTGTTACTGTAAATCATATTTCAAATGCGTTGGGTGTAATCAATCCAATCAAATATATTATTGACAAAGCGCATGCAATTGGCGCCGCAGTTTTAATTGACGGCGCGCAGGCAGTTCCGCATTTAAAACCAGATGTTCAGGAATTAGACTGTGATTTTTATGCTTTTTCTGGCCATAAAATATGCGGTCCAACGGGAACTGGAATTTTGTACGGAAAAGAAGAATGGCTGAACAAGCTTCCTCCATATCAAGGTGGTGGTGAAATGATCAAAGAGGTGACTTTCGAAAAAACAACTTACGCAGATTTACCTCATAAATTTGAAGCGGGAACGCCAAACATAGCTGGCGGAATTGTTTTAGGAACTGCTATTGATTATTTAAACAGTGTTGGTTTCGAAAACATTCAGGCTTACGAACACGAACTTTTAGAACACGCTACAAATCGTCTTAACGAAATTGAAGGTATTCGAATTTACGGAAACACCAAAAATAAAGCTTCTGTAGTTTCGTTTAATATTGATGGAATCCATCCGTATGATGTTGGTTCTATTATAGATAAATTAGGAATTGCCGTTAGAACTGGACATCATTGCGCACAACCCATTATGAATTTCTTTTGTATTCCGGGAACAATTCGTGCTTCGTTTTCTTTCTATAATACTAAAGAGGAAATCGATCAAATGGTTGATGCAGTTAAGAAAGCACAAACTATGTTAAGCTAACAAAAACAAATTATATGCGAATAGTATCATTATTACTCCTGACGCTTTTTATTGCTACGGGATGCTGCAGTCAAAAAAAAGCAGATATGAAATCTACACAAATTGAATATTCTGCAATGTCGAGAGGCTATTACAAAAGTATTGTAGTCCAAAATAAATCGGTTTCTGTTGTTAAAGAACGCAACGCCGAAGCTGTTAAAAGCAATATTGATGATGCAAAATGGAATAAAATTGTTGATGCCTATTCAAAAGTAAATTTAGAAAGTCTTTCTTCCTTAAAAGCACCAACAGACAAACGCACGTATGACGGCGCCGCAATAGGAAATTTAAAAATAACTAAAGACGGAAAAACATACGAAACTGCAGGTTTTGACAATGGTTTTCCGCCAAAAGAAATCGAGAAACTAGTAAACTTATTAGTTGATTTTGCTAAAGAATAATTATGACGATAAAAGAAATACAAGACGAAATAATAGACGAATTTTCAATGTTCGACGATTGGATGCAGCGTTATGAATACATTATCGAACTAGGAAAAAGTCTTCCGTTAATTAAAGAAGAATACAAAACCGACAATAATTTAATCAAAGGCTGCCAGTCAAAAGTTTGGCTGCAGGGTGAAGAACAAGACGATAAAATCGTTTTTACAGCAGACAGTGATGCTATTTTAACGAAAGGAATAATTGCGATTTTAATTCGTGCTTTCTCTAATCAAAAAGCAAAAGATATTCTGGAAGCTGATACTGATTTTATAGACGAAATCGGCCTAAAAGAACATTTATCTGCAACTCGTGCCAACGGTTTGGTTTCGATGATCAAAAACATCAAAATGTACGCTTTGGCTTTTAATGCTAAAAACAAAAATTAAGAAATTTTAAACCATTAAGGCATTAAGGTTCATAAAGCTTTATGCTTAATTTTCTAAGTAATTAGAAGGGAATTAAGTAAACTGTAAAACTTAATTTTCTTAATCTCTTAATGGTAAAACAAATACACAAAATGGAACAAGAAATAGACACAAACGAATTAGGAGAATCAATCGTAAGAGTTTTAAAAGGCATTTACGATCCTGAGATTCCAGTAGATATTTACGAATTAGGTTTAATTTACGACGTAATGGTAAATACAGATTACGAAGTAAAAATCCTTATGACGCTGACTTCACCAAACTGCCCGGTTGCAGAAAGTTTGCCAAGAGAAGTAGAAGAAAAAGTAAAAGCAATCGAAAACATTAAAGATGTTGATGTTGAAATTACTTTTGACCCGCCTTGGAGCAAAGATTTAATGAGCGAAGAAGCTAAATTAGAATTAGGAATGCTTTAAAAAAGTATACAGTTTACAGTCACAGTCTCAGTTAAAAACTGCTACTGTGACTGTGACTGAAAACTAAAAAAAATGGAAGAAATAATCAATAAAGTTGCCAATAGTGCTTTAGAAGTTTTTGATCTTGAGGATTATTACCCAAAAGGAATGCGAGTGCAGATTGACATTTCGCAATGGCTTTTGGAAGGATTTTTATTGAAAGAAAAGGACTTTAGAGAACATCTTAAAAATCACGATTGGTCACAATATCAGGATCAATATGTAGCTGTAAACTGCAGTACAGATGCGATTATTCCGGCTTGGGCATTAATTTTAGTTGGTGTTCATCTGGCTCCTTTTGCTAAAAAAGTAGTAAACGGAACTATAGAAGATCTTGACGCAAGCCTTTATGAAGAGCTTTTAAGCAAAATAGATTACTCTGTTTACAAAGGCAAACCGGTCATTGTAAAAGGCTGTTCTAGAAAGCCAGTTCCTATGCGCGCTTACATTTTAGCTACGAATTATTTACAGCCATTTGCCCGCAGTATTATGTACGGCGAAGCATGTTCGGCAGTGCCTTTATACAAAGAGTCTAAGAAATAACCTGCAATAACACTACAGCAAACCTTAACTTTCCATTGGTTTTTAGTATATTTGGTAATACACTTCTAAACTAAAGACCATGAGAAAGCTAACCCTATTACTTTTCATTTTAGTAAATTTCACATTTGTACAAGCCCAAAATTCAGAAAAAGAGTTAATTCAAAATACTGAAAAAGCAGTAAAAAAAATTAACGATACTATAGAAGGAGAAGGGTGGAAAACAAAAGGAACTGTTTCCCTTTTATTAAACCAATCGAGTTTTAACAACTGGATTGCAGGTGGAGAAGATAGCTTTTCTGGAACATTAGGAATCAATTATGATTTCAATTACAAAAAAGACGATTTAACTTGGGACAACAAAATTTTAGCATCGTACGGTCTTCTTCAAACCAAAAATGATGACTTCACAAAAAAAACAGATGACCGTTTAGAATTCAATTCTATTCTCGGAAAAAGAGCCTTTGGAGAATGGTATTATTCATACTTCTTAAATTTTAGAACACAATTTTCAACTGGCTACATTTATGATCAAGATGCCAATGGAAAGCAAATAAGGACTGAACAAACCAAATTTATGTCTCCTGGATATCTTACCACAGGGCCAGGTATTTACTGGACAAAAGATGACAATCTTAAAATAAATTTTGCTCCGCTAACTTCAAAATTCACTTTCGTAGACAGCGCCTATACAACTGGAATTGATAGATTTACAGGATTGCCATATGTAGACGGCAGTTATTTTGGCGTTGATGAAGGCAAAAGCATACGTTACGAGCTTGGTTTTTATGCTTCAGTTTATTATAAATTGGCGATCATGACAAACGTGACTGCCGAAAACACACTTAACCTTTATTCCAATTATCTCGAAGACCCACAAAATGTCGATATAAATTATTCCCTAAATGTTATAATGAAAATCAACAAGTTTCTATCTGCTAATTTATCGTTTCAGGCTATTTATGATGATAATGCATTTGCCGGACTTCAAACTAGAGAAGTATTTGGTCTAGGCGTTAATTTTGGGTTTTAATTATTGCATGAGCAAGATTTCAACAAATAGATTTAAAAAAATATGAATACCGCAGATTAAGGAATTATTTAGATTAAATTCTTTTAAATTTTTAATCTGCAACAAAACAAAAAACGGCTTTTGATTTCTCAAAAGCCGTTCCTTTATTCTTCTTCATCCTTTTCAACTGCATCCTTATAATCTGGATACAAAAAATTGTTGTAAGGAAAACGCGTAATATGAATCTGGCGAACCGCTTCATAAACTGTTTCTCTAAATTCTTCGAAATTCTCTTTGTTTCTGGCAGAAATAAACAACGCTTTATCCTGCCCTACATTACTCATCCAAGTTTGTTTCCACTCGTCAAGTGTCCAGTGTTTTCTCGTTCTTTCTGTAATCAAATCATCTTCATCGATAGTAAGATGTTTGTAGGCATCGATTTTATTAAAAACCATAATAGTTGGTTTGTCGTTGCTTTTTATTTCCTGTAAAGTCTTATTTACAGACTCGATATGATCTTCAAAATCTGGATGCGAAATATCTACCACATGAAGCAATAAATCCGCTTCACGAACCTCATCTAAGGTACTTTTAAAAGAATCAACCAATTGTGTTGGCAGTTTTCGAATAAATCCTACCGTATCAGAAAGTAAAAAAGGAAGGTTTTTAATCACCACTTTTCTAACTGTTGTATCTAAAGTTGCAAACAATTTATTCTCAACAAAAACATCACTTTTACCAATTGCATTCATCAAAGTCGATTTTCCGACATTGGTATATCCAACAAGAGCTACACGGACCATTGCTCCGCGATTGCTTCGCTGAATACTCATTTGTTTGTCGATTGTTTTGATTTTATCTTTCAATAACGAAATTCGGTCACGCACAATACGTCTATCGGTTTCAATCTCTGTTTCTCCAGGTCCACGCATACCAATACCCCCTTTTTGACGTTCAAGGTGTGTCCATAAACCAGAAAGTCTCGGAAGTAAATATTGACATTGTGCCAATTCTACCTGAGTTCTTGCATATGAAGTTTCGGCTCTTTGCGCAAAAATGTCTAGAATTAAGTTTGTTCGGTCTAGAATTTTACAGTCAATAATTCTTGATATATTTTTCTGCTGAGATGGCGTTAATTCATCATCAAAAATTACAGTCGATATTTTGTTTTCTTTTACAAAAAGATTGATGTCATCAATTTTCCCTGTACCCACAAAAGTCTTCGGATTAGGGCGTTCCATTTTTTGCGAAAAGCGTTTAATAACTTCACCTCCCGCGGTAAAAGTCAGAAACTCCAATTCGTCTAAATATTCATTTAGTTTTTCTTCACTTTGATTCTGAGTGACAATACCAACAATTACTGTTCTCTCAAAATTTATAACTTCTTTTTCTAACATAGTCTTGAATAAGGTGCAAATTTAATCATTTGTCAGCTACAATCAATTATACAATTTTGTTTTTACATTTATATTTAAAAGAATACATTACAAAAAAAATGGAACCCGTTAAGATAAACTCAACTAAAGTTCCACTTTTCAAATGAATGGTCTAAGTTTAAAACCCTTATTCGTAAATAAACGTTTTTTCCGTTTTCACAATTCCGTTTTCTTCTATCTGAGAGCAAGAAATCGGATAGTTTAATTTGTTGTATTTGTATTTTCTGCTTATTGCAACTAATGCTGTAGATGATGGACTGAAATTAACTTCATTATTATAAGAAATTGATTCAAACTCAAATTCTTCTTCGTGATATGAAATCATAGGTACAATTACTTTGTAATTATCTCCAAAAAGACTTTGAACGATTAACTGATCAACCGATTTTTTATCATCATAAGTAAATGATTTAGAGATTTTATCTCCAACCAATCCTTTATGTCTTGACACATTATCGTTTACATAAACGTATTCTAGTTTTCCAATGATGGCCTTGTTTCTATCGCGTGACGTACGTCTTACAATAATTCCGTTTTCAACAAGATATTCAATATCATCTACTAAATTCTGATGATTGGTGCTCTTTTTTGTTGTTACTTTTACTCTTGCTCCTTCATACACAAATGAAACAGTCTTGGTAATGTAATTTGGACCTTCCTGGTATTTTTTTACAAATTTGGTAATATTGTTGTCGGCGTTATAAGTATAGTTGATTACTTCTTTCCAGTCGCTTCCTACCTTATCTTTTACAGTCATATCCAGCAATCCGTTTTTGTTGTAATAAAAATGCTGTACAACATCTGAAGTGGTTATTGTTTGAAGCTTACCGTCTTTAAAAACCATTGTTTTGTTAACAATTTCTCCGTCTTTAGAGTTTTGGTAATTTGTTTTTACAATGTTGATCTGCTTTAGCTTAACGTTGTCTTGACTGTGCATCAAGAAAGGAAACACCATCCATAAGATGGCAATAAAGTAGGTTTTCATGTGGTATTTGTATTGATTTGGGATGACCAAAGTACAAAATTCATTTAGATTTTAACTATTTGAAATACAAAAACTACAAACTTTTAAACAAAACACTAAAAATCAATACATTATTTATAAAAATAAAATTCATGCCTTATTTTTCTCCAAATATCTTAATATCGTCAACCATAAAAGCACCATTTAATGTTTTGTCTTTTCCTGATCCGATGTATTTAAAGGCAATATTTATGTTTCCAGAATAAGCCGAAAGATCGATTCCGCCAGAACTGATGAACTCACGCGATGGAGTCAAAAGTGTTGGAACTTTTGCTTCCAATTTTGTCCATTTTGCTTTGGTCACGCTTGCGCCATCAAAATTAGTTGAAACGTAAACCTCTAATGTATTTAACGGAGAATCAATTTTCAGATCGTGTTGCGCACTTCTAAAAGAAAGCACTGCATTTTTATATCCCGTTAGATTTATTTTAGGCGAAACAAGCCAAGCCACGTTCTCGGCTGCAGTTGTGCTTGTTGTATTGAATTCTGCATAGCCATTACCAGAATATACCATACTTTTCCAGAGTTTTGTTGCTTTCTCTACAATGTTGCTCCATCCCGGAAGTGCAAAATTGACATTGTTTTTAACAGACTGAAAATCTTCTGAAAAAAATGGAGTATTTCTTTTTCCATTCATCACAATATCACTTTCGTATCGAACCATAAATTGATAATCTGTACCAAATTTGGTTAGAATTCCTTTCACTTTTCCGCTTCCTTCCGGTACAGCATGATCTGCAAATTTTGCATAACTACTGGTTCTAAAAATAATCTGATTTCCTGTTTTGTCTCTCAAATACCAGTTTGTTGAACCTCCAACATTATTAGATTCTTCAAAATAATGGCGTCCTAATGCGGCTTCGGTAAATTCCACATCTTTTAATTCTATCAAAGTATTTAGCTTAGAATCTGAAAGCGCTTCTTCCACAGAAAGTGATTTAACCAACTGGTTCTCGTCTATATTTGTGCACGAAGCGTTTAATACATTTTTATATTCGTTTTGGGAAATTCTGCCAATTGTCGGATCACCAGCATTACTCACATACAAACTCCCAATTCTTAAACCGCCGTAATACAAATCTGTAAATTGATTTTTAAGTTTTACAAACACTTTATTTCCCACTCGGTAATCAATATAAGTATTTGTGGCATCAATAGGCACGCTGAAACCAATTGCTAGCGCTTTTTCAGTTTCTTTGGTCTGCAATGAAATAGTCTTAAAAAAATTGCCTCCTTCGTCGCTCGAAACTACGTAAGCTTCAATAATGTCGTCATACAAATATTGTTTCGCTGTTGTACCCGAAAGCTCATAGACTTTTTCTACACTTTTATTTACAGGAAGATTGGGCTGAGTGCACGCTAATTTTGGAGTTTCAACTTCTTTAGTGCAACTAATTAGGGATAATGCAAACAATAAAATAATTTTTTTCATGAGAAATAAGGTTTTCTGTTTTATAAACCGATTGTAAGATTTAGAAAATAAGTTCGTCCATAACCATAATAATATCTTGGTCCAAAAGATGGTGTTCCGCTTGAAACATCTTGATTCAATGCTCTAAAATTGGCATTTCTTGCCTGTTCAAAACCGCCTGTTTTATATATTAAATCCAAAACATTATTGACACTGGCAAAAAGTCCCACATATTTTTTATGAATACGCCAAGATTTGCCTCCGTTAAAATTCAGCAACATGACAGGTTCAAATTTTTCTTGTTTTAGCAATTCATTCCCTCTTTCGGAAGTTGCCTCAGGAAAAGGAAAACCATTTGCCGGATTGATGTAAAATTGAGATGTTCTAGAAATTGGCGAAACATCTATATAACTCTCTGCCAAATAATTGATATTGCTTCCAATCCACCAAAACTTCGGATCACGATATTCTACTCCAAATGAATAGGCTTGCTGAGGAGTTCCCGGCTGTTTGTAATTCTTTAAATAAGCGGGTCCAAAATCAAAAGTGGTTTGCGCTCCTTCTTTTTCTCTATTGGCATCATTTACAATCATTACATTTGGGTTACTGGTATAGACGTAATTTCCAAATGCTGCCGAGAAAGTTGTTTTTAATGTTGGCCAAATTTGATATTCAAAACTTAATTCTGCTCCCGTATTTTTCTTATCCAAGTTGGTCAGAGTCTGGCTGACAAATGCATTTGTCGAATCATAACCAGAACCATTGTCAAAAATACCTTCAGCAAAGAAATAAGAAGTTCTGGAAGTATTTTTAATTGCTGTATAATAGGCTGTTAAGCGTAATTTGAGTTTTGCTGAACGATATACATAATTAGCCTCAGCACTGCTGATATTTTCACTTTCAATTCCGTCTACGACATTATTATTCAAACGTGAATTTGAAAAAGTATTCCGCAGAGAAGGTGCTCTTGTAAAATGTGCGGCATTAAAAAACAACAATTGTTTTCCTGAAATTTTATAAGTGAAACCGCCTTTGAAACCGAAATTCTCAAAATTTACTTTCTCACTTTTTCCTAAAGAATTTGTCGGATACAATCCATTTTGATACAATCCTTCTCTCTGATAATCTGTCATCGAATAAGATTGTGTCAAGAAGAATTCTGTTTTATTATAACTAAATTTAAACTGCGTAAAAACATCTAAAGTATTAGCCAATAAATTGTAATTGTATCCGTAAATATCTCCTTTTACGACTTGACGATTTGGATGCAGCAAATCTGATTGCGAAAGATTTCCTTTGTAAAACGGATCTATATCTTCAAAATAGGCCCCGCCAAGAAGATCCAATAAATACTGAAAATTATGCGATTTTAATTTCTTAAAAGTAAATCCGCCATCAAAAGAAATATTAGGTGTTATCTGTGTATTTAGATTTGAGTTTACTGCCAAAGTTCGATCATCTGTTCTGTCTTCATAAAGCACGTAATGGCTCTGCGCAGGCACATAACTACTCTGTTCCATTTTTTGATTGGCAAAATACATTTCGTTCCAATTAATCTGGGGATTTGCTAAAAATGCTATTTTGCTTTTTTCTGCATTTTCATAATCTGGGGTAAATTCACCCGAAAACTCTCCTTGATCTTTAGCATAAAGCGAACTAAAATAACTTGGCATTTTTTTATAATAAACAGGATCGGGACTATCAGCATTTTGGTAATCGATATTGCTATTTCCAACTTTTCCGAACTGATACATTATACCTGAATTCAGATTGGTTTTATCATCAATTTTAAAATAGTGATTGAGCATAAACAGTGGCTCTTCTACATTTTTTGTTCTTGCATTTCTCTTTTCACCGTTCTGAAATCCCCAATATGAGTTGTATTTTTCGCTCATTAAATCGGTTACTTCACTAGTATTCGCTGAGTTCTTTCCTCGTGAATTTGGCGTATAAAATCCTGTAAAATTGATTGAATTCCTGCTGTTTAATTTCTTTTCAACACTAAGAAAAAAAGAATTGGCATCGAAATTTGTGCCTTCAAAATATCCTTCATCGGCCCAGCGTTTTCCAGCTGATACCACAAAAGCCCACCCAGAAGCATTCATTCCTGAGGCATAAGTTCCGTTTGCTCGCCATAAATAAGTGGTATTGCTTCCAGAAAACGTGAGCGACGCTCCTTTTCTATACAAAGAAGCGCGTGTAAAAATCTGCTGTGTGCCTAAAATACCTCCAAAAGTATAATTGGAAGCTGCAGTTCCAACCGAGAATTCCTGATTTCTAAGCACATTGTTTAAACCTCCCCAATTGCTCCATTGCGGTCTGCCATCGTAGATTTTGTTCATTGCCATTCCGTTAAGCATCGTGATTGCATTTTCGCTGTCTAAACCACGCATGCGAAATCGAGCTTGTCCCCAATTGAAAGCTGCCGCCTGCATAAAAGCATCTCTTGATGATTGCAAAAGTCCCGAAGTCATTTCAGACGAACTATTATCCTCTGAGAAATCGCTATCTGATAAAGTGATTAATGCAGCAGGAACCTCATCTGAATAAGTGTCTTCTAACTGTAATATTCCGAGATTAATATTCTGTCCGGCATTGGACTTTACTTTCAAAAGAAAATCTTTGTATCCTTGGCTTCTTAGTAAAAGTAATTGTTCTTTTTTGGGAAATATATGAAGTTCAAATTTTCCCGATTTTGAAGTAAGCTGCATCACAGCTGTGTTCTGTATCGTCACCACTACATTTTCGAGCGGATTCTGCGTTCGGGCATCAATAACAATTCCTGTTACTGTTATTTCTTGTTGTGAAAAAGCAAAATTAAAGAACCAAAAAATAAAGAAAACTGCGTAATTTTTTATCATTAAAACCTGTTATTAACTTTTAAATATTCTTAGGATTGACAATCCTTAATTCAAAAGATAAAATTGGTTTTTGGAAAAAGAGAAACTTCTAACTTTAACGTCTAAGTTAGAAATTCAAAAATAAACAAATTATTTAAACATAAGTAAATTCTTTCAATTTTATTTCAATTTAAGTAAATAATAGCTAAAAATAATAAATCTTAAAAGACAATTATATTAAGCCTATGTCCTAATTTTAGAAACCATAAAAGCAATCAGAACGCCAAAAATTCCGATAAAGGCAAAAGAAAACTGCAGTCCAAAACTTTGTGCAATGTGACCAATTACTGGCGGCCCCATTAAGAAACCTAAGAAACTTACGCTCGAAACAATCGTTAAAGCTTCGCCCGCTGGAACTGTCGGGTTTTTACCTGCAATGCTGTAAACAGTAGGAACAATCGTTGCAACGCCCAAACCTACAAACATAAAAGCAATGGTACACGGGATGATATAAGGAAGAAAAACCGCTGTAAAAAGTCCAGCCGAAATCATAACACCGCTAATCTGCATGACACGTTCGCGTCCAAATTTATTGATTAATCCGTCGCCAAGAAATCTTCCGCTGGCCATCATAATCATAAAAGAAGTATACCCTAAAACAACCAATGGTCCTGGAGCTTTTACAATATCTTTAAAATAAACTCCGCTCCAGTCAAACATAACACCTTCGCTGGCCATACTGCAAAATCCGATAACACCTAGCCAAAGCAGAGCCGTGTCTGGTTTTACAAATAGTTTTTTGCCTTCTTCTTTGGGTTTCTTTTTTTCTTTGGCTCTAACCAAAAATTTAAAGTTAAATGCCACCATCAATAAAACAATTCCGGCTACAATAATAAAATGATGCAGCGGACTTAATTTTAAAGCCAGCATTCCTAAACCAACCAGTGCGCCTGTAAATCCGGCAAAACTCCACATTCCGTGAAACGAAGACATAATTGTTTTTTTAAACAACACTTCGGTATAAACACCTTGTGTGTTTACAGCAATATTGGCTAAGTTTCCAAAAAGACCAAATAAAAATAATCCGAGGGATAATTGTAATGATGTTGTTGCCAAACCTAAATTAATAAGGCACAAAACATACATTATTAAGGAGAAAATCAAAATGCGATGGCTTCCAAATTTAGTAACCATTTTGCCCGAAAAAGGCATAATAACCAATTGCCCAACCGGAAGCGCAAAAAGTATAGAACCCAAATCACCTTCTGTTAAATGCAAAGCTGTTTTGATATCTGGAATTCTACTCGCCCATGTGGCAAAACTCAAACCCATTCCGAAATAAAACATTCCAACAGCAAAACGAATGCGATTTAAATAGGAAGCTTTGGCTTCTCTAAATACTTTCTTGATTTTTGCTTTGGTCTGAAAAAGCGATAATGGATTAATGTTTATCAGCATATTGATTTTTATTGGAATGTTGTCAAAAATACTAAAAACGCTCGTCAAAGTGCATAAAGCCTAAGATTATCTACAATATACAACGTTATTGTTTATAAATTCAGAGGTTTTTAATTGAATTCTTATTATTAAAATTACGATTTTTCGGGTTTACTAGAATTATAATTTGTTTCATTTTTTTATGTAAACAAAAAAAGGGATTCTCAATTTTTGAGATATCCCGTTCTATTTACATTTCGTTGTTCCGTAGGAACATTTCGTCGGTAGAAAAAAATAATATCCCATCACATTTACGTTCCGTAGGAACGTTTGATTTTGGTGTCATTTTAACAATTTAATGTATCAAACGTTCCTACGGAACGAAAAATTTACCGACGAGACATTCCTAATGGAATGTTTTTAATATATGCTTATCACCTTTTGCTGTGCATTCTACCAATCAGACATTCCTACGGAACGTTTTATGATATGCCTATTACCTTTTGCTGGGCATTACTTGCAATCGCGGCTTCTATAACCTGCATTACTTTTACGCCTTCATCTGCGGTAACGGGTTCTTTTTTATCATTTGCAATCGAGTCGTAAACGCCATCAAAGAAACTGAAATAATTGCCTTGAAGCGTAGGAATTTTTTCTCTCACAATTTTACCGTCTATTTGGGTATGCAAAAGTCCCTGCAAACTTTCGTCTTCTGTTCCCCAAGAATCTAAATTTGGCTTTTTGCCAATTTTCAATTCGTCTTCCTGCACATCTCCACGAGGTTTTAAAAATGAACCTTTTTTTCCGTGAAGTGTATACGCTGGATTCGCTTCTCTAACAAAAAATCCTGCTTTTAAACGGACTCTGAAATTAGAATAAAACAAAGTCAAATCGATCCAATCGTCTACAACAGAGTTTTCTCTGGTTACGCGAATGTCGCCAAAAACAGCTTTTGGACATCCAAACAGACTTATTGCCTGATCTATAATATGCGGACCTAAATCTTTTAGAACTCCAGCTCCGTCATTGGCCGTTTCTTTATGTGCTT
This sequence comes from Flavobacterium sp. F52, assembly GCF_000278705.1. Lineage (NCBI taxonomy): Bacteria > Pseudomonadati > Bacteroidota > Flavobacteriia > Flavobacteriales > Flavobacteriaceae > Flavobacterium > Flavobacterium sp. F52. Next base: position 294,768 of record NZ_AKZQ01000026.1, on the reverse strand, counting down.
TTGGGCTTAACAATGGATTGTATCTGTCGAAATGAAATTCGGCTTCGACCAAATCTCCCAAAACGCCATCATCAATTACTTTTTTCACGGTTTTAAAATCGCTGTCCCATCTTCTATTCTGGAAGACAGCCAATTTTAAACCCTTTTCTTTTGCAATTTTTGCCAATTCTTTTGCTTCTGCAACCGTTGTTGTAAATGCTTTTTCTACCACGGCATGTTTTCCTGCCAAAAGCACTTTTTTAGCATATTCGTAATGCGTTCCAACTGGCGTATTTACAATTACCAAATCGACATCATCGTTTAATAATTCGTCTAGCGAAGCGTAACTTTTTACGTATGGATAATCTTCTTGAATTAATTTTTTGCTTCTTTCCCAAGAACCTAATAGTTCAAATCCTTCGTGAATATCTAAAAATGGCGCATGGAAAACTTTCCCCGACATTCCGTATGATAATAGTGCTGTTTTTATCTTCTGCATTGGTTTTGTTTTAGTTTATTCGCCACGAATTCACGAATTACAAAAAAATAAATTCGTGAATTCGTGGCGGAAAAAAAAATATTAAAGTTTAGCTCTCTCGTATTGTTTTGGCCATTGAATATCGTCGTTTAATGTTGCGGCGAAATCTAAAGGCAAGTTCGGATTTCTCAATGATTCTCTAGCGAATAAAATCAAATCGGCTTGATCCATATTTAAAATTTCTTCGGCTTGTTTGGCTTCTGTAATTAATCCGACTGCGCCTGTTGCAATTCCTGCTTCTGCTTTCACTTTTTCAGCAAAAGGAACTTGGTAACCTGGCCCTAATGTTATTTTCTGATGCGAAACCAATCCGCCCGACGAAACATCTATTAAATCTACTCCTTTTTCTTTTAATATTTTAGAAAGCTGTACAGATTCTTCTGGATTCCATCCGTTTTCTGCCCAATCGGTTGCTGAAATTCTAACAAACAAAGGCAAATCTGAAGGCCATTCTGACTGAACCGCTTCTACAACTTCCAGCGTAAAACGGATTCTGTTTTCGAAACTTCCGCCATATTCATCTGTTCTTACATTTGTTAAAGGCGATAAAAATTGGTGCAGCAAATAACCATGCGCCGCATGAATTTCTACTACCTGATATCCTGCTTCAACTACTCTTTTGGTTGCTGTTTTAAAATCGGAGATTACTTTTTGAATTCCGTTTTTGTCCAATGCTTCCGGAAGAAATGGTTCATTTTCATGATACGGAATCGCACTTGGCGCTACAGTTTGCCATCCGCCTTGAGCGAAATCTAATTTCTTATTCCCCAACCATGGAGCCGAAACACTTGCTTTTCTTCCTGCATGCGCTAATTGAATTCCGGGAATAGAATTTTGAGAAACTATAAAGGCATTAATTTGTTTTAGTTTTTCGATATGTTCATCTTTCCAGATTCCAAGATCGGAAGGAGAAATTCTAGCTTCTGGAGAAACCGCCGTTGCTTCCTGAATAATAAGTCCGGCACCTCCGCTGGCACGGCTTCCTAAATGAACCAGATGCCAATCGTTTGCAAATCCGTCAATTGCAGAATACTGGCACATTGGCGAAATCGCAATTCTATTTTTTAAGGTGATATTTTTTATGGTAAAGGGAGAAAATAATTTCGTTGCCATATACTTGTAACTTTTAATGATTTTATACTACCAATTGAGTGAGGCAGTGTTCGAAAAGTAAAGTTACGGCATCTTGTTAAAACGAGAAATCGAAATGTTTATTAATTAACAAACATTTAAACCAAATTCTGCTTATTCCATAAATTATAATATTCCGTTTTCTGTTCCAGCAAATCAAAATGATTGCCTGATTCTACAATTGTCCCATTTTTCATAACCAATATAGTGTCTGCATTGGCTATTGTACTCAAACGATGCGCAATGACAATTATAGTTTTTCCTGAGGATTTAAAATTATCGATAACTTCTTTCACTATTCTTTCTGAATTAGTGTCTAAAGATGCGGTCGCTTCATCCATTAATAAAATTTCTGGATTTTTATATAATGCCCTTGCAATGGCAATTCTTTGTTTTTGTCCGCCCGAAAGCATCGCTCCATTTTCACCAATCTGTGTTTCAAAACCGTTTGGCAATTTTTCGACAAACTCGTGAATTCCAAGTTGCTTTGAAAGCTCCAAAATTCTCTGAATATTAGGAAAAGATTCCCCTAAAGCAATGTTTTCTATAATATTTCCAGAAAACAAATTAAGCTGTTGGGGAATAACACCAACAATTTTCCTTAAACTCTTATAATGAACATGTTGAAGATCAAAATCTCCAATATTAATTTTACCTTCTTTTATGGGATAAAGGTTTTGCAATAACGAAATTAAAGTAGTTTTTCCGCTACCGCTTTCACCTACAATCGCTGTTGTTTGGTTTTTCTTGAATACAGCATTAAAATTTTTAAAAACTTCGACGCGAGATCCATACCGAAAAGAAACATTTTCAAATTTTATATCTCCTAAATTTTCTTTTGATAATTCAATTTTGTTTTCGCTTTCTTCTCTTTCTAAATCCATGATTTCAAAAAGCCTGTCTGCTGCAATCAATGCATTTTGCGCTGTTTTATTCATATTAATTAAGGATGCAACGGGCGATGTAAAATAACCGATTAACGCATAAAAGGAAAACAATTCTCCAGGAGTAATTGCTCTATCAATCACATAACCCGAACCAATCCACATCAAGATTACAGTAAATATAGATGCCAGAAACTGTGTTGAAGTTGTAGCAAAAATGCCATTTAAACCAGATTTATAAGTTATGAATAATAGTTTTACAAATTTATTTTCGGTTTTTAAATTTGAAAACTCTTCAATCCCAAATTCCTTTACAGTTCTAACATGCGTAATGCTTTCAACCAATTGTGTCTGCAGTTCTGCAGCATTCTCCATTATGTTTCTTTCAACCTTTTTGTTGAATTTGTTTAGCAGAAAATAAATTAAAACATAAAACGGAATAACCAGAATAATGACCAAAGCCAATTTCCAATAATAGGTAAACATTAATGCAAAAGAAAAGATGACAATAAAAACATTTACAATCATTTCGATTGCGGTTTCATTTATAAATGATCTTATTTTTACTGCGTCATTTATTCGGGATGTAATTTCTCCAATCTGCATGGTATCAAAAAATCGTTGAGGCAAATGAAGCAAATGTTTATAATAACCTAAGATCAATTTAGCATCGATTAACTGGCCTGTTTTCATAACAAAAATGCTTTTCTTTGAGCCAATATATGCTTGAAGGAGAATAATCGCGATCATAGAAACACTTAATAAATTTAGCAGATTTCTATTGCCATCTACCAAAACATAATCTGTTATTTTTTGGATATAAATTGACATTGCCAATCCTAAAACTGTAAATACTATAGCACCAATTAATGCCTGAATTAAAATAGTTTTATGTGGCTGAATTAAATTCCAAAACCTTTTTAAAGGTGATATTTTTTCATCTAATGTTTTAAAATCTTCATTTGGTGCAAAAAGAATTAAAACGCCTGTCCAGATTTTTTGAAATTCTTCAAAAATGTATGTTTCCATCTTACCAAAACCTGGATCCATAACAGTAATCGCAGATTTTTCAACTTTGTAAATAACTAGATAATGATGATACTGCTCTTTTGTTATAATATGTGCAATAGCGGGAAGCGGAATTTTATCTAAGGCATCTAAGCCTCCTTTTACGCCTTTTGCTGTAAAACCCATTTTCTCGGCAGCTTCAATTATTCCAAGAACATTGGTGCCTCGCTTATCTGTGTTGGCATACTGGCGTATTCTCGCTATTGGAAGATTAACTTTGAAATGGTTTCCAATAGATGCCAAACAAGCAGCGCCACAATCTTTAATATCATGTTGTTTTATTTTTATTGAAGCCATTTAATTTTAAGCTGATAGTTGTTTTGGGTTTAGCCAATTGTCTATTTTGTCAAATAGCAAATCGAATAAACTTCGGCGTGTAATTATATATCTCGTAGTTAAGGTCATTCCTTTTGAAACATCGGTTTTGTAGCCTGATTTTAGATGTAAAGTATTAGAATTTAAGGAACAGCGTACCTTAAAAAAAGCCTGTTCTCCCTGTATTGTTATATTATGGTCAATATCAATCACTTTCCCTTCCAACAAACCCCATTGATTATAATTAAAAGCATCTAACTGGAATTTTACTTTTTGATTTTTCTTAATTAAACCAATATCATTTGGAGAAACATTATTCTCAACAATAAGATGATCTGGAGAAGAAATTGTTGCAATAGATTGCGATGCATTTACAAAAGAACCTTTTTGAATCCCTGAAAAGTTTTCTATAGTTCCCGAAATAGGAGCCAATACGAAATAATTATTGGCCTCAACGTTTATTTTAGCAACAGTTCCGTTAAGATTTTTCAATCGTTCTTCTAAATCTCTTTTCTGATTTTCCCAAGCTGCTTTTTGTTGGCTTACAAAACTTTGCAAGGCTTGTTTGTTTAACCGTAATTCGTATTCAAGTTTTTCAAAATCTGCCTTAGCAATAATATCTTTATCAAAAAGAATTTTATTGCGGTCATAATTATTTTGCGCTTGCGAAATTTTGCTTTGCAGTTCGTTCTTTCCTGATTGAAATTTAAATAAATCTTCTCGTGCTGTAGAAGTAAGCAAATTTTTTGTTTGATTGTGCAGTAAATTATTAATATCGCTTAGTAATAAAGAAACAGAACTTGATAATATATCTTGAGTTCTTTTGTCACTTTCCAGATTTTCTTTTGAGATTTTTATTAATGTATCTCCTTTTTTTACAAAAGCATTATTTTTTAAAGCTATCCAATTAACCCTTCCGCTAACAATTGTTGCAACTGGAACATTATCTGTTTTACTGCGAACTATTCCTCTACTTTGACTGCTAATGTCTACTTTAATTACTGGCAACAATAACAGCAAAGTGATGATAGCCAAAAGAATTATCAGATAAATGGAGAAACTCCTTGTTTTGTTTTTTGCAATAAGATTTTCAAGTGTGTTTATTGGATCTGAACTGAAATTCATATTCAAGGTAAAAAGAATATTCTCTTCATTTAAATAAAGAGAATTATAAAATTATTGACATTGACAAAGTATTATCTTACTAGAAGTTATTGTTTTTTAAACAAGAAAAACAAGTTTTCATTAGGCATAGAAATTTCTTATGTAAAGAATCTCTCCTCAAATCAAATGTTTGAAGAGAGATTTTCAAGTTAAAATTAAAACAATGTCTTACTTAAATAACCTAAAATGTATAATGCAAAAGATATGAATATACCTATTCTTACAATTTTTAAAACTCTAGATGATTCCATAAAACTTGTTTTTAAATTAATTATTTAGTGTGTTGCGTAATACAATGCTTCTCCGCAAGCACGTCCTGCACCGTAAATAGAGGCTGCGATCGCTATACCACCAAGAACAGCTGGCAACCATCCTCCTTCTACTTCTTGAATCTCATCTTGAGTTAATTCAATAACTGCATAATCTCTCGTTTCCATATGTATGTATATTAACTTATTAATTAATGAGCACTAGCTTCTGCTGATTTATAGCCATTATATACGCCAATTGCAAAAATATGAGCAGCAATAAACAATATTCCAAAGCCCCCTTCGATCTCTTTCGATTCCTGAACATCAAGTTCTTCTAAATTCAATTCTTCTAAATTCATAATTTTAAAATTTAAATAGTTAAATAATAAATTCAACAAAATTCATTTTCTCGAGAAGTATTTTGTTATAGCAAACTTATCAGACTTCCGTCCAATAAACTTGGACGGAAGTTAGAACCGCCGAAAATTTCTCTAGATTATTTAAATTTAGCAAGTTCTAAATCATAAAAAATGAAATCAAATTTATTTTTATGTCACCTATTGTTATTATGGTACGAGTAAGAAATCCTTCCTTCTCATTCAATAATAAAAAAGCCCATAATAGGGAAATGAAGAAAATGACTTTCAAAATATTTAATAGAATCTTCTTATTTACTTTTTTGTATTTCTCTTTCGTTTTTTCGAACTGTCAGCTTCTTCCTTACTTCATTCTAATCTATAATCATAAAACCAACTTTGCTCTTATGATCTAATAATTTATGATTTAAACCCACTTTAAATATTAAATAAGCATAGATAAAATCTCCGACTGCACCTAAAGTCATCGAAAAGCCAATAAATAAGAAAGTCAAATTATTATAAAGAAATCCATAAATTGAAGGCAATAAGCCAAGAATAAAAAATGGTGCAAGTGCAACAACTAACATTTTCTTGGATTCTAACGGTTCCGTACAATTTGCAAAAGGCATTAAATATTTCTTAATGAAACCAAATTTTACCGATTGCCATCCTTCTTTTGAAAAAAGTGCCATAAAAATTCCATGTATAATTTCATGCACAATTATGCCTACGCAAATAATTAAATTGGGAACCAATAAAATTAAAAGCACATTTAGTTTTTTATTAACAAAAAGCTGTAATGTTTGCTTTACTGCTTTCAAACTATCTGCAAAACCTTGATTCCATGTAAAATACAAAACAAATAGAAAAAACAAAACAATCGGAACACTTATTAGCATTCCTAAAACTTGCACTTTTTTAGAATCAATAAATACTTCTTTCATTACGAATACGAGTAAGGAAATTAAATCAAGTTTTTATATCTTCTTCGCATAGCTGAACTTGTTAAAATTCTGAGGCAATTCATTCGTAATCTCCAATTTATTTGAAGTTATAGTTGGTTTTATTTTAATAGCTTTTGTTTTACTATCAATTTCAACCTTATGATCGCTTCGCATGTTAACCATATCTAAATGCTGCACTTTAAAATTATAATTTCCTTCTTTCAAATCTAAAATAACATATTCGTTTGCTTTTAATTGTCCTAACGATTTATCATTAATCCAGATGTTCAATCTAGCTGTATTGTCTATTTTATGTGAAACATCAGATCCATTATAAATCAAAACTTTTCCATTTCCAAGTTTATCTAATTCAACATTTTCAAAACCATTCTTAACAGAAGTATATTCTGAGGGAATTGCTTTTAAAGCACACGATGATACTAAAAGAATTATAACAGAAAGCGCAATCAGTTTTATTACTCTTGTATTTGATTTCATTGTAATTGACATTAATGTTTATTTTTTAGATTAAAAAGAGCCTTGATTTAATCAAGACTCTCTAATTAAATTTTATTAAAACATAAAACCACCTGTTAATACATCTTCTCTATAATAAGCTGTACCACCATTGCCTCCTGGTCCATTAACTTTTTTACTATTGTTATTAGAAATTAGGCCAACCCCAATAATTAATGCGCCGAGCGCGATAAAGGTAAAAAGCTCTCCCCCTGTTACTTCCTTTATTTCCTGAGCATTAAGCTCTACTAAATTTAAGTTTTCTAATTCCATGATGATAAACTTTAAAAATTTTAATTAATAAATTTTAACAAAAATCATTTTCTCGAGAAACAATTTGTTATAGCAAACTTATCAGAGTTCCGTCCAATAAACTTGGACGGAAGTTAGAACCGCCAAAAATTTCTTTAGATTCATCATCTTTTATTGTTTTTAGCGAAAAATTCAATATCAATTCAAAAGGAGTTTCATAATAAAAAGTCTCTCTTTTTTTACAATACTTTACTGGAGCATCAAGTTCTTTTATGAGTTCTAGCTCGTTATAAAACTGGCTTCGGCTCAGACATAACCTTTTGGCAAATGTTAGAGGAGAACCTATTTTTTCTCCAGAAATTAGTTTGTGCATTTTTTTTATTCTTTCAATTTGTCTAATAAAATTCATAGTCTCACTGTAAAAAATTAATAAAACAAAAAAGTCTTTAAGAAATTCAAAATAGTTTTGTTAACTATTTAAGAATAATCTTTTAAGCTTAAAATGAAATTAGAATTGAAATTTTAAAAACACCTCCCCAATAAGTTTTAAAAATATCAGAATAGGACATTTTGTAACATTTTCATGCAATGAAGTACTAATACAATAAGTGAGATTTACTTTTTTGTTTAATAAAAACTAATATAATTATTAACAAACATTTAAAATCTTAAACACTATCTTGCATACTTATATTAAAATAGAAAACGCTACTTTTGTGCGTTAAATACGAATTAAAAACAAAAAATGGATATAGTTATCAAACTCTCTCAATTTCTATTGAGTTTATCTTTACTTATTATTCTTCATGAATTAGGGCATTTTATCCCTGCTAAATTGTTTAAAACTAGAGTCGAAAAATTTTATTTGTTTTTTGATGTTAAATATTCACTTTTCAAAAAGAAAATCGGAGAAACAGAATATGGTATCGGATGGCTGCCGCTGGGTGGTTATGTGAAAATTTCTGGAATGATTGACGAAAGTATGGACAAGGAGCAAATGGCTCTGCCTCCTCAGCCTTGGGAATTTCGTACTAAACCGGCTTGGCAACGTTTAATTATTATGCTTGGCGGTGTTACCGTAAACTTTATCTTGGCTTTTATTATCTATATCGGAATGGCATTTGCTTACGGAGATACTTATATTGCAAATGCTGACTTAAAAGATGGTGTTGCAATTGAAAATCCTGCTATGCTTAAAGCTGGTTTTAAAACGGGTGATAAAATTATTTCTATAGATGGTAAAGCTGTAGAGAATTTTGACAGCGACATGAATATGAATGTCATCATGGCAAAACACGTTTTGATTGAAAGAAACGGAAAACAGCAAACTATTACAATGCCGACCGATTTTGTGGATCAGCTTTCTAAAACAGAAAAAGGAATGCTAATCGATATCCGCAGACCTTTTGCTATCGGAAAAGTTGGAGAAGAATCGCCAAACCAAAATTTGAAAGCAAAAGATTTGATTCTTTCTCTTAACGGACAAAAAGTTAAATATTTTGATGAAGCAAAAGCAATCTTAGCAGCTAATAAAGGAAAATCAATTTCTGCAGTTGTTTTACGCGATTTAAAAGAAACACCTCTTACTGTGAAAGTTTCTCCAGAAGGAACTTTAGGTGTTTTTGCTGGTGGTTTAGACATGAAATCATTGGAGAAATTAGGATACTATAAAATAAGCACTAAAGAATATGGTTTCTTCGAATCTATTCCGATTGGTCTTGAAAAAGGAAAAGATCAATTAGTAGGTTACGGAAAACAATTGAAAATGATTTTTAACCCAGAAACTAAAGCTTACAAACAAGTGGGTGGTTTTGCGGCTATTTACAACATTTTCCCTAGTTCTTGGAGCTGGGAAGTTTTCTGGTCAATCACAGCTTTATTATCAATTATGCTTGGCGTTATGAATTTATTGCCAATTCCGGCTCTTGATGGTGGACACGTAATGTTTTTATTGTATGAAATTATTAGCGGCAAAAAACCAAGCGACAAATTCCTAGAGAATGCGCAAATGGTTGGTTTTGTTTTACTTATTTCACTGCTACTATTTGCTAATGGTAACGACATTTACAAGGCCATTGTAGGCAAGTAAAAAAAAGTCAAAAAAAGAGTGGAAATGTTTTTGAGAAACTAAAAATAGTTTTATATTTGCACTCGCTAAAAAGAGCAACACTTTCCTCCTTAGCTCAGTTGGTTAGAGCATCTGACTGTTAATCAGAGGGTCCTTGGTTCGAGCCCAAGAGGGGGAGCAACTTTTTTTAGCAAACATATTAACCTTTTAAGGTGATTCCTCCTTAGCTCAGTTGGTTAGAGCATCTGACTGTTAATCAGAGGGTCCTTGGTTCGAGCCCAAGAGGGGGAGCAAAAAAAGACTATCAGAAATGATGGTCTTTTTTTTTGTTCAAATTCCAAAGTTTTAAAATTCCAAATTCCAATATTAGGATTGTTTATTTAACCGCAAAGGGCGCAAGGCTTTTACGCAAAGTGCGCGAAGGTTTTTTTTCGAGATCTTAATAATAGGAATCTATAAAGGAGATCGCAAAGGTTACCAATCTTTGTCGATATGCGAGTGTGATCCTTCGTTCCTCAGGATGACAAACTGTAGATAAAACAAAAAATTCGCAAAGTCTTATACAAAGCTTTGCGAACTTAATCTTTAGATTTATCTCAAAATAACCTTAGCGAACTTTGCGTAAACCTTAGCGCCCTTTGCGGTAAAAAAACTTCACACAAAAAAAGCTCGCAGAGCTTTATAAACAAAGCTTTGCGAACTTAATCTTTAGATTTATCTCAAAATAAAAATAACCTTAGCGAACTTTGCGTAAAATCTTTGCGAACTTTGCGGTTAAAAAAACACACAAAGAAAAACCCTATTTCATACTCAAAGTTTCACTCTTAAATCTTTTCATCAAAGCATTTGCTTTTTCATTTTCATTTATTGCTTTTAAGGACTGAGCATATCTATAATAATAAATAACATCCAAATCTTTGGCTTGGTCAAATAATTGGGTGTAATAGCCCGCTGCTGCGGTTAGATTGCCTTCAAAATAAAAACGGTCGGCTACTTTTTTAAGCATATCGACAGATTTATACCCTTTATCAATCACTTTTTCGTAAGTGTCGACCATATTAACGGTTATATATTTTGAAGTTGAAGGCGCAGGAGCTGTAACTTCAACCTTAACAGGCGGTACAGAAGTATTCGCACTTGCAACAAGCGTTTTGGTTTCTATTGTATTTGGAGCAACTTTAGGTTTTCTTTTTACGTAATTCGGAATTACGGTTCTTGTATTATTCGGACCAAGATCGTAAGTATCGACCATGTCCAATTTTGAAACTTGGTAGGTAATAATTCTACCTCCAAAAAGTTTGTTTATTCTTTCTTCTACATAATACGATTGAATTACCATATCATCTGTAGGGAGACTATCCGTCAATAATGTCGTTTTTCCTGGTGCCGAAGAAGCAGAGGCACTGTTTGTGCTCTGAGCAAAACAGCCGAGAGAAAATACGAACGCAAGTGTACATAAAACTGCTTCATACTTTTTCATGATTTTTGAATAAAATTAATGCTCCTATTAAAAAACTCAGACTAAAGATACTGATTTTCTTTTAGTTAGCTTTTATTCTGACCATGAATTACTTAGAAAGCCGATGAAGTACTTCTTTTTACACCTTTATCATTTTAACGCAGGCTTTTTGCACTTCTTCGTCTGAAAATGGCTCTAGCGCTTTTGCCAGCATTTTACTGGTTCTAATGCAGCTTAGCATTTTAATTCGTAAGGAACGGCTGTCTCCTGATTCTGTTTCTAGAAGATGCTCAAAAATCTCGGTTAAGTATTCTGGATGATTTTTATATTCTCCGTCGAAACCAATATCTGATACCAATCTAGCTATCGATTCTATTATTTGGTTCTCATTGGCATTGCTTTCGTTTTCTGTTTTCATGGCGTTTATTTATAATTTTGGTTATGAATAATTATTGTGAGAAAAATTGTATTTTTATCTCCGCTAAATAAACAATAGAATACATTCTAACAAAACATCTGGTTTGGTAATTCACCAAAAAAGATAGTCTTTCACCAATATCTTAATTTTTAAGGATTTTTAATATCTTTGATGTATGAGCACAGCAACAAAACCAAAACATATCGGAAGAAACATAAGCCGCATTCGTGAGCTTAGAGGAATGAAACAAGAAGCACTTGCCATTGCTATTGGCATGAGCCAACAGACGATTTCTAATATTGAAGGAAGCGAAACCGTTGATGATGAAAAACTAAACGCCATTGCAGAAGCTTTGGGTGTTTCGTCTGAAGCGATTAAGAATTTTTCTGATGAAGCCGTTTTAAATGTTATTGGGAATACTTACCATGTTGATAATTCTTCGGCAATAAATTACGTGTGTACATTTAATCCTTTGGATAAATTAATACAGGCTCATGAGGAACAAATAAAACTTTATGAGCGTTTGGTTCAGGCTGAAAAGGATAAAGTGGAGTATTTCGAGAGATTGATGAAGGGGAAGTAATTTCTGGTTTTAAAAATATATAAAAAGAGGCGCATTAATTGCACCTCTTTTTTTGTTTTATGGAAATCCGTAAAATAATAAAAAACAAACACTTTATCTTTATCAATAATTAAGACTAATAGATGCTATGCTCTTTGTATATAATTCCTGGGCATAAAACAGGTGTTTATACTGTATGGAATAATATTTAAAATTCCTTATTTACAAGCAAATTTTTCGACTCTTAAAATATGCAAAATGAAAGACAGTCTAAAAAAGCTAATAGACAAGACACTTATATTAGAGTATAAATTATCCCATTCTACTTTGGGCATAGATAAAACTTGTATAACTCATAAAGATTTGAATGATGATTGTTATAAAAATGTTGATGCTGAAGATTTAAATAGGATTATTTATGAAAGTATCTTGTATTATGCATATGATGAATTTCAATTACTGGACGGAGATCATCAAAAAATGTTTATCAAAGCATTTAATACTAAATTTAAATACAATTATACTGCAACTGATTTAGCAAAAAGAAGATTAGGTATTTACGGTGAGGCATTATTATGTACTGTACTTCATCACTTTTACAATACAAACACTTTAGTTTCTAGAGGATATTTCTATGACATACAAAAAAAATCAGAAGTAACTGGATATGATTCTTTCCATTTAATTCAAAAAGGCAATGAAATTGAGCTTTGGTTTGGAGAAACCAAATTTTATGAAGATTGTGAAGACGCGATCGATAGTGTTTTTAAAAACATAGAAAAGGCAATTTCAGATGATTATTTAGTTAATACGAACTTTACAACAATTCTTCAAAAAAAAGGTAATATTACAGATAAGAGCTCAAAACTTTATAAAATACTTGATCACTGGGAAAAATGCATAATTGATTCATTAGCAGACGAGTTAATCAAAAATGAAATAAAATTAGTATACCCTATTCTTGTAACGTTTAACAAAATTAATAACGATTATAATGAAACGATTAAGACCGCAATTAAGCATATTAATGATAATTATAATCATATAAAATTTGATCAAATAACTATCGAACACTCAATATTTTTTATTCTGATTCCAATTGATGACGTAAAATCATCTAAAGAAACAATTATAAAATGGATAGACAAGAAAGAACCCTTAATGTAGTAAAAGCATTAAATTCATACAATAGCGGTAACTTACCAATGCACAAACTATTAGATGAAGTTTGTGACTTTTTTGATTTCATTAAAGATGAAGAACTTGACGATTCAGATAAAAGATTCTTAATTTATTTGTCTAATAAAGTTGGAGTTCCTCAATACTATGATGTTTTAGATAAATTTAACTCTAGTTATACTTCTTCGATTGAGGATGAAAACATTGGCTTGAGTACTTTTTCATCATTATTTTATGAATCCTCATTATTCACCGATGAAGATTCAAAGCTACACAAATTTCAAATGGATATTCTTAATTTATTTGAAACTCAAAAGCAAAACAGATATTTTCTATCGGCATCAACATCGTTTGGAAAAACGCATTTAGTTTACGAAGTAATAAAGAAAATGAAATATAGAAACATTGTATTAATATTTCCAAGTATTGCATTACTGTCAGAAAATCTATCGAAAATTAAAGAAGGTAAAATTGCTTTCCCTATTGATTATAAAATCCATACATTAAGCGATATAGATACCGATTATGGATTAAATAATATTTTCATTTTTACTCCAGAGAGATTCTTATCCTTTTTAGACAAAAATAATACATCTTTATTAATAGACTTTATTTTCGTTGATGAAGTTTATAAAATTGATAATGGATATGTCATTGATGATGAAGCGAAAGAAAATGAACGTGATGTTGCCTATAGAATGGCAATATTTTATGGACTATCACAATATACAAATGTAGATTTATTACTTGCGGGACCATACATTGAAATATTTGAAAAAAAATCACCTGGATACAACCCTTCATTTGATTTATTCTTAAATGACTTCAAAATAACCAAACTTTTAAGAAATGAATATGAAATTGTCAAGGTTAGTAAAACAGAAATTGAAAATGTAAAAGCAGAAATAAATATTGATGGTGTAAATTTTAATTTTACAAAAAAGAAGACTAAAAGAGCAAGAATGCAGGAAATCTTGGATCGAATTCTATTAGAAGATGAAAACGCAATAGTTTATTGTAATACCCAAGCCAATGCTGAAAAAGTAGCAAATGAATATGAAAGGTCTAATATAGACACAGATTTCTTTCAGGCATTTATTGATCATTTAAAAAATAAATATGACAACAGGTGGGTTGTAATTGAATCCTTAGAAAAAGGAATTGCAGTACACCATGGTGTTGTGCCAAAGTATATTCAAAAAGAAATCGTGAACTTGTTTAACACAAAAGAGTCAAATGTAAATATACTAACTTCCACAACTACAATAACTGAAGGTGTAAATACCACTGCTAAAAATATGATTGTTTACAAAAGTGAAAAAGGAGCTGGCACTAATGGAAAGCCCTTATTAACCTTTGATGCAAAAAATATTGCTGGAAGAGCTGGACGATTTATGGAACATTTTAAAGGGCGTGTAATTTCTCTAGAAGAAGAGTTTCTTAATGTAATAAATGAAGTTGGGAACCAAATTGAGCATAAGAATTATCAATTATTAAATGAAAGAAAAGAAATTGATGATGAGATGACTCCTATTGAATATCTAAATGAAACAAGTAAACAAAGACTTGCAGAAATTAAAACTTTACAAGAAGACAGAGAGATTCCAGAGGAAATACTATCGCAATTTAAAGTAATTAGCAAAAGAGATAAAATAAAAATATATGACGCTATTAATAATCTAAATGCTGAATCTCATAAAAGAATAAATACTTTGATTCATGATTTAAATTCTGGGCCATTTTTAGTATTAAATCAAATTGGCTTTCAAGAAATATTAGATATTATAAAAGAACTTACTATTGAAAATAATAATTTATATTTTTTAATTGAACGAAAATACAATACTAAGAAAGGAGAGACATTCTCAGTACTTATTGCATCTCTGGTTAGTTACATCTATAATGGATATGAAGGCGTTTACAATTACAACTTTAATAGGCTCATGGATAATATTAATAAGAGAGCTGAAGATGCTATTAAAAAAAATAAATTATTTGACATTGAAAAGGAAACTAGGAATGCAGTCAATTCCGCTATGAGAATTACATCAACTTTAGTTTTTAATACATTTAAATATCAATTAGTAAAATACATTGGAGTTTTTAATCTAATGTACAAATTTTATATTTCTAAACATCAAAATAAAGATTTTGCAGATGTAATTGGTATTGATAAGTTACTCGTTAAACTTGAATATAATGCATTTACTCCCGAGGCAAGAACTGCTAGTGATTATGGTGTCCCACAAAATATTATAAACTATTATGACTCAAATAACGAATCTGAAAGAAGAAGATTATTAGATAGTTTTGATAATTATGAAAAACAAATATACCAAAGGATAAAAAAAATAATTGAAGAATAATTTTATTCAACAAAAAAGCGCCACAATTTCATTGTAGCGCTTTTCAATTTTCTTAAAACCCTCAGGATAATTAAACCCCTAATTTCTTAGCAATTTCAGCAGGAATTCCTCCTTTGTTTACTAGAAGTGCAGTAGTTTTATATTTTACGAAGTTCTTAGTTACAAACAAGAAACCTTTGTAGTCGTTTGTTTCTCCCCAAGAATTTTTTACAATATAGTATTCTTTACCCGTTTGATCTTTTGCAAGACCAATAATGTGCATTCCGTGGTCGTCTGTTGTAGTGTAGTTATCAAACGCTGCCTGACGCATTTCTGGAGTAATTTCTGGTTCTGCTTTTGGTCCGTTAAACATGTCTGCTTTTTCTTCAGCCGTCATATCGTCGAATTTTTTAGTAGACACGTAAGCTACACCGTTTTTCCAGCTAAAGCTTTTCTCGCTAACATCTGTTGCCCAAGCTACAGTATATCCTTTTTTAAGTGCATTGTCGATAACGTCTGTCATATCGTTCAATTTTACGTTGTAAACTTGATCCAATGACCAGTTGTCTGGCACCATCATAGTTGTTTTTTGGTAGTAAGGCGCATTTGTAAAAGATGACATTTCTACGTAATCATCTGGGTTAATTCCTACTACTTCTTTAGCAAAAGATTGTGGCGTATAGTTTTTTCCTTTGTATGTAAAGTTATCTGGCACTTTTCCTAAGTAAGAATCAATAACAGCAGAATATGCTTTTTGCCAGTTTGGAGTCAATTCTCCGTTCGGGTTTTTCACCACTGCTGCCAAAACACCTTCGATAAGAGCGCTCATTTCGGCAAATTTGTTTTTGTCTGTTCCGTAGTTTAATCCTGTGTAAACTTCTCTTGGCACAGTTCCGTATTTTTTGTACATATTAATTACATCGTGAAGAGCTCCTCCATCTCCAAGCGTAATGGCTCCGTGCATACGAACATAGTTAATACCTTTTTCTACATACACGTTTCTTGCAGAATAAATTTGAGAAAGCTCAACAGGCTGTTTTCCTAAACGAATCATTTCTGACTCTAAGAATGAGTTTGTTGAGTAGCTCCAGCAAGTTCCAGATGATCCTTGAGATTTTACCGATGTTGTTCCTAGGTTAATTACTTCTGTAAATTTGAAGTTCTCTTTACTTTTGTCGCTAGCATTTAGTTTAAGTGAATTTACTAAAATGTCTTGCGCAAAACAGCCTGCAGTTCCAGCCAAAAATATTGAAGCGGCAAACACTGATTTGAATGAAAATGTATTCATAAGTTATGTTTAAGATTTACTAAAATTAGTCTCAAATGTTTCCAATTTGTTACAAAACAATTAAATATTATACAATTTGTGTAATGTTTAGTTGTTAATATTTTCTTAATGGGCCTGATTATTAAGATATTTAACACAAAAAACCTCGATACAGGAGCATCGAGGTTTTTTATTTTACAAACAACTTCTTACAAGTTTTTTTCTGTTTTTGTACTTATCGCATCCAGTTGCTTCCAAAAACGATATAGTAAGCCCATTCTTCTGGCCCTTTGGCAACGTCTACTCCCATACGGAGTTTAAATTTTCTGGCTATGAGATATCTAAAGCCTGTTCCGTAGCTGTACACAACGGGTTTTGCAAAAGCATCGTCCCAATCGTTAAAAGCGCTTGCGAGACCGCCGTAGCCCATAAGACTCCATCTTCGGTACAAATCCCATCGAAATTCTAACTCGCTCACAATACTGGTGTTTCCCATGTATCTTGCTGCGGGAATTCCTCGCATATTGATTCCTGGTTTTAAATAAAAAGGCGGACTTCCCAACGCCTGCTCCCCTTCAATCCTTAGTCCGCCAATTAAGGTTTTCGCCAACGGATAATATCCAATTGCCGATAAATTGATACGCCATGCCTGATAATCGCTCCCCAATGCTTTATCAGACCAGAAAAAATCGGTTTGGATTCTTATTCCTTTATCTGGCGTAAATATGTTGTCACGTCCGTCAAACTGAAGCGCGGCTCCAAGCTGACTTATGGTGCTCTTAATATCTTTTGGGTCAACAAATGGCGGCGGAAGATTAAAATCGGGCAGGTTTATCTTAGAATTTAAAAATAAGTACTGCGGTCCTGCGCTCCATTTTGCATTATTAAATTGTTTGAGCCATTGCGTATAAAAAATGGTCGATTTAAAATTGAGTTTAAATTCTTCGTCATTATGATTCGGCAAATTATTGGCATAAAATGATAAATTCATATCGCCGTAAGCTGCAAAAGCGCGATATAATATTTTTGGCTTTACCAATGTTGCCGAACGAAAAGCTCCTGCCAGCCAGCTTTTATTGGCCGTATACATTCCGATTCCTCCCGTAATGTCTGGATTTATAAATCGTTTTTTACCGTTTTCATCCACAACAGGAGCTCGTTTTTTCAGGAAAACTGGCGCAACAGCACCTCCAAATCCTCCAACGGCAGGTTCTGTAATAATGGTGGGCACGACTATAAATCCGTTGGCATAAATTAGAAAGTCGCTCAAATCGAAAGCGCCGTCTAAAGAATCTTTCATAACGGTATGATGCTTCTGTGCATTTAAAACATTAAACGATACTACTATCCAAAGTAAAAACAGGACTTTTTTGTGTATTGTTTTTTTGTTTTCCATAGAATGTTATCGTTTATATTCAAACTCACCTCATTAAAAAAAATAGAAACTACCGCTAGTATTAAACTCATGTATTCCGAAGTACGACTATTTAAAGTAATACGCGTTTGTATGCTCCGGATTTATTCGAATGGTTTTAAAGTATTCTGAAGGAGATTTTCCGGTGTGTTTTATAAATGCCCTAAAACAAGTAGTTCGAGATTTAAAACCAGAACCCCAAGCCATGCCTTCTAAAGACAAATCTTTCCATTCTGGATCGTTTATTTTGTCTTTAAAATACTCTATCCTTTTGAGGTTAACGTAATCCTGAAAGTGAAGCCCAAATTCAGAATTAATCAAATTGGATAAGTGGTGTACAGATATTCCGGTTTCATCTGACAAATCTCTGATTACGAAATCTTTTTTTAAGAATAGATGCTGAGAGTTCAAAACGTGATCTAGCTTTAAAAGATATTCTTCTCTTTTTTCGAGCGTCAGTTCATTTGTTATCGGAATTGCATTTTTGGTTTCTTTTGTTTTTACCTCTATTGTATTATCAACAACAAAATCGAAGGTTTCTTCTTGATCATGAAAAATATGAGGTCTGAAATAAAGCCAGCCGACCGTAAAAAACAATACAGAGGAAATAAGCACATAACAAGAAAGGTCTGTTGCATCTATTTTTCTTAATAGGAAGTGATGAACAAAAAGCGCCGAAAATAAAAACAGAATCATGAGATTATATACTCTAATCCAGTTAATTACTTTAATTTGATGAAATTGGTTTCCTCTAAATTTTTTCAGATCATAGTTTAAAATCAACATGGTTTGAAAAAAGACATAGAAAAGCCAAATCGTCAGGGTTAAAACAGAAAATGGATTTTTGATTAATTCTGCAATATAATCGACCGCTTTTATATTGGTATGGCTTCCAACATAAACAATTAGCGTTAAAAAGAAATAGATCACAAAAGGCATAAAATGCAGCCAATCGTATTTTCTAAAACTTTTATTTAATGATAAAATGTTTCTAACATATAAAAAAGAGCATGGAGCGGTTAAAAATATAAACGCTTTTGTGATAGTAAATAGATCTGGGAAATTTTTAAATAAGTTGGCTGACAGATAAAAATTGTAGATACTTACTACCGCCAAACTCAATAAAAACATTCCTAAAAAGAAACTTTTTGAATAGTTTTTTTTGGAAAACAAAACCATAATTGAAGTTGCCAAACCTGCAATTGTGGCAATAAAAAAGAAAAGTAAGAGTAATATATCGATCATTTTTTTAAGTTTAATTGGTGTGGTATTATTTTTTCTTAAAATCTTAAAAATAGAATACGATGGGGGCGTATGGAGAAGTAGAAATAATTGTACTTGCCGTACTTTCGGCAAGTACAATTATGTATCAATTATTTTTTAACTGCTCCGGGAGGGAAACCAGCTAATATTTTTTTGATTGCATCATTGATGAATTGTTCTGGATTATCTGGTTTGCTGTCAATTTCGGCATTTCCGATTCCTTGCCAAACTAGTTTATCGGTTTTTGTAGATACGATATCTATTACCAACGAGCCGTCAACATAATCATAGCTGTTGAATGTTGTGGTACCGCCGCCCATCATGGCACCGCCGCCCCAATATCCGTATGGACGATACATTCCTCCATAGCCATAAAAATTAGTATCGGCTGTCACTTGAGTTTTGTTTTTTAATATAGAAACCGCATTTACTTTAAGGTCAGGATTGCTAGACTCTGTAAATCCTTTTGCGAGCATTTCGTTTCGGATTGCTTTTGCAACACGATCAACATTTAACTGATTTACTTGGCCTTGCTGTGCTTTTAAATCATACACCGCAAAAGTTTTGTATTCGCTGAAGTTCGCAGCATGATCATAATCAGTTGTAACTTTTACAGTTGGAGAGCAGCTGTAAAACAAACCCAAAAATAAGATTGGGATTATACGAAGACTTGTCCTTTTAATATTCATGTTGTGGTATTATTAAATTAATAATTAAATCAGTTTAACTCGAATGTATTAAAGTCATAAAAATCTTGAACGAGGAGTGTAAAACATATAAATAATTGCAAAAACAACACAAGTACCTATTAAACAATTACTTAGATTACTCTCAAAGATAAATCATTTTATTTAATTAACAGTAATAAATAAATAAAATCTTACTTTGTATTCATTTGACCTATTCTGCTTAAGATTTTTTAGTTTTTTTTAATCTATTTACCTTGTACAGCTACATCTTAAATTTCGGCAGCTATTGGCAGTTTTCCATGCTTAATTGCTTCTAGCATTTTATTGTAATCCACTTCGTTTTGATCAGCATATAAAACCGAAAACTCCGAAATAGCATCGGCAAATTCGTCTGATTCTCCAATATACCCTGAAATCATGGAAGGGTCTCCCGAACGCGCATGAGCTCTTGCAAGTGCCCATCCGCAAGCTTTGGCATATTCTGCCATGTTTTTGGGTTTCATAACTTCTAGAACCGGCTTTATTTTGGCATCTCTAAGCTGTCTGATATAGAAGAATCTATCTTTACTATCGTTTGTCCAGCCTAAAAACATATCAGATGCAGACTGCATAAGCTTTTGTCCCATCACAATACGTTCTCCCTGATGGATATATTTTCCTTTAATTTTTACATTTTCTTCGAGCACACTTTTTCTGGCTTCTTTGAACTGCAAAAAAATAGGTTCGCCTGTAGCAGACATTAGCAAACTGATCCCGCAAAGCGTTCCAACACTTCCTACACCTACCACTTTTATGACAATATCATGAAGTTTATACCTGCTTAGCAAAATCTGTTTTTCTTCTGAAAGAGATTCTATATATCTTTTATGAACAATTTCTCCTTCTTTAGCAACCAGTTTTTCAAGATCTCCGCTCGGGTGAAATATTAAAGGCGGATCATCTTTTATGCGTGCTCTGGCTCCATCAAAATACGTCATTTTTGCAAATTCCTTTTCGTGAGCGGTATATTCTGAAGCTTTTTTTATTCTCTTTTGGTCAAACTCTTTTAGTTCCTTATCATGCCCTAATTCTATGAGCTCTGCCAAATCGATATCTGCATACCAAATTTGAAGCGCCGATAATTTACTGTAATCCAACATATGGCGCTTATAACTATCAGCAACATGCCAGGCAAACTCTTTACAGTTTTTATTGGAGAATTTTCGCCATCGTCCTGCAATCACAAAACTGGCTGCCAATCTTTTTACATCCCATTCCCACGGTCCAGGAAAGGTTTCGTCAAAATCATTTATATCAAAAACCAATTTGCGTTCTGGAGTTGCAAATCCGCCGAAATTCATTAAATGGCAATCACCGCAGAGCTGTAAATTTATTCCCGATACAGCAGTATGAGCTAAGTCGGTTGCCATAATTGCGGCAGCTCCTCTATAAAATGCAAAAGGCGATTCCATCATTCTGCTATACCGAATTGGCACCAGACTTTCAACTCTTCCTTTACTGGTTTGAATTAAAATATCTACAGGATCTTTTCGATTTTTAAAAGAGTTCCATTCCTGATGTTTTGCTAAAGGCGTTTTTTTTCTAATCGAAGCGCCTTTTTCATAACGCTGTGCCTTTGATGCAATAGGATCAAACTTAATTTCGTCTGTATTTTTAAGTACATCAGCCATTCTTGATAAAATATTATGATCCAGGAAACACAAAAGAAATTACAGCTCTCAAGCCCCAATCGGGTTTTATGGCCTGATGTCCCACAATCGGAATAAGTGGTTGAACTGAAAACTGTACCACTTGGTCACCAAATTTGGTAATACCCCCCATCATTGGGTTTAAAGAGATTAAAGTAGTATTTCCTTCCCAGTTTTGGGTAATTTCGGCATTTACGCCCCAGTTGGCACCACTTTTATAACTGTGCGAAAGAAATATCTGGGTGTAAAACTGATTAAAATCGGCACGGTCAGAGGCTCCAGCTACAGACCAGATCTGATTGGCAATAAAACCAACTGAAAGGCCTTTGCCCTGATGCATTACTAAAACGCTTGGTCCGACACCAAATTTTTCTGTTCCTAATAATTTATCTGTAGCCGTTGGTACTAAAAATGCTGGTCCGACTCCATAGATTATTTTTTCAGTTTTTGGAGCAAAAAATGCTGTCACTGTGGCATCGCTCAAACCAAATTCGTGTGTATTTAATCCAGTTATATTTCGCTGATCTACAACCGGCAAAATCCATCGGCTTATTAAGTTTAGGTTGTCACTCAATTTAAATGGAATAACGGGCTGAATATTAACCGTATATTTGACGCCATTGTATGGTCCGATTCCATAATTCAAATTATTCTGAAGTGGCACACTAATTAAACTCGCCACTGGATTTGCCAATTTATCAGCCAGTTCCTGAGGACTATTTCCTGGTTTATGTTCTTCTTGAGCATAAGAACTATAGCTTACAACGAAAGAGATTGTACCCAATAGTAATCTAATAAATTTATGAAACTCCATAGGCGTTCTTTTTAAATTTTGTAAACATTTTAAAATCAAAATGAAACAGCCAACCAATAAACTGTTTCACTTCAATTTTAACTAACTCAATCTAATTGTCTGCAAAAACTTTTTTCCAGTCTTTCTGCATATCTACCACATGCCATTTGTTTTTTGCAGCGGCATTTAATGAAGCATTATCCTTTTCTTGATATTTGTATTCCCTTATTGAATCATTATGATTTACAAGCAGTTGAAATGACGGATATTTATTTCCTTGCGAATAGGTAAGCATCGCAATATCTCCTGCTCCGCCTTCATTACCGCAGGCAAAAACAGGTCGCTTACCAATATGCAGCTGAATGCCTACTGGTTTTCCTTCTTTATCATTAAAATGGTCCAAAGCTGCTTCTCTCTGTACGACATTTTTAGCCGCATCATATTTGTATTTAAAAGAAGTTCCCACCACTTGATCTTTTGGGATTCCGTAAAAATCCTGAGATATAGCTCGTACCACCTCTATTGTCCCGCCAGTAACGATGTACGTTTTAAATCCGTTTGCGCGTAAATAATTTAGCAATTCCAATTGCGGCTGATAACGTATTTGTTTCACTGGAACATTTTTACCAGGATATTTTGCGCTTTTAAAGAAATCATTAACTGAAGCTTCAAATTCATCTTCGGTCATCCCGGTATGAGTTGCCGCAACCAATTCTATAAGTGCTTTATCGCCCCCCTTTTCAAAAAAGGTTTTGTCTTTTTCTATTACTGCTTTAAATGGTTGTTTTTGGGCTAATTCTGGTTTGGCTTCTACCATTTTCTGGACTTTATAAAAAGCAAAAAGTTCCTGTACATAAGGCTTTTCAGCCCATAAAGTTCCATCGTTATCAAAAGTCGCAATTCTATATTCTTCTGGAATAAAATCTGGACTTCCTTCTTTTGTTACTTTTTCAACATAAGCAATTATATCGCTTTTTAAGGCTCCGTCATTCCAGCTTGGCAAAGGGTCTCCGCTTGCAATAGTTTCCGTTTTTTTACTCTCTGTATTTGGAGAAGTTATTGTATCTGATTTTTTACAGGAAAAACAAAACAAAACTGCGAGAGACAAAATGAATATATTTTTTCTCATGGTGTTTATTTTTATTAAGAGATTCAGATCTTATTTATCTGAATCTCTTTTTGATTAATTTATTTTTTCTTTTTTGAAGCTGCCTCTTCTTCTTTCACTTTTGGTAAAATATTTTTCTCAACATATTCCCTCGCTTTTATATCTTTTATTGCATCTTCCATGATAGTATAAGCAGAGAAACTTGGCGGGATTGATCTTGGAGGATATTCTTTAAAGGTTTCTGCAAATACCGTCACATCATATATAGCGCCATATACCATCTGTACATGATTCATTACCCAATCCCAATATGTATTTGAGGTTATATCGGCTCTCTCAAATGGGTCTTGGTATAGATTGAATATTTTCTGTAAACGCAATTTAGTAAAAGGCTCACCCCAAACTCCCAATGTTCCTTGCATACGCTGTTCTGCAAAAACATATTTATAATCTCCTTCTCTTAAACCAACCAAAAGACCATCATCATCTGTATAGAAGAATTTGTCTCTGGCGCTTTTTTGTGTTTTTCCTAGTAAAAAACTACTTTGGTCATAACCATCTAAATGCACTTTATAATTTTTACCGTTAGCACTATATCCTTTTAAAAGTTTGTTAACTATATCTGGTTCTCCTGCAATAGAAGCCAAAGTTGGAATCCAATCGTTGTGACTCATCAATTCGTTAGTGATTCCTGGTTTGATATGCCCTGGCCATCTCACGATACAAGGTACACGGAAAGCTCCTTCCCAGTTAGTGTTTTTTTCTGAACGGAATGGAGTCATTGCCCCATCAGGCCATGTGTTCATATGAGGGCCATTGTCTGTTGAATAGATTACAATTGTATTATCGGCAATTCCTAAATCATCCAATGCTTTTAATATACTTCCAATAGTTTCGTCATGTTCGATCATACCATCAATATATTCACTGTCTCCGTGAGTATATCTCCCTCTATGCTCTTTTCTAACGTGCGTACGAAGATGCATACGAGTAGCGTTGAACCAGCAAAAAAATGGTTTTCCAGCTGCACTTTGTCTCTTGATATAATCAATTGCTGCTGCTGAAGTTTCATCATCTATCGTTTCCATTCTTTTTTTAGTAAGTGCTCCTGTATCTTCAATTTTTTGTTTGCCTACTCTTCCAAAACGAGGATCTGTTGTTGCATCATCGACATTTGTAGCTGTACATTTCAGAACGCCTCTAGGACCAAATTTTTTCAGATATTCTGGATCTTTAGGATAATCTGGTAATTCTGGTTCTTCTTCAGCATTTAAGTGATACAGATTCCCGAAAAATTCATCAAAACCATTTACTGTTGGAAGATTTTCATTACGATCTCCAACGTGATTTTTACCAAATTGTCCGGTTGCATAACCCAAACTTTTCATGATTCCGCCAATTGAAGGATCTAGCTGGCTCATACCCATTGGCGCACCCGGATATCCCACTTTTGTAAGTCCTGTACGAAGACCATGCTGTCCTGTTAAAAAGGCCGCACGCCCTGCTGTACAGCTTTGTTCTCCATAATAGTGTAAAAAACGCAATCCTTCATTGGCCAACTTGTCTATATTAGGAGTGGTATACCCCATAAGGCCATCACTATAAGCACTAATATTAGTTGTTCCAATATCATCGCCCCAAAGCACCAAAATATTGGGTTTCTTACTTTGTGCACTAACAGAAACACCAGATAAAAATAGTATTGCAAATAACTTTATGGCATTTATAAATCCGCATTTTAATTCGATTTGTTTCATGATAAAAAAATTCGTTAGTAATTCCTATGTATGAGTTTGAAAATCCAAAAAAAATAAATGGGAAATAGTAATTTCCAAAAAAACGCTTTTACATCAATGTTGCATCTTTTCGATATGTTTCAAATTCATTTTATATTAAAAATTTGAAACATGATATTTTAACTTTTTCTTAAGTATCTCAAAATTAACTAATAAAAGAGCGAACAATCGTATTTATTCGGCATGAGCTTGTTTCATTTTATAAAATGAAACAAGAAAATTGGAGAATCTGCAACAAAATGTTTCATTTTAGAAGATGAAACACATCAAACTGCCAGAAAATTAATCAGTTATGTTTTTATTGTAAAACGGCAAAAAAGAAGTTATTAATCGTCAAAAGATTTTTTTTGAATAGACGATTTTTAAATTTTTAGTAAAATGAAACAAAAAATTCTTTTTTTTGTCTAAAATTTTATCAGATTATTAAAAAATTATAGATCAAAATTTCCACTAAAAGACAAAATATAAATAGCGAAATCAGTTTTAATTTTAAAGACTCTTTAAAAACAAAAAACCGCTTAAAAAAATTAAGCGGTCTTTTTAAAATTATTTGAAGAAATTGTTATTCGATTTCAGAAACTCTCATCGTATTAACCATCCCTTTATCTTTAATTGGCATTGCAGCAAGGTTAATTAAATAATCACCTTTTTGTGCATAACCCTTGTCAACTGCAATTTGATTCACATCTGTTACAGTATCATCTGTACTTTCTTCATTATCATAGTAGAATGATTTAACTCCCCATAATAAATTCAATTGTGTTAAGATTCTTCTGTTTGAAGTAAATACTAAAATATGAGCTGTTGATGGTCTCCAAGCTGAAATTTGGAAAGCTGTGTAACCGCTATTTGTCAAGGTACAAATTGCTTTAGCTTCGATTTCATTTGCTAATAAAGCTGCTTGGTGGCAAACCGTTTTAGTAACAAAACGTTTCGTTTTAATTTGCGGTGTATTTTGAGGCACTTGAATAAGCGGAGAGTTTTCTACAGCTTCGCAAATTTGTGCCATTCTTTGAATAACTTGTACTGGATAGTTTCCTGTAGCAGTTTCTCCAGACAACATTACAGCATCTGCACCATCCATTACTGAGTTAGCAACGTCATTTACCTCTGCTCTTGTTGGAGTTAAACTTGTAATCATTGTTTCCATCATTTGAGTAGCAACGATAACTGGAATTCTAGCCGTTTTAGCTCTTCTGATCAAATCTTTTTGAACCAATGGAACTTCGTGAGCTGGAAGCTCAACACCAAGATCTCCACGAGCCACCATTAAACCGTCGCAGTATGCTACAATTTTATCCATGTTCTCAAGAGCTTCTGGCATTTCAATTTTAGCAATGATTGGAATTTTATATTCAGAATGCTTAGCAATTAATTCTTGTAAATCTTGCAAATCGCGAGGAGTTTTCACAAATGAAAGTGCGATCCAGTCTACTTTTTGTTCGATTGCAAAAATAGCATCTGCAATATCTTTCTCTGTTAAAGCTGGTAAAGAGATTTTTGTATTTGGAAGATTAACTCCTTTTTTAGATTTTAATTCTCCGCCTTGAATAACTTTAGCAACAACTTCAGTTTTTTTATCTGTAGAAACAATTTCAAAAATAAGTTTACCGTCATCAAGCAAGATTCGCTCTCCTGGGTTAACATCATTTGGGAAATTCTGATATTTCATGAACACTCTTTTTGATGTTCCGATAATATCTTCAGCAGTTGTAAAAGTGATTTCATCTCCATCGTTTACAACAGTACCTTCTTCCATTACACCAACTCTAAGTTTTGGTCCTTGCAAATCTCCTAAAATTGCTGTCGTGTAACCAAACTCTTCGTTTAAGCCTCTAATGATATTAATTCTTTCTTTTACTCCTTCGTAATCTGCATGCGAAAAATTGATTCTAAACACATTAACACCTGCATCGATCATATCTTTAATGATCTCTCTTGTACTACAAGCGGGGCCAAGTGTAGCAACAATTTTGGTTTTCTTGTTTGTTAGCATTTTTTTTAAAAAATTAGATTGTTTTTTGATTTTATTTTGTCTGTATCAACGGCATAAATAGCCACAATACTTTCTATTGTGTTTAATTTTTGTTGAATTTCTGAAAAATTAAGCGCCTCTTCGCCATTATCAATTTTCAAGAAAAAATCGACTTTTTTGAATTCAGGAAGTAAATGAATTGTTGTCGAAACCTCACTTGTTTCATTAGAAAACAAATTCTGGAAATCATTTGTACTCACAGAAATGATTTCATTTTTATTCTGAATTAAATTCCAGGAAACAGCTTTTTCTTCATCATAATAATAGAATCTCGAAAAATTTGCTTCACCTTCCTTAGTCTGAGCATGGATCTCGTTTTTGCTCTTACTTAAGTTGATCGGAAGGATTTTATTGATAAAATAGGCTAATCTATAATCTTCTAATGAAGTATGAATTGCCATTAAATAATAATCAATTTCGTCAAATTCGTCTAAATCCAATTTATGAATAGCCATGTCTTGAAAAATCAAGTTGTAAATATACTATTTCTAAACGGAGCATCAACAGTTATGACATGCTTGTTTTGTTAAATTATAAACGAAAACGATGTAGCCTCGTGAGAGTTACAACATTTTTGCAGCTATTTCTTGTCAATTTTTTCTTGAAACGCAAAATAAGCTCTCTGCGATGCTTTTTCTTCTGCTTTCTTTTTTGAAGTTGCTCGCGCTCTTGCGACAACTTTATCATCAATACTCAATTTAACACCAAATAGACGCTGTCCGTCTATACCGTTATCTTCAAAAATGTCATAATGAAAAACTCTTTTTTCTTTCTGGCACCATTCGATAACAAGGCTTTTATAACTTATCACTTTTCCTTCTAGTCGCGCAATATCTACATAAGGCGTCACTACTCTTTTTTGGATGAATTTCTCGCAAAAAGTATAGCCTTTGTCTAAATAAATAGCACCTATTAGGGATTCAAAAATATTACCGTGAATGTTTTCTCCAAAATGCTGAATCGGCACTTTGCTCTCTACAAACTGCACTAAATTTAAGTCTTTACCCAATTCGTTCAAATGTTCACGACTCACTATTTTCGAACGCATTTTGGTTAAATAACCTTCATCTCCATTTGGAGCTTTATTAAATAAATGTGCAGCAATCACGGCACTTAACATAGCGTCTCCTAAAAATTCTAAACGTTCATAATTAATAGGATGCCCATTTTGATCTAGTTTATTAGACGAACGATGGGTAAATGCCCGTCTATAAAAATCTACGTTAGAAGGCTGAAAACCAAGAATTTTCTGAATAGTGTCAAAAAAAATCCCGTCTTCTTGAGAACGGGATTTCGAAAATATTTTTTTGATAATATTCATATACAGAAAATTAATCAGCTAGTTTTTTAAACAATACGCAAGCATTGTGTCCACCAAAACCAAATGTATTACTCATAGCAACATTTACTTCTCTTTTTTGAGGTTTGTTTAGAGTAAGATTTAAAGATGGATCAATGTTTTCGTCAACAACTGTATGGTTAATCGTTGGAGGAACAATTCCGTGCTGCATTGCCAAGATAGAAGCAATAGCTTCAATAGCTCCAGCTGCACCCAATAAGTGTCCTGTCATAGATTTTGTAGAGTTAATGTTGATGTTTTTAGCATGATCACCAAAAACAGCACTAATTGCTTTTAATTCAGCAACGTCTCCTAATGGCGTAGAAGTTCCGTGAGTATTGATATGATCCACTTGATCGGGAGTCATTCCAGCATCTCTCAATGTGTTTTCCATTACTGCGATAACTCCAATTCCTTCCGGATGTGGTGCAGTTAAGTGGTAAGCATCAGACGACATACCGCCACCGCCAATTTCGCAATAGATTTTTGCCCCTCTTGCTTTAGCATGTTCATACTCTTCAAGAACTAAAGCTCCTGCTCCTTCACCTAAAACGAAACCATCTCTGGTTGCATCAAAAGGCCTAGAAGCTGTTTCTGGGCTTTCGTTTCTTGTAGATAAAGCGTGCATTGAGCTAAATCCTCCCATACCTGCAATTGTAACAGCAGCTTCAGAACCACCAGAAACAATAACATCGCACATTCCTAAACGAATGTAATTGAAGGCATCGATTAATGCATTTGCAGAAGATGCACAAGCAGAAACCGTAGTATAATTTGGCCCCATATACCCGTTACGCATAGAAATATGTGCAGGAGCAATATCGGCAATCATTTTAGGAATAAAGAAAGGATTGAACTTTGGAGTTCCATCACCTTTTGCATAATACAATACTTCATCTTGGAAAGTCTCTAAACCTCCAATTCCTGCTCCCCAGATAACACCAACTCTTTGTTTGTTTACGTTATCATTTGTGATTCCAGCATCTTTAATAGCTTCATCACTGGCAGCAATTGCGTATTGTGCAAATTTATCTAATCTACGAGATTCCTTGCGATCCATGTAATCTTCAATATTGAAGTTTTTTACTTCGCAGGCAAATTTCGTTTTGTGTTTCTCGGTATCATAATATGTGATTGGAGCGGCTCCGCTAACTCCATTCACAAGTGCATTCCAATATTCTTGGATATTATTCCCAATAGGAGTAAGTGCACCTAATCCTGTTACAACAACTCGCCTTAATGCCATAAATATGTGTTTTGTACTTTAAACAAATAAAACCCACGCTTTCTTAACTTATAGTTATTTAAGAGCCATGGGAATTACAATATAAATATATCTTTTTGATTGAAAAATCAATCGAAATTTAAATTTAAAAAATAATAACACCCGATTTCTAGAAATTCCAATTCTTTAAAAAACAAATTCCAATTTTGGGATTTGGATATTCAAATTTTGAGATTTTTTAGAATTCGGGTGTGGTATTATTATTTTTTTGCTTCTTCGATATAAGAAATAGCTTGACCAACAGTAGCAATGTTTTCTGCTTGATCGTCTGGAATTTGAATATCAAATTCTTTTTCGAATTCCATAATAAGCTCAACAGTGTCTAGTGAGTCAGCTCCTAAATCATTAGTGAAGCTTGCTTCTGTTACAACTTCGTTTTCGTCAACACCTAATTTGTCTACGATAATCGCTTTTACTCTTGATGCAATGTCTGACATAATCTTTAATTTTAGAATTTAATTTGTTGGCAAAAATAAAAAACTTTATTTTAAAACAACTATTTAGTTTATAAATGTGACACTAATTTATAAAATTAATTTCAAGAAAGGTCTTTTAAAGCTATTTATTTTCGATTTTTATTCCGTTTTTTGCACTCTCAAAACACACAACTTTATGAAAAAAATTATCGTTTTTGCCTCAGGATCAGGAACTAACGCAGAGAACATTATAAAATATTTTTCGAACACTGAAATTGCAAAGGTCGTTTCGGTCTTTACAAATAATGCTTCGGCAAAAGTGATTGAAAGAGCAAAAAATCATCAAATTCCAGTCGAAATCTTCGAAAAAAACGAACTTTTAGAAAGAAAAGTGCTACAAAAAATACAAAAAATCGACCCGGATTTGATAGTTTTGGCTGGTTTTCTACTCAAATTCCCAGAAAACATAATTGAACAATATCCAAATAAAATAATCAATATCCATCCTGCACTTTTACCTAATTATGGGGGCAAAGGAATGTATGGAATGCACATCCATAGAGCAATTATAAATAATAAGGAAAAGGAAACTGGAATATCTATTCATTATGTTAACGAAAACTACGACGAAGGCGCTATCATCTTTCAGGCAAATGTGGCTTTGACAGATGAAGACACTCCAGAAACAGTTGCAGAAAAGATTCATGAGCTGGAACAAAAACATTTTCCAGAAATCATACATAGATTATTAGAAATTTAAACTATTAGACTTCTTAGACATAAGACTACTTAGATTTTAATCTAAAGCATTTTTAAAAATCTAAGCAGTCTAAAATCTAAAGATGTTTAATGTCTAAAAAAGAAAAACCTAAAAGTCTAAAAATCTAAAATCTAAGCAGTCTAAAATAAAATGAATCACGAAGTACATATATATACCGATGGCGCGGCAAAGGGAAATCCAGGAAATGGCGGTTATGGGGTCGTGATGGAACTGGTGGGCACTCCGCACAAAAAAGAATTCTACGAAGGCTTTCGTCTGACTACTAATAATAGGATGGAACTTTTGGCTGTAATTGTGGGGTTAGAAAAACTGAAAAAACCCAACATGAAAGTCCTTGTGGTTTCGGACTCTAAATATGTTGTCGATTCTGTTGAAAAGAAATGGGTGCTTGGCTGGGAGAAAAAAGGTTTTGCTGGAAGAAAAAATGCAGATCTTTGGAAACGCTTTTTAATCGTCTACCGCAAACATCAAGTCGATTTTAAATGGATTAAGGGACATAACAACCATCCGCAAAACGAACGCTGTGATCAACTGGCCGTAATGGCATCTATGCAACCCAAACTTTCAATCGATTCTTATTACGAAAACATCGATTCTAAGTTGCTATAAAAAAGATAACGTATCGAAAACCTAAATTCTCGATACGTTATACTCAAATTACTAATTTCAATTTTATTCTTTATCTAAGTCTTTTGCAGTTTTAAATCCTGTCAAAAGTCCGATTCCTGACATTATAAAAATAATTGAAGGATAAACCGCACCATCATTAAGAGATGTATAAGTGGTGATTAATAGCGCAAGAAAAATTCCAACACCGCTTCCTATTAATAAGAATGCTAGATTTACTACAAAGATTTTCCAAGCTGGAACTCCACTTCCCTTTCCTTGCAAAAAGATACTGGCATCTACCCCTTTTTCTATTAGAGCCAGACGCTCTCTGTTTCTTGTTGAATAAATTAAATAAACGATTCCGAAGATCATTAAGAAAAGACTGATTGGAATTAAAATTTTTTCGTCCATGATATTTTATGTTTTTAATTGATTGATATACCTCATATGACGAGGGTTTTTAAATTGAGGTTACAAGAATTTTAAAATAAATTCCAATTTCTAAACTCCAAATTCCAAAACTTACTGATAATCAATTAATTTTGACTCTAAAAAACTTTGTCAAAGTTCAATCTTTCTAAAAGCTTATACTATATATATAATATGTATAATCTGAATTTAACTCTGATAGTTAATTAGATTGGAATTTGGGATTTGCTTTTTGGAATTTATTTTCAATTTCTTGTAACCTAAATTAACATTCTGTCGTCCTATATAATTATGAGCACATTAACTGATCAACATTATATCGATAAAATCCTGAAGGGCGAGACCAGTGCTTTTGCCGTTCTTGTAGATCGTTATAAAGATATGATCTTTACGCTGGCTCTAAAAATGGTTAAAAATCGGGAAGAAGCAGAAGAAGTTACACAGGATACTTTTATAAAAATTTATAGTTCGCTGACAAAATTTAAAGGAGAATCTAAGTTCTCAACTTGGATTTATAAAATTGCCTATAATACTTGTCTAGACCGTTTAAAGAAAAACAAAAAAGAAGATTTGAATATTTCTATTGATGATTTTTCGTCTCATTTAATCAAAACAATGGACAATGCTTTAAGCGCATTAGAAGAAAATGAACGAAAGCAGACCATTCAGAAATGTTTGACTTTATTGCCAAGTGATGAAAATTTCCTTTTAACCTTATTTTATTTTGATGATCAGAGTTTAGAAGAAATTGGAAAGATCATGAATATATCGGCCAATAATGCAAAAGTGAAATTATTTAGGAGCCGACAGAAATTAGCCGTAATTTTGAGACAGCAGTTAGAACCAGAAATAATAGAATGTTATGAGAGAGAGCGATAAAAATATAGACCAACTTATTAAGAAAATGATGGCTGAAGAAAAACTGCAGTCACCATCAGTAGATTTCACTTCAAAAATAATGGCTGAAGTTCATATACTAGAAGAGAAAAAACTCAAAGCATACAAACCTTTAATTTCTAAACCAATCTGGATTACGATTGGCTTAGCTGTGGCGGCATTAGTGCTTTATGTTTCTCTGTTTTCTGTTTCGAATAATGATTTTAAAATTGACGTAATCGGGAAATTATATTCTGATAGAATCTCAACAGCATTTTCTAGAATTCATTTTTCTAAAAACATCTTATATGCCATTTTGATTGTTCCAATTATGATTTTGGTTCAGGTTGGTATTTTGAAGAATTATTTTGATAAGAAATATAATCTGTAAAATATTCGCAATTATTTTCAAAAAACTTGCATCCTAAATTCAAAAAGCCTATTATAAACACTGCTAAAAATCAATTTTAACCCATTCATTTACAATAGTTTTACTTCGAAATCGTTGTCATTTTTTTAAGAAAATTTTGAGAACCTAAACCGTTGCAAGATTGTAACTTATGAAGTATCTTTGCACCCTAATTCGAAATTCATAAAATGAATAAACTATTGATTGTTGGAACAGTTGCTTTCGACGCTATTGAAACTCCTTTCGGAAAAACAGATAAAATATTAGGTGGTGCTGCAACGTACATCGGATTATCAGCGTCATTTTTTAACTTGCAATCGGCCATTGTTTCTGTAGTTGGCGACGATTTCCCTCAAGAACATTTGGATCTTTTAACTTCAAAAAATATTGATATCTCTGGTATCGAAATTGTAAAAGGAGGAAAGACTTTTTTCTGGAGCGGTTTATACCACAACGATTTAAATTCTAGAGATACTCTTGTAACTGAGTTGAACGTTTTAGCTGATTTTCAGCCAAAAGTTCCTCAAAACTACAAAGATGCTGATGTTGTAATGTTAGGAAACTTACACCCATTAGTACAAAGCAGTGTTTTAGATCAAATGGAGAAAAAACCAAAATTAGTAGTTTTAGACACTATGAACTTTTGGATGGACTGTGCTCTTCCAGAATTATTAGACGTTATTAAACGTGTAGATGTTATTACAATCAATGACGAAGAAGCAAGACAACTTTCAGGAGAATATTCATTAGTAAAAGCTGCCGCTAAAATCCAAGACATGGGACCAAAATATGTGGTGATCAAAAAAGGAGAACACGGAGCACTTTTATTCCACAACAGAGAAGTTTTCTTTGCACCGGCTTTACCATTAGAAGATGTTTTTGATCCAACAGGAGCAGGAGACACTTTCGCAGGTGGTTTCTCTGGATTTATTGCGCAAAGCGAAAATATTTCGTTTAACAACATGAAGAATGCAATTATTTACGGTTCAAATTTAGCTTCTTTCTGCGTTGAGAAGTTTGGAACTGAAAGAATGGAATCATTAAGCAAAGCCGAGGTAGCGATTCGATTACAGCAATTTAAGTCGTTAACTCAGTTTGACATAGAAATATAATGCCTAAGAGCCTCGATAAAACGGGGCTTTTTTATTACGAATACACACAACTTACAACAACACACAAATAACAAAAAACAATGAGCGACGCTTTAAAACACGAATGTGGGATAGCTTTAGTTAGACTACTTAAACCGCTTGAATATTATAAAGAAAAATACGGAACTGCTTTCTACGGAATCCAGAAGATGTATTTAATGATGGAAAAACAGCATAACCGTGGACAAGACGGAGCTGGTTTTGCAAGCATTAAATTTGATGTCGATCCAGGACAGCGCTACATTAGTAGAGTTCGTTCTAATCACGCACAACCTATACAAGATGTTTTTAAACAAATCAATGAAAGAATCAGCGAGGAGTTAAAAGCACATCCAGAATTGGGAGACAACATGAAAGAGCTAAAAGCAAATATTCCTTATGTTGGAGAATTGTTTTTAGGTCACGTTCGTTACGGAACTTTTGGAAAAAACAGCATCGAGAGCGTTCACCCATTCCTGCGTCAAAGCAACTGGATGCACCGTAACCTGATTTTGGCAGGAAACTTTAACATGACAAATGTTAAAGAACTTTTCGAAAACTTGGTTGAACTTGGCCAGCACCCAAAAGAAATGGCTGATACCGTTACGGTAATGGAAAAAATCGGTCACTTCTTAGACAAAGAAGTAATGCAGTTATACCAAGATTGTAAAGCTGAAGGCTACTCAAAAAGAGAAGCTTCTCCAGTAATTGCAGAACGTTTGGATATTGCTAAAATCTTAGCTCGTTCAGCGAAAAATTTAGACGGAGGTTATGCTATGGCTGGTTTACTAGGTCACGGTGACGCATTTGTTTTTAGAGATCCTGCAGGAATTCGTCCAGCTTATTATTATCAAGATGACGAAGTTGTAGTTGTCGCTTCTGAAAGACCAGTTATTCAAACTGTATTTAATGTTCCTTTTGAAAGTGTTCAGGAAATCAATCCAGGAAATGCATTGATTATCAAGAAAAATGGTAACGTTACTATGAACCAAATCTTGGAACCAACTACTTTAAAAGCTTGTTCTTTCGAAAGAATCTACTTCTCAAGAGGAAGTGATGCTGAAATTTATCAAGAACGTAAAAATTTAGGAAAATTTATTTTACCTGCTGTTCTTAAAGCAATTGATAGCGACACAGACAACACTGTTTTCTCATATATTCCAAATACAGCCGAAACATCATTCTATGGTTTAGTTGAAGCTGCTCAGGATTTCTTAAATCAGAGAAAAAATAATTACATTCTAGAAAATAGAAACACATTAACTGCAGAAACACTTCAGGAGCTTTTATCTGTAAAGATACGCACAGAGAAAGTGGCTATTAAAGATGCTAAACTTAGAACTTTCATCACAGAAGATAGCAGCCGTGACGATTTGGTGGCTCACGTCTACGATGTTACTTATGGCGTAATTAAACCAGAAGATAACTTAGTAATTATTGACGACAGTATTGTTCGTGGTACTACATTGAAAATGAGCATCATCAAAATGATGGATCGTTTAAAACCAAAGCGCATCGTAATTGTTTCATCGGCACCTCAAATTCGTTACCCTGATTGTTACGGAATCGATATGGCAAAACTAGAAGGTTTAGTTGCTTTTAGAGCAGCACTTGCTTTATTAAAAGAAAGAAACCTTTATCATATTGTAGACGAAGTTTATGCCAAATGTAAAGCTCAAGAAAATTTCGCAGACAAAGATGTTGTGAATTATGTTACAGCAATATACGATCAATTTACTGACGAAGAAATCTCAGATAAAATTGCAGAAATGCTAAGCTCACCAGAAATAAATGCAGAGGTAAAAATCATCTTCCAAACAGTAGAAGATTTACACAGAGCATGCCCTAAAAATTTAGGTGATTGGTACTTTACGGGAGATTACCCAACTCCTGGCGGAAACAGAGTTGTAAATCGTGCTTTCATGAATTTTTATGAAGGAAAAGACGCTCGAGCGTATTAATAAAATACTAATAAAAGGTTAAATAGTGCATTTCATCGGTTTTTTTTGCCGTTCATCCCATTTCTTTGGTGAAATTGAAAAGCTATGATACTTTTGAGATACCATAACATTAGTAGGTTAAGTTTATGGTAGATTTGGGGCAAAAAGGGTGGAAGCAATTCCACCTTTTTTATTGAAATAAACTCAACCTATTTATAAACAGCCGATTATATCTCTTCATCGGATTTACTTACCTTTCATCTAAAAATTTTTACTCGAAAAAATAACTGTCATACATTTACTAGACCATAACGTTAGTAGGTTAGTTTATGGTAGATTTGGGGCAAAAAAGGTGGAGTAACTTCCGCCTTTTTTATTTTAAATAATTAACGAATTGATAATCAGTGAGATAAAGTCTTTTTATCGAGTATAATTGCATTTCATCTAAATTTTTTTCTTTATAAAAATTCCCGCCATACCTTTACTGGACCATAACATTAGTAGGTTAGTTTATGGTAGATTTGGGGCAAAAAAGGCGGAACTTCTTTCCGCCTTTTTTATTGAAATATATCCCATAACTTTAACAAACAGCCATTATAAGCGTTTTATCGGATATTAATGCCTTTTATCTGAAATGTTTCCTTCAAAAAAATATCTCCCATACCTTTACAGAACCATAACATTAGTAGGTTAAGTTTATGGTAGATTTGGGGCAAAAAAGGCGGAACTTCTTTCCGCCTTTTTTATTTTCTCTTTTTTTGAGAATAGATGAAAGAAAATAGAGTAAAGATTATATACGAAATGTATAGATAAAAAAAGACGAGCACCTTTGGCACTCGTCTTTTCTCTATATTCTTTACTCTATTCTCTTATTTTTCTAAAGCAAATCTTCTTGCAACTTCTGTCCAGTTAATTACATTGAAGAAAGCTTCGATATAATCTGGTCTTCTGTTTTGATAGTTTAAGTAGTAAGCGTGCTCCCAAACATCCATTCCTAAGATCGGAGTTCCACCGTGACCAGCAACTTCTGGCATTAATGGATTATCTTGATTTGGAGTACCTACAACTTCTAACTTTCCTCCTTTTTGAACTGTTAGCCAAGCCCATCCAGAACCGAATTGCGTAGCACCAGCTTTAGCAAATTTTGCTTTAAATTCTTCGAATGATCCGAAAGAAGACTCAATTGCAGCTAATAAATCACCTGTTGGCAATCCTCCTCCGTTTGGAGACATTACAGTCCAGAATAAATTGTGATTGTAAAAACCTCCACCATTGTTACGAACTGCCGCGTTAGATTTGTCTAAGTTGATTAAGATATTTTCGATAGTTTTTCCTTCTAAATCTGTTCCAGCAATAGCAGCGTTAAGATTTGTAGTATATGCGTTGTGGTGCTTTGTATGATGGATTTCCATTGTACGTGCATCAATATGTGGTTCTAATGCATCGTATGCATAAGGTAATTGTGGTAATTCAAAAGCCATGGTATTATGATTTTTATGGTTTATAATAATTTATTCCAAATTTAGACATTTAACTTTGGAATTGAAAATACTATTTCGTTATAATTAAATTAAATTCACTGATAATTTACATTTTTAGAATATAAACACCTGAAAATCTTTATTTTCCATTAAATGTAGTCATTGTATTTTCTAAACCAGCAGTTCCGAAAGTTTTTATAATTTCAGCAGAAGTTTCTAAACGCTCTGGCAATTTTGCTTCTTCTTCGGCATTCCATTCTCCTAAAACATAATCTACCTGCTGTCCTTTTTTAAATTGGTCACTGATACCAAATCTATAGCGGGTATAGTTTTGCGTATTAAGAACTAAATTGATGTTTTTAAGTCCGTTGTGGCCGCCATCGCTTCCTTTTGGTTTGATGCGGATTGTGCCAAATGAAAGGTTCAAATCATCTGTAATAACCAGAATATTCTCTAACGGAATATTCTCCTTATCCATCCAGTATTTTACTGCTTTACCGCTAAGATTCATGTAAGTGTTTGGCTTTAAAAGAAAAAAGGTTCTTCCTTTAAATTTATATTCAGCCAATGCACCCAATTTTACGGTTTCGAATGAAAGCCCTTCTTTTTTAGCGAAAAAATCAAGCACTTTAAATCCGATATTGTGTCTGGTGTTTACGTATTCGGCTCCGATATTTCCTAATCCTACGATTAAATATTTCTTCATATTGTCTTCTTTGTTCTCTTCTTTTGATGTTGATGAAAACAGTTTTGTTATCCATTTTATCATGATTGCAAAAGTAAGATTAATTAGAGAATGCGGCAATTGGATAATTAGATAATTTGAAAATGCGGCAATTAAATAATTTCTTACTGGCCGTGGTTTAACCGCAAAGTTCGCAAGGGTTTACGCAAAGGACACTAAGATTTCTTGTCCTTCTTGTCATCCAAAGCGAAGTCGAAGGACCACATAGAAGGTCGACAACCTAAATTACATACTTTGCGTTGGCTCCGACTCCGCTCAGCCTAACATGTTCAATATTTGTCAAGCTGAGCGGAGTCGAAGCGTTACATAGCAAAAACCTTAGAATCTTAGAAACTTAGAAGCTAAAAAAAAGCCCCAATCGAAAGATTGAGGCTTTTTGTATAGTTTGAAAAAAATTATTTTTTCTTTCCTTTTGCAGGAGCTTTTGCAGCTTTTGCAGCCTCTTGAGCAGCTTTCATAGCAGCACGAGAGATTCTCACTTGACAAACTACAGTGTTGTCTGGGTGCATAATTTTGTACTCTGGTTTTCCAACTTTAGTAACGTATAATTTGTTACCCATTTCAAGTGGAGTGATGTCAGCTTCAACAAAATCAGGAAGATTTGCTGGTAAAGCTTTAACTTTTAATTTACGTTGGTTTAAACGTAAAACACCTCCCGCAAGAACACCTTTAGATGTACCAACGATTTTCACAGGAACTTCCATTGTGATTTCTTTATCATCAAATAATTGGAAGAAGTCGATGTGTAAAATTTTGTCAGTTACTGGGTGAACTTGGATATCTTGCAAAATTGCATTGAATGATTTTCCTTTTCCAAGTTCGATCACAACTGTGTGAGCGTTTGGAGTGTAAACCAAGTTTTTGAATGCAGTAACGTCTGCAGAGAAGTGTACTGCCTGGTTTCCTCCGTATAAAACGCAAGGTACCTGTCCAGCATTACGTAAGGCTTTAGTTGACACTTTGCCCACGCTTTCTCTTTCTGATCCTTTAATTGTAATCGATTTCATTGTAAAAAAATATAGTTATTAAATAAATATTCTAATTTTTAGTGTAGTGAGATTGCTTCGTTCCTCGCAATGACTACATTATAAATTTTCCACTGATGGAATTGTTGTGGTGAACCATTTGCATTACCTCAGCAAATAGAGGTGCGCAGCTTACCACTTTTATTTTCTTTGATTCTCTCTTTAACGGAATTGAATCTGTTACGATTAATTCTGTTAGTTTTGAGTTTTCAATTTTCTCATACGCTCCGCCAGATAAAATAGCATGCGTACAAATTGCTCTTACACTTAGCGCTCCTTTTTCGATCATTAGGTCTGCCGCTTTCGCTAAAGTTCCTCCTGTATCGATCATATCGTCTACTAAGATTACGTTACGTCCCTTTACTTCACCAATAAGCTCCATAGTATCGATAACGTTGGCTGCTTTTCTTTGTTTGTAACAGATTACCACATCTGATTCTAAAAACTTAGAGTAAGCGTATGCTCTTTTTGAACCTCCCATATCCGGAGATGCAATTGTCAGATTTTCTAAATTTAAACTTTCTACGTACGGTAAAAAGATGGTAGAGGCAAATAAATGATCTACCGGTTTTTCAAAGAATCCTTGAATCTGATCTGCGTGCAAATCCATTGTCATGATTCTTGTTGCTCCTGCAGCTGTTAGTAGATTTGCTACTAATTTAGCTCCAATTGGAACTCTTGGTTTGTCTTTTCTGTCTTGTCTTGCCCAACCAAAATAAGGCATAACAGCTGTAATATGTCTTGCTGATGCGCGTTTTGCCGCATCAATCATTAACAACAATTCCATCAGATTATCTGCACTTGGAAAAGTTGAACATACGATAAATACTCGTAAACCTCTGATTGATTCTTCGTAAGACGGTTGAAATTCTCCGTCACTATACGTTGACATCGTTACTTTTCCTAACGGAATCCCGTAATCTTTTGCAATTTTTTCTGCAAGATAAACACTTTGCGAACAAGCAAAAATTTTAGCTTCTGGTTCTAGGTGCGACATTGTAATTTGTTGT
Organism: Flavobacterium sp. F52; assembly: GCF_000278705.1. NCBI lineage: Bacteria > Pseudomonadati > Bacteroidota > Flavobacteriia > Flavobacteriales > Flavobacteriaceae > Flavobacterium > Flavobacterium sp. F52. The sequence goes on along the minus strand of NZ_AKZQ01000026.1, from coordinate 253,808 downwards.
TTTATTCCGCTACTTTTCTACAATTCAACTTTATTATTTAAATAAAGCAGAAAGCGTATAAATGTCTCGGATGTAGTTAGTTGTGTGTGCTTCGTTTTAACGAGCTGCAAATTTATAAAATTTATTGAACACTGAAAGTAAAAATTTAAGTATTTTTAGTAGTTGGTTTAAAATTATTTTTTACATTTGCACCGTGTTAAAGGAATGGCGCCATTTATGACTTCATTCTATTGCGTTAAAATAATCGCTTTTGGTTATTTTTTCGTCTGCTACGCCCGGATGGCGGAATTGGTAGACGCGCTGGTCTCAAACACCTGTGGGAAACCGTGCCGGTTCGACTCCGGCTCCGGGTACATTAACGGAAAAGCTGTCATTTTTGACGGCTTTTCGTTTTTTAATACCTTCCGAAGCCTTGATATTCCTAGTCAGAATCTCAATTACCTCATTCACTTTAGTGGTTCGACAATTTTCATTTCCAAAAATTAATTTTTCAGAAAATATAGCTCCTGCCAGGATTCTTTTCCCTTCGTAATCACTAGTAGCAAAGAATTTTTGTAAATTCATAAGCAACTCAAGCCCTGATTCAATATCCGACTTTATCGAATCCGTTTTTAATCCCAGAATTTCAATTTCATTATTGACAATGTTTAGTTCTTTATTAATTCGGGAGACTATATTATTAAATCTATCTTTATCAATATCTTTTGCCAACAACATATCTTCTGCATCTTCTATTTTGGTTTTTAAAGTCCTTTGAAGCTCTTTTTTTAGCTTCAACTGATTTTCCTTATCCCCGTTAATTTGAGACTCAGAATCTTTTAAAATATCGAAATACAGACCCTTTGCGCTTTCATTAATTGCTAATTCAGATAGTATGTTCTCAATTTTATAATGCGCATGCTCTGCACGAACCCTAGTTTCACATTTATTTCTACAATGATAATAAGCATATTTTTTAGTTCTACCTGTAGATAAGCTACCAGTAATTTGACCTCCACAAACTTCACAAATTAAGAAATCACGCATTGGAAATTCTAAATTTTTATGAGAAGGCTTTGTTCCATACCATCTTTTTCTTTTAAAGACATCCTGCACTTTATTAAAGGTTTCAATGTCGATTAAAGCTTCATGTTTCCCATCGACCACCATCGCAGGTTCTTTCTTGTATTCAGGAACTGCTATTTTACCAATATAAATAATGTTTTTAAGCATTTCACTAAAAGCGCTTTTTTCCAACTTCATTCCTTCCGCTCTCAATCTTTTTCGGATAACTTCTACAGGCTCAATATTTATGGCTACCTCATGAAATGCTCTTTTCACAAAAATTGAATATTCATTAGCTTTTAACGTCGACTTTTTAAGTTCATTACGGAAATTATTATAACCATATGGAGCTTTTCCTGTAAAATATCCATCTTTTTTACATTGATAAGTTCCTGCTATGGTTCGACTTGATATCTTATCCCGTTCAACTTCTCCTGCTGTCAAATATATTGACAGCACCATTTTATTATCTGAATTACTTGTATCTAAATATTGTTCAGATGCGTTTAATTCAATTCCCATTGAGTCAAACTCTCTTAAAACAGTTAATGCCTGCTCAACATTACGAGAGAACCTATCCCACTTAGCAAAAAATACTTTATGAATTTCTCTTTTATTGGCTTTTGCATAAGTCTTTAATTTTGACCATTCTGGTCGGTTAAAGTTTTTTGCAGAGTGGTCTTCTCTGTATACTTTCACAATGTTATAGTTTCTCGCATCGCAGTATCTCCTTAATGACTCTTCTTGGTAATCAAGACTAAAACCTCTTTGAGCTTGCTCATCAGTACTTACTCGACAATATATTATTACATTTATATTATTCATTTTTTTTCTAATTTATTTTTATAGTACACCTCAGCAAATTTATAAAGCACATCCCTGATTAACTTTACTTCTTCATCTGTGTAACTAACACCTTTTTTATTTAATTTTTTTTTACACTCTGTTATACTTAACAATTTTATTCTCAGTCACCCATCTCAATTTTTATTAGGGAGGAAGATTGGTTTTTTGGGATAAAATCCCAATTGAAATACTTACAACCAGTAAGCACTTTTTTATTTCCAAAAATTATTCTGGAAATAATGTTTCATCTATAATCATCAATGTAGATTTCAAATAATACTTTCCTGAATCTGGCACTTTAATCGCTTCATCTTCAAATTTTGTTGCTCCATCAACGACTGTAATCGTTATAAAGGGAAAATCTCCACTCTCTTTAAATTGACCTATTAACGATTCCCCTATTCCTGTATTACTTTCTAAATCATCCCACTTAACTACAAGATATTCTTCAAAAGATTGAGACCTTTCTTGGATGTCTTTTTCAACATCCACTGGACTTTCATCTTCTCTTTCTTCAAAATAGTCAGTATCAACTTCATGTTTTTCTCTAGAAATAATTTTTGATACATCTTTAACAATTTCTGGATTCTCTATTTCGGAAGAAACTAATTTACTTTTTCTTCTTTTTCTATTCCATGAACAATTGTCACCTTTAATTTTCCTTACCGTCGGCATAATACTAATCTTTGATTTTTCTAGAAAATCATCTGGAAATATCCATTTTTCAATTTGTGTAACCTCAGCCTCACGTAAGTCATTGGTATGTTTTCCATCATTATATGGTTGAGTATTCAGATAACCTATACTCTCCAAATATTGGAAATTCATTTGAATAGTCTTCTTTTTATAAGTTCCCAACTCTTCCGCCAGAACGCTACTTGTTTTAAAGTATGGCTGTCCTTGGATTTGTCTAGATATCACGTCACTTATGATTACTTTCTGAAGAAGAGTTAGGTCTTTATTTTTCATTAGTTTAGGAAATAAACGGAGGAAATTATCTAACCCTTCAGATTCTATTTTTTTATTTTTAAACATTGCATTATAATATTATTACCCCAAATTGAAGTTGGGGATTTATTTGGATTAATATTTGCATCAATCAGACTGATTAATACTATGAAATAAAATATTGTATGATTTTAAATAATTCTTCATGAAAGGCTTAAGAACCATTTCAGATTGAAGATTTAATTAGTTTCTAGTTTTTTCAAAACCCGAATTTAATCTACCAGACAGTTGTCCTTTTTAGGCATTAAACTCCTTTATTAGTCAAACGTTAAATCACTCAAAATAACGCACTTTACTGACTTATAACAAATATACTTCGGAATTTAGGGATAGCCAATAAAAATAAATTTTGGTGTTATTTTATTTTCTCATATATTGCCCGACCCGATTAAAAATAGCACAGCCCTACCTCTCAATTAGCATAGTACTACTATCTGTAACACATAGCTATACTGCCTAAAACTGATACAGCATCCCTTCTGAAGAGTAATAAAATAATAATACAAATAACAAAAAAATAAGAAAAAGTAGAAGAATAAAATAATTCATTTAGATTGAATTAACCTTATTTCTTTAAAGAAATAACATAAAAAAAATATAAGTAACCTAAGACAAAAATTGGATATTATATCTTTTAGGAATATACCAAAAAAAAGATTTAAAACGATAACAAGCAAAGTAATTATATCTATATAAAAACTCACCAATCCTTTTCTATATCACTCCTTGCTTGACAGTACCACCATCTACATAGTACCCTTCCCTGAGGGTACCCCCCCTCCGTGGAAATCATATCACCAAATGATTATGTTAGTTACCTCTCTTTTTATATACACAATAGAAAAAATAGCAATTATATACACATCATGCCGAAAAAATATTTTTGACAATTTTTGACAATTTTCTGTACTTAAACAGCATTTTTTGAGCATCTTTTTGTACAATTTCGAAATAAAAGAGCACGTATCAAGAGGCAATTTTAGCTCCAAAACCCCTTTATTTTAGGATAATTGAACGTTTAGTTGAGTTCTCTTTATGCCGTAAAGTGATTTTTTCTATTTTTTTAAGCTTAAACTAGCTTTTTAGACCTTATCGGTTTTATTTCCTTCTAAAATCAACAAACCTTTTTCAATAAAACTTTTAGCTTCCTCAATCTCACTTTGAGCGATAGACGTTCCTTTAGTAGGAACGAACATCTCCCTTACATCAACATCAAGTGCTTCTGCCAACTGAAGCAACAAATTTATTGTTGGCAAATTTTTCTCTGATGAAATATTGGAGATTGTTGTCATGCTTACACCAACCTTGCTCGCAAGCTCATCTCTTGAAACTCCTTTTAAATTCATCAATTCTTTTAGTCGTAGTATTTCCATTTCAGTATTTTTTCAAATCCAAAGATAATCAAAAAATAAAGCATAGCTTACTTTATCATGATAAAAATAAAGTGAAATTTGCTTTTAAATAAAATATTACTTTACTTTGCAATGTAATAATAAAGCAAAACTTGATTTATGACCGCAACAGACTTTAAATTAGAATTAAGAGAAATCAAAGAAAGCCTAAAAGGACTAACACTTCAATTGGTAACTCAAAATGGCTACAGACCATATTACAGTTTAAAAGATTTTGGAAATGCAATTTTAAATGAAGAAGCAAAGGGAAATGATTTTAGGATAAATGAAGTCTGGACAGAATGTGGAACAATATCAGCTAAATCATCAAAAAATCTTGCAGAATTATTCAAAACCAACGTAATAACTGGAATCCAATTTGAAAGCTTTTGGAATCCAAAAACACAAGAAGAATTTATTAAAAGTTTTGGAGCATTAGACTAACATAATTAATAAAGACATGGAAACACCATCAAGAACAATGCAAATTGCACAAACAATATTAGAACAAATTAAGTGTGAAGATAGAAGCGCTTTAATGGCATGGGGAGCTAAAAACTTTTCCGCAATCAGTGAAAGTGAAGAGTTTGAAGGGGGATTAGCTTTTCAAGTAAATGGATTAAAACACAAAGGATGGGTTAAAATTTGTCTTCGCTGGGTTGACGATTATACGATAATATTCATCAATCGAAATCGTGAAATTGTTAAAACTTTTGAAGGAGCTTATTGCGATATGTTAGTTCCAGTTATCGACTGGATTGAAGGCAAATAAATTTCATTCCTGTTTTAGTTTTAGACTATAACCATAAATTAAAACGAGCAAACTTCTCTAAAGTCTTATCAAATGAGTCAAATGATTCAAAATAATTGAGAGTCTAATTTTGAAACAAAAATCAATAAATTTTTAGTTATGTATTACTTTTATTCTCGCATCTCAACTGCTCAACAAAATTCAAGTCGCCAAATTGAAAATTTCAAAAATCACATTGGCTATGATGCAAAATATGTTTTCATTGAAAAAATTCAAGGAAATATTCCATTCATGCAACGTCCAGAGGCAATAAAAATGTTTGATGAAATTACAAGTCAAAATAATTACTGTACTGTAGTAGTGGATTCAGTCGATAGACTTGGTCGAAATTTATTAGATATTCTGAATACTATTGAACTATTTACTCAAAACGGTATTAATCTTAAATCTTTAAAAGAAGGATTCTCAACCCTTCTGGATAATGGTCAGGAAAATCCAATGGCAAAACTTGTGATTTCAGTGATGGGAAGTATTGGAGAAATGGAACGAAACCGCATTAAAACCAGAACTGCCGAAGGTGTAGCAATTGGTAAGGCTTTGGGCAAATTCACTGGTAGAAAATTAGGAAGCATCCAAACTGACGAAAAGCTTTTACTGAGACACCAAACTATTGTCAAAAAACTTCAAAAAGGTCTTACTATTCGTGAAATTTCAGAGATTACAGGAGCGTCCTCCGCTACTATTATCAAAGTAAAAAAAGTAATGAAGTTTAGACAAATAAAGTAATCATATAATTCAAACAATTATCACATTTAATCTATGAATTTCAAAGATACTCTCGTATATAAGATTTTTCAAATTCTTCAATCGTCTTATAGCCTAAAAATGAGTGCCTTCTTTTTTTATTGTACCAATTTTCAATATATTCGTAAACTTCCTCTCTCATCTGTTTCCTCGATAGCAGTTTATTTCCAACAAGCATTTCAGCTTTGAAAAAAGTAAAAAAACTTTCGCAAACAGCATTGTCGGTATGATTTTCTCTACGGCTCATACTTCGTCTAACAAATTTACTAGAATCTAATGTATCAGTAAAAAGTTTGTTAGCGTATTGAACTCCTCTATCGGAATGGAAAATTAATTCTTTTACGATTTTTCTATTTTTAACAGCCATTTCCCATGCAGGTAAAGTTGTTGCTTTAACGCTTAATTTTGTACTTAAATTCCATCCTATGATTTTCCTGTCAAATAAATCCATAACAATTGTAAGATACATAAAGCCTTTTATTGTTTGAATATAGGTTATATCCGAAACCCAAACTTTAGCAGGCTCACTTACTGTAAATTGTCTATTTAAAGCATTTGGAACTACGTAGTGGTTATGAAATGAATCAGTCGTGACCTTAAATTTTCTTTTAATTTTTCGACGTAACCCCAACATTCTCATGTACTTTTTTACTGAAGAGTTTTTTATTTTAAATCCTCTATTTTGAAGCTCTCTTGTAATTTTGAAACATCCATATCTTCGCTTAAATTCATAGTATATAGATGTGATTTCTTGTTTCAATAAAATTACTCGAGATTCTGTATCTGTAAGTTCCTGTTTTTTTGTTCTATAATATGTTGTTTCCGACACTTCTAATACAGTTAACATTTTTGCAATTGAAAATTCAGATTTATTGTTTTCAATGAAATTTTTAGTCGCTATTTTACCTTGTGAAACGTGTTTAGTTCCTCTTTTTAAAATTTGAAGAGAAATTTTTGAATCTTTAATTTTTCTTTCAAGGTCTGTAATTACAGCTTGTTCCGCAGTTAAATTTGGGTGACCAGGGCCTGGAAAACTTCTTGTTCCAAATTTTTCAAAGTCTTTTCGCCATTTGTACAAATTATCTGGAGATATTCCCAACTCTCTTGCAAGACATGCAAGTTGTCCCTTACCTCGCTCATAACTTAATTTAACTGCATTCACTTTGAAAGTACGTTCGTATGTTTTCATAGGCTGAAGTTTATCGTCAAAGGTTTTCAAAATATTCAGATATTTTTTCTTGCATTTGTTTTCTGGTAAAAAGCATATTTAAATTAACCAATTCAGATTTAAAAGATTTGAAAAAACTTTCTGATACAGCATTGTCAGAATGATGTCCTATTCGACTCATACTTCTTCTAATAAACTTATAGGAGTCTAATTTATGGCTGAAGATTTTGTTAGCATATTGAATGCCTCTATTAGAATGAAATATTAGTCCGTTCTCTGGTTTTCTTTTATTGACAGCCATTTCCCATGCTGGCATTGTTGTTTCATTTATAGTTAATCCATTACTAAGGTTCCATCCAATAACTTTTCTGTCATATAAATCCATAATAATTGTTACAAATAAAAATCCGTTGGATGTTTGGATTCGGGCTATGTCAGATATCCATGCCTTGCATGGTTCTTCGAATGTGAATTGCTGATTTAAAATATTTGGAAATTTATATGGGCTGTTAAGTGAATTTGTCTTAAGTCGGTAATTTCTTCTAATCTTACTAACAAGACCTAGTTTTCTCATATGAATACACACTTGACCTGTTTTTATTTTAAACCCTCGACTTTGCAACTCTGCTGTAATTTTTGCACCTCCATACAACTCTCTGAATTCATAAAATATGGAAGTTATCTCTTTTTGCAACAAATTTACCCTATGCTGTCTTTGCGAAATTGTGTGACTTTTCCATTTGTCAAATGTAGTTTTATCTGTACCCAAAACTTTACACATTTTTGTAATTGTGTATTTGTCTGAATGTTTTTTTATAAAGTCATAGATGGTAAGGTTTGATTCGGAAATGTATTTACTAGCACTTTTAAAAATTTCAAGCTTAAGTTCTGATTCTTTAAGCTCGTTTTTTAGTTTCCTTTTTAGTTTAGAAAATTCTGTTTGTTCTTGATTTAATCTCCAATTACCACGTCCACAGAAACTTGTTTTTCCAAATTCAAGAAACTCTTGTCTCCAGCGAGTCATAAAGGAAGGATTAATGCCAAGCTTTCTTGCTCCTTTTGTAAGACCGATTTCATAACCTAATTGAACAGCCTTCTCTTTAAAGTTTCGGTCGTAAATTCTGCGATTTTTCATTTCTTAAATTTGAAATTTCGTTCAGATGTGAATTTAAGAAATTTAGTAACATAGATATATAAGATAATGAGATACCGTATTCAATGAAAATTTAAATTAAGAAAAAAGCAACTCGTAATTTGAGTTGCTTTTTTTGGCTATCTACAGGTCGGACATGAACTTCTTCTTGCTTCACTACAACATTTCATTGAACAGTATATTCCAATCGAAGTTGAAGAATCAGTACTGTAACATTCTGACATTTTTCCAAGATGCGTGTAATGTGTTCCACTGAACGATTTTCCACACCACGAACATGTTTTACTACCTGAACTGGTTGATGAAGAACTATAACCATAACTTGGTGTTTCCTCTTTTTCTTTTAACTTCTTTTGAAAAGTGGCAATTCTATATTTAATTCCATTTATTAATTCATCATTATTTTTTGGTATTCCTCTTTTATTGCAATCAGCTGTATAACTTATGATATCCTGATTCAATTTTGTATAGTCTACAATTATCTTCTCATATTCCCAGTCCATCTTTATTGTATCCTCTCTTGCGATTAATTGTTCATTTTCCTTAATACAAGCGTTTTTTCTTGCCTGTAAATCAGCTGGCAAATCATTACAACTTATTATGAATAAAGAAATTATTCCCAAAAATAAAAATCTACTGACGTTTCCAAAATTTAAAAATGTAATTGTTTTTCTCATTGATTTCTTGATTAAAAAATTTAATTAATATGATATTTAAAATTTTTACAAAGATATAAATTATAGCATAAGTGCTATAATGATTTTGTTTTTTATATGTTCTTTTTGATATGTGGAAAAGAATGATAATAAATCAAGAAAGTTAATCTTCGATGAGGAAGGTTTAAAGTTGTTAGCGAGAAGACTAAAAGAGATACGTTCTGAAAAGGGAGTATCGCAAGAAGAGCTTGCTTATAGGGCTGAAATAACTTTATCACAGATTGCTAGAATAGAGACAGTAAAGATAAATCCAACTGTCAGTACGGTCTTCAAAATCGCTAGAGCATTAGATATTTCTCCAAGTGAAATATTTAATTTTGAATTGACTCAACCATCAACACAATAAGCCTTTTAATTAAAGTCATAAGATAAAAGCTACTCTAATTGAGAGTAGCTTTTTTTTGTATCTTTAAAAGTTTATAACCAAAAGTAAATTATGGAGATTGGCTATCAACTTGACCCTGAGCAATTTTATAAAGTATATGAAATTCATAATTCGTCTGTAAAATATACTTATTCTAAAGATGAATATCATATCTGTCGGTACTGTAATACTACTGATAAAAAGAAGTTTAGGTCTAGGGCACATTTAATACCTGAATTTACAGGAAACAACGACGTATTCTGCTATAATGAATGTGATGACTGTAATAATATGTTTGGTCTATATGAAACTCATCTCAGTGCATTCAGTGGTATACATAATACATTTATACCTATAAAAGGCAAAAAGCAATTTCCAAAGTTCAAGGATACCAAAAATGGTTTTACAAACCAATTTCAAGGTGATAATAAAACACTGATGAGGATTGAAGGGAATTCAGATTTTATCAAACACGAAAATGGCTTCATTAATATTGAATCGGTGACACAATCATTCATTCCGCTGTACGTATACAAGTCATTAACAAAGTTTGGCGTTTCAATGTTACCAAAAGAAGATTTGCAGAACTTTTCTAAAACAATTGACTGGCTAAAAAATCCTGAAAGTCAAGCTGAAAACTTCATACCATTGCTATTAATTCACAATGAAGGGAGACCTCCTTTAATAAAACCTATTGCTATTCTGATGAAAAGAAAAGACGAATATATTAAAAATGATGTACCTGAATACTCATTTATATTTGCATACGGCTTTCATCGTTTACAAATTTTTATTCCTTTCAATACAAAAGATGAAAGGTTAAGTAAAGAAACAATTATTCTACCGCTAAATTTTGAATTTGTACTTCAAAAAGAAAAAAATAAAGGATTCTGGAATTTTGGACACATGGATATGGATTGCCTAAAAAAAGTAAAATTACGAGACAACTTCAAAGCTAAATTCACACCGCAAAGTGGAGATTTTAGTAAATTTAAAAAATAAGGGATAGCGTTAATCAAGCTATCCCTTTTTCATCATATTCTAATCTATTAAAGTATATATACTAATATCACTCATAATAAATTCCCTAACATCATTAATGTTTTCATTAAATATATCATCATCACTAACAGTGAATACATCTCTTTCAGTAGCATTAAATTCTTCTAGAATTGTCTCAGAATTTATTTTTGCTTTACCTTGATAATTAACACGCATGTATATTATTAAATGCTCTAATTCTATTCTTTTCATAAATATTTAAAATTTAATTTTTTCTCCTTTAGATGTTACTCCTTCATATTTATTCTTTTCTTTTCGAATGAAAGCATCGTAATATCTTTGTATAGCGCTGAAGAACAAATCAGAGTTATCATATCTATTATAAAAAGGGCAAAAAAATATTTCAGTACCTATTTCAATAGCCACAGAAACAACTTTATTGTTCTTTTCAATTATACCAATTAGTTTACCAAAATCCGTGTCTTCTGCAAAAATAGATTTACCTTTTAACTTTCCTTTGAGGGCAATATATTCGGTTTTACGAACGAAATTTCTCGCAAGGTCAATTAATTCTATAGGTTCATTTCGATGTACGATTATATCTTCTTCGAATGCGGATAAAATCGCTTTTGGAGTATTATCGTTTTTCTCATATAAACTTATTTTTGCTTTTTTCATATCCGAAACAACTATCTTATACCATTCATTTTCATGAAAAATCGCAAACTCAAAATCGCAATTTGAGTATATTGCAGTCAATTTCAAAATTACATCTCCATTATCGAATCTATAGACAGGCTCAGATTCAAGAGATATTTTAATCATTGATTCGAATAATTCCTTTTTATCCATTTCTCTACTTTAATTGATTATATATTTTCTAATAATAATTCTAGCGAAAATAAATCCGTAATTAATTTAAATACTTCATGAATTAGTTATCGTACCGATTTACCAATTAAACGTTGGATAAAAGCAAAAAACTATACATCTCTGAATAGTTTTTTAATTATCTTAAAAATATTTTTAAGACTTGTACTTCTCAATTTTTGTGAAATTCCCAGTTATTTTAACTTCTTTCTTTTTGTTATTATCATAAGTTTGTTCAATTTTTTCAAAACTAAACTCAGCACTCATCGTAACTCCATCAAAATAAGTTACTTTTAATTGTCCTATTGTAGTATCCTGCAAAAAATAAACACTGTTTGAAAGACCATTAAAACTAATTTGAAAATCAAAACCTGAAGAATTTATATTAAAAACCTGACCTTGTTTTATATCTTTTCCTAATTTGATAGAAACATATCCGCTTCCTGCTAAAGAAATTCCTTCTACTGAATCTATATAACCACTTACTGAATACTCTTTTTCTCCATAACTATCTTGAGACCAATTAAATGTATGGATTTTCTTGTCATAATTTGGCGGATTTGAATCAAAATGCTCTTGATAAGTCGAATTATCAATTTTCATTGAAACTTTTGAATCTTTATCTACTCCATTAATAGCATCATTTATTTCATCTACATCGCTACTACAACTACTAAATAGTGTCAAAAAAAATGTATATGCAAAAATCTTACTAAGTAATTTTAAATCATTCATTATATTGTTTTTAAGATTAATATAAATCAAAATTACTCTCAAAAAAGTGCAAAAATTTGAACAATTAGTTACCGTATCTCTTTTCTGATTAGTCGTTAAAATTTAAGAAATTATCAATCTCAAACTAACTTTAGTCCCTTCATTTAATACTGAAGAAATAGTTACTGGATTTAAATTATCTTTTTGGAATAAAGCAAGACGCTCTTTTGCTAAATCAATACCTTTAGATTTATAGAGAAGATTTAAATTTACTGATTGCATTCCTTTTCCATTATCCATGATTTCGCAGATGAGATAATTGTCTTGTTGCATAAAGGATAACATCAATTTTGGCGAAATTGAATGAGAATCAAATGCATGAACAAATGCGTTTTCAATAAATGGCTGAATCAACATTGGAGGAATTTCAATTTCAAATAAGTCTAATTGCTCATCAATAATGAGCTCAAATGCAACTTGATTTTTAAACCTCATATTTTCTAACTTAATATAAGATTGTAAATACTCAATCTCCTCATCTAATATGATTCGCTGAATAGCTGAGTTATTAAGTGTCTGACGAATTATTTTAGAAAATTCTCCCATATACATTAGAGCATCGTCCGTATTATTATCTATGATATAATTCTGAATAGAATTCATAGCATTAAAAATAAAATGGGGGTTCATTTGGCTTTGTAATGCCTCCATTTTGGTTTCAGCTAAACGTTTTTGTATTTCAGCTTTTGCACGTTCCTCAGACTTAATGATTCTGATACGCTTTAGATAAACCAAATAACCAAAAACACATATAAAAAATAAGCTTCCTAATAAAAACCACCATGTCTTCCAAAAAGGCGGAGTTATTAAAATTGTTAAAATATCATTTGAAGATACCCTACCTGCAAACAAATCTTTTGTTTGCAACCTAATTTGATACTTTCCACTTGGCAAATATGTAAGATTTATATTTTTATCTTTAGTCCATTTAGTCCAATTCGAATTCTCTAATCCAATTAACTTATAACGGTATTCTAATTTGTCAGGATACTGTATATTTTGAGGTTCAAATGCAATTGAAATTACATTCTGATTGTATGGAAGTATTATCTGGTTTGAATCGTATTTTAGCCATTTAAAACGATTCTGATTGATTGACTCAAAATTGGTTTCAACTCCTGTGATTTTAATATTTGGGGCGTTGGTTTCTGTCGATAAATAATTTTTAAAATCAAATTCGAAATATCCATCTTGCGTTCCCATAGTCAAGATTGACCCATTTATATTTGAAGAAGTAAATGCTTTAGTTTTTAATCCCTGCTCTTCATCAATAAAACGAATTGTTCCATTTTTATAGATATTAAGCCCCTTTTCAGTCCCTATAAATAAACAGTCTTTATAACATTCCACAAAAGAAATCGAATTGCCTATTAGTTGGGAATGGCTAATTTTCTTAGTTATTTTAAACCCTTTATGAACATCAATTATAAAAACATCTCCGAATGAATTTGCAACTACAAGTTGTTTTTTGTTATTAACTCTCGCTTGAACTAATTCTTTTTCTTTCCATATTTTGTTAAAACTATAGGAATAAGGTGCATCATTTTTATAACTATATAAACCTCCAGATAATGAAGCTATATAGTATTTATCATATAATGCTAAAATTGAAAAAGCATCTCGAGGAGTATTTTCATCTGACAATTCATATATTTTAAAACCTTCATTATTTCTATAATTATCAGATTTATAAAACTTACCATAAGCAATCTGGTAAATTATCTTATTCAAGTTCATAAAATTAAAAGCACTAACCGAATACGGATAATAAATCTTTATTTTTCCTTCATTGTTTATCCCGAATAAACCCGTCGTAGAATTAACCCAAATAATATTATTGATTATTTGGACACTTCTCAATTCTAAATCTTTAAGTCTGCTTTCATCAAAATACACGCTATTTTCAAACTTCTTAAGCTCAGGATTTCTATAAAATGAAGACCTCATAAAGTCATAAAACACATCTTTTGAAATTTCTTTGCTTATTTTTCCTTCTTTTAAGAAAAGTAAGCCATCCTTATGCAAAAGAATTTTTTGATTTTGATAATTTTGGATTGATACTATACTTAATTTAGGTTTTCCTAAGAATGATGGGGAGTAGTATCTTATATTTTGTTTTAAATCAACTTTAAAAAAACCTTTATCGATAGTGCCTACATAAAGTATATCCACTTTTTTATCGTAAAACAAACTCCAGACTTCGGTACTTTCGATTCCAAAAGAAGAATTCATTTTTATTAGTTTATCTCCTTCATTTTTAAAAATGCCTCCTGTAGAAATATTTATGGCATTCCCAGCAATATATGTTATGCCTCGTTTGTCAGTCGCAAAATTCCAGAAAACAGTACTCCCGAAATACGTATTAGATTGTTTACCTGAAAAATAATCTTTAATACTAATTTTATTAATCGCTCTATTTTTCTCTTCACTGTAACAAAAAAACAAGCTGTCATTTGCTTTATGAATTGAAAAAATTCCTGTATGGTCATGGTTTACTAAGCGTATCGTATTAGCTTCTAAATCGACTTTCCAGAATCCATCGTTGAAAGTTCCAAAATAGATTTTAGAATTAATTTCAACAAAATCCATTACCTGAAATAGCTTTCTACGCCCAATTACTCTTTTACTTAAAATAATTTTATGAGTTTTAATATCTAGGACAGAAATTCCAAACTCAGTTCCTATATAAAGAAGATTTTTATGGATAAATAATCGTCTGATTTTATCATGAATTAAACCGTTTTTATGATTTAATATTTTAAACTTTTTACCATCAAAAAAAGTTAAACCTCCACCATGACTCCCGAACCACATATCATGATTTTCGTCTTCTGTTATCGCCCAACAGCTATTATGAGCTAATCCATCTGAAACATAGTAATTCTTTACCCCTCCATTTTGAATTGCTGACAATCCATTTGCAGTTCCAATCCAAAGAATTCCTCTAGAATCCTTGTAAATTGAATAAACACTATTATTTGGCAATCCATCTATGGTAGAAAAGTTTCTAGATGGAAATTGTTGCGATAAAGTAATCTCAACAATAAAGAAAAGTATAAATAACAGATTATTTTTTCTGGAGGATAGCATTTATGAATTCTTCTTTTTTTCTAACAGATACAGGCAGACTTTCTCCATTGCTAAGTTCAACAAGGAGTTCATTGGTTTTATTAAATCTAATAACATAATTCAGATTTACTAAATATGTTTTATGGATTCTTTGAAAAATGGAACTTGGAAGAAGTTCTTCAACGTATTTTAAAGTTTTAGATAAGGTAATATTTCTGCCATTTAGACAAACAATTTTGCAATAATTACTATCTGCTTCACAATACAGTATTGCGTTCGTTTTAAGCAACTCAAATCCATTTTCTGTTGGTAATGCTATCCTATTAAATTCAGAGCCTCCGGTGTCGATATTTTCTAGTAGCAACTTTAGCTTTTCTTCTTGAGATGCTTTATGTTGCTTTTCATCATATTTTTTAACTGTCTCCAACAAATCAATATAATTAATTGGTTTCAGTAGATAATCTAAAGCACTACATTTTATAGCATCTATAGCAAACTCTGAGTGAGCAGTCGTGAAAATAACTTCAAAATTAACTTTACTTAATTCCTTAAAAAGTTGAAAGCCATTTTTATTAGGCATTTGAATATCCAAAAAAACTAATTCTGGATTGAATTTTTCGATAGATGGAATCGCATCATCAACACTTTCACATTTATCAAGAACTAAAAATTTATCTGGAAAATAACGAGTAAGTAGTTTTTCTAAAAACTCTCTTGCGTTGTATTCATCGTCTACAATTATAGTTTTAATCATTTGATAAATGTAAAATATTTTATTTATTTGATAAGATTCAATTAGTAAACGTACATTAAAGTGGAGTAATCGGATTATAAATCTATTGTGCAAAAAAAAAAATAGAATCTACTATCATGACGAATTAAGAAAACATTTTTTTAAATTAACTACTACTTTTATTATGAATAAAAATGCATTAGATTTTTGGCAAAAATATGAACTAATAGAATCTACAAAAACATTTATAGCAATTTCTAATAATCCCAAGAGCTGTAGATTTTGCAATTTAGATGAACAACATACAACTTTTAATACTGAAGCTCATCTTATTCCTGAACTTATGGGCGAAAATAAAATTATAAGTTATGACGAATGTGATAAATGTAATAATAAATTTAGTGGATTTGAATCCCATTTATCTATATTTTTCAGACCTTATTTAACAATAATGGGGGTAAAAGGGAAAAAAAAAATTCCAACCTTTCAATCAAGAACGGAAGATGGGAATGAACATACAAGAACTATTATAACAGTGAATGACAACAAGCGAAATGTTATCTTACAGAACCTCGATGATTATCAAATTAGTAAAGAGAACAAGACTTTCACAATAACATTTAGAAAGCCCCCTCATAAACCTTTTCTAGTTTATAAATCTCTTGTTAAAATTGCGTTGTCACTTTTACCTAGTGAAAAAATCAAAGACTATAAAAATGTGTTCGATTGGATTCTAGACAAGTCAAATGAAACAGATGCATTTATCACTGCATTTATCACTGTGATAAAAGCGGGGAAATTCCGAAAACCTTTTGCTGAATTATATTCTGCAAAAAGAATCTATTATAAAAATCACTTTTTACCCGAAATGACTTGTATAATTGGTTTTGGGAATGTTGTCGTTCAAATATTTCTTCCCTTATCAAATACGTTTGATTATAAAAAAGCAAAATTAAAAACCCCGACTTTAAACTTATTCCCCTCAGTCATCTATGACAAAAACAAAACTGTATTTAATTTTAAAGCAATTGATTTAATTGAAAAAAATTCTATAACTTATAATGAAATACTACATTTTTCTTTTGAAGATGCCGAAATTAATATCCCTCGATGATACCGATATTATCTTGAGATAGGTTGAATTAATTTCCCATCAATTTTTATTAAGTTAAAATCAATATCTTTTGTTGCTGTTGCGAATGCTTCGTCAGAATTTTCAAAAGAAGCAAAAATTAATATTTGAGAATCTTTGTGTTGAGATATATTTTTTAAAAAATTATGAAAACTTTCAATTGCGGCATCCTGTTGTTTTGGCTCATCCATCATAATCAATCTTGGATGGTTACCATTGAATTTTATAGAAGTATTTAACAAACTAAATGTGTAAGCCCAAATACATCTAATGAAGTCACTTCCAGACGAATCGAATCTTATATCATAATCTTTTGTTTCATCACCAAATGGTTTACGTATAACAGGTAAATAGTTTTCCTTAGACAAATGAATTACCTCACTTTGTTGGCTCGTATAGCTAAATTCCTTAAGTAAAATTTTGAAATTCTGTTCTAAAAAGTTTAATTTTTCATTGTCTAAACTTGAGAAATAATTTCTAGGCAATCCATTTTCGTCTGAGATAATTTTTTCCCATTCTTTAGAAAGTTTTTTTAAATCTTCTACTAAAAGATTGAAATCTTCCAGATATTTACTATAAAACTCTATTCTTTTTTTTAGGTTAAGACGATTTTCAATTTCAATAATGGATGGAAGTCTTTCATCCGAAATTAATTCCTTTTTAATTTGTCTTACATTGGCTCTAGCTTCTGACAACTTTGACCTATAAACATCCATCTTTTTTTCTTTCTCTCTGATTGTTCTCTTCTGACCATCAATATAAACCGAAATCATTTTTATTTGAGCATCGATAAAATCAATATTTTCATCCAAGCGCATTGGAATTTGTTCTACCTCCAAAGGCAATAGCGAATCCTTTAAATCCTGATTACAAGTTGGACAGCTATCATTAGCAACTTTTAAATTAAAATCTGAGCCTAGATTTTTAACTTTTAATGCTCCCTTATTTTTTCGCAAATCATCCTTAAGTAAATCTAACTGAGTTCTATAACTACGAAGTTTATCTACATCAAAATTTAATTCCGTCGATAATAATTCAAAATTTAACGATAGTTTGTTTATAAAAAGATTTAATTTCTCTAATTGAGATTCATCATTGGAAATATTTTGACCCACAGAATAAATAGATTTATTTTCTGTTTCTTTTAATTCTTTGATTTGTAAGTCAATGTAATCGGAGATTGAATAATCAACTTCGTCTTTGGTCAACAAAACATTAATTTTATTATAATCGTTTATTATAATAGGTTTTTGTTCAATACCAATTATTTTTCCTCCGCCTTTTTCAGCATGTCTAAAGAATTGATTATTCAATGATATCCATTTTTCTTCAATTAATCTTTTTGTAAAAGCAATTCTTTGTTTTCTCTTTTTATTTTCTGTTACATCCAATTTTAATAAAAATTCGATTGCTCGAGCTTCTTTATTTGTTAAACTGTAATATGGCATTGTTGCAAAAAAATCAGACCAGCCTGATTTTTGCTCAATCATAAAAGTTGATGCTATCTGTTGTATATAAAGCTTTCTGGAATCCCCAGAATTAGTTAAAACATTAGGAAGATTCCAACTTAAAAAGTTTTCCAAAAATAAATGAAAGCCATAAATTTCATCCGTTGCACCACCTTTGTCGTGAATATACATCGGTTTAAAATCAATAATATTACCTTCATTTTCATCAATATATTTACCAAAATAAACATCTACAAGTTGTGGTTTTCTACCCGAATTGCTAGCTACACTTCGTTTTATAGTGATAACCTCTTGTTTCTCATTTTCAATTTCAAGATAAACAAAGGACTGAATTACTTGATGAAAAGAACCTTCAGGAAATTCTACTTGGTCTCTAAAAACTGATTGCATTGTCTTTTCATTCTTTCCTCCGATAATCTCTTCAAATCCCAAACAATAAGTTATGGCTTGAAAGAGACTACTTTTACCACTTGTATTATTGGCTCTAATAATATTTAACCCTTCAACAAACTCATATTGCGAACCATACAATCCAGAAATTGTATTTATTTCAAACTTTATTTTATTAATTTTCAACATTGAATAATGACCATTTATTTGAAATAGATTCTATTCTATTATCCGTTATTTTTCTTTTCCCTACAAAATTCAAAAATTCTAATTCTTCATTAAAAACATCATTTTTTTTTATAAGTTTAAAAAAGCCTTTGCCTTTTTCTGTTAACAAATACTTACCTCCTTCAATTTTACAAATATCTTCTGCTACACAAAACAATAACGCTCTATTAAGCGCAGGCTCTATACCCCATACTGTCATTTCCTCAACATAATTATTCTTAATCAGTTCTAATACTTCATCTTTATTTTTATCATTTTTTAAAGCCCAACTCAATAGATGTAATTTCAATAAACTAGACTTATTTCCAGTACACGTAATACTTAAAATCATTACAATTTGAGCAATTTTATACATTGGCCTATAATCTGCAGGAATAGAAATTGGCTTTTTAGAAAATTTCAAACTTTTAATTTCAAAATCACTCATAATTATTCAAAATTTATTGGACATCTCAAAATCCAGTCTGCCATTACTTGATTTGTTAGATTAATAATCATTTCCTGCTCTAATTTTGGAAATGTAGCATTAAGTTTCTCAGTAACTAAATCTCTAAAGCTAAAATATAATTGATTTTTATCTTTCACAGGAAACATACATTTTTCAACTACTTCATTTTCAACTAGACTAACAATTGCTAAAAATTTCTCATATTCGGTTGGATATTGGTTTTCCCAAGTCCTCAATAAAATATTTCCACCTAAAAAAGATGCAATTGTTTTTTCAGTTAATATATCTACTCTTTCATCAACATTATTTGCACTGCTATCAAACCTTGATAAATGTTTTCTCTGAGCATTCTCCACCAATGATATTTCACTATCTTTCCATTTCAACTTCTCTCCTTCTGTAATTTCATCATTAGGAGATAAATTAATTTTTTGGTTAGTAGAATCTAAAGCTAGTGTTAAGTGGGGGTGAAGAAAATTAATGTCTTCGAAAATAATTTCAAAATTTTCATTATCAACAATAGACAACTGCCAAGATTTAACTTCATCTCTCTTTGATGTACAATGCGCAACTATGTCATTCTTACTATGAAGAGGAGTAACAAAATACCATTTATTGATTTTAGTATCTCCTAAAAAAGTCTTTAACTGTTTCTCATAAGTTTTAAGCTTTTTCAAATCTTTAGTTATCTTATCCCTGTGCTTTTCATATAAATCAGAGCTTGAATATGTTTCATCTGGACAATAACATTGAAAAACTTTACCAGTCCTTGTAAAACCCTCAATTCCATAATCTCCAGGTGTAGCTTTAACTTCGATATAAACTTCTTCTCTAAAATTTTGTTTAAAACAGATTTGACAAATATATTCCCACTTGTCTCCATCAAATGTTCCGAATTCAGTTTTTATCATTCTTAGAAATTAATTAGGCTCTAAAATTAATAAAATTTTATCAAGAATATGTTTATATTGTAGCCAATTAAAAGACATTATATCAGGTGATAAAAGATATACCAAATTCAGGTGAATATAAAAATATGGGCATCGAATGTTTACTTCAGGCCTATGACAATATTTGCAATGTAGACAATACCTTAAGTCCAGAAACTCCTCGTGATAAAATCTGGAATTACAATCAAATTGTTTTAAGAACTTCTATGGTACTAATTCATCAAGGAATTGAAGGATTACTTAAATCTGAAATTTGTAAAAAATCCCCACTACTGTTAATTGATAGAAAAAGAAGTGATTGGAAAACTCTACCTAATAGTGGAGATGAGTCTTTTTCTGATTTTAATACAATTGGTGGTGATGATTTATTAAAAACATTTTATGCTTGCGTAAGTTTAAAAGACATACATGAAAATTTCCCAATCCATTATGAAGAAATAAGAGTTAAACGAAATAAAATAGTTCATGGGCTAGGAACTGAAAGTTTAACCCCAGAATATGTCCTAAAATTAATTTTAAATTCATTTACATACCTATTAGGTAAAGATAGTTTTTGGGATTCTGTATTAAGTAAGTTTTATCAACACCCTGGATTTGACCATGATGATTCTCATGTAGAATGGCAAGATTGTAATCAATATATGAGGATGGAGTATCTGAACGCTTTTCTAGGAAAAAAAGAATTAAAAAAACATTTTTCTGTTAATATAACTGCACGGGAATATTTATGCCCTTTTTGTATTGAAAAAGGTGAAGAAATAACTGAAGAAGGAATTTTTAGACCCGATAGTAAGTGGGCATTTTTGAATCCAAATGAACCAAACTCAACAGATATGTCTTGTATAATTTGTCAAACAGATTTTGGAGTCATACGAGAAGATTGTATTAAAGAAGATTGTAAAGGCAATGTAAAATACTTACTTGAAGACGAAGATTTAGGAGATGAAGAAATATGGGTCTGTT
The DNA here is from genome assembly GCF_000278705.1 of Flavobacterium sp. F52. Taxonomy (NCBI): domain Bacteria; kingdom Pseudomonadati; phylum Bacteroidota; class Flavobacteriia; order Flavobacteriales; family Flavobacteriaceae; genus Flavobacterium; species Flavobacterium sp. F52. Next base: position 232,535 of record NZ_AKZQ01000026.1, on the reverse strand, counting down.
TAACTTGTTGGCACGAAGAAACTAAAAAATATATTTAATACAACCTTTCATTTAACATCATTTGTCAGATTAAATAATTATAACATTATTCCAATTTAAAAATCAATATTTATGAATGAATTATACAATAAATTAGAATTGTATTTCAATTTTGACAAGAAAGATTTGGTAATTCAAAGCTTATTTAAATCAATAGTTCTCCTTTTCGGAGGTGCTTTATTAGGTGCTTTAATTACTGACTTTGAAATTTCTAAAGCTACCTTCATGATACTTTTATTGTTTTTATTCCTGCTCACAATTTATATTTATCTGGAATATAAATTTCTAATTAATCAAAAGAATTTTCCAATATCAATTTTAGAACATTTAACAGCAAAAGAAGATTTAGAAGTTTTAACAAAACACCATAATAGACAAAAAAAAGTTTTTGAATTTATTGACCATTCAATAATGTCACTAAACACTAATACTTGTCCTGTATCTTATGATGCAATTGACGACGCAATTTGTAGAGAAGACCTTAAAGAAAGTCTTTCAAATATATTAAATGACTTTATAAATAGGACTAATTATTTTCTTGAAGTTGATAAATTAAATTTTACCAATGGTGTTTATCTTAATGATATTCTAACATTTACAGAAAACATCCCTAGTGAATCCGTTCAGAACTTTAATTTTAAAGATGATTTAAACTTCAGCAAATATTTTGGAGATTTTGAGTATGATTTTAATTCTAAAGAAAAAGAATTCAAATTCCATTTGATATCCGCAATAAGTGAATCCATTTTATTTAGTAAATACATTTGTAAACAGCTAAGATTAAATGATAAAGATTATTCAATTGTAATTTCTCCAATTCCAAATATTTGTGATAGTTGTCCTCCTCGTGGCGTGATTTATGCAATATATGAAGGCACCGAAAATTGTAATTGCGATTCAAATAAAATATTAGAAATACATTGTAGGCTTTTAACAAATTGGATTTCAAAATACGAAGATTGTCTATATAATGACAAACTTAAAGAACTTGGAAATTCTGTTCAAAAAAGTAATTCGGAGCATCAACACAAAAAAACTAACATAACAGAAAATCCAGAAAATTAAACGCACATAAGAATCGCAAACAATTAAACCGAATTGAATACTCATTAATACATTTACCTTCTAATTTTAATAAAATGCTAAACCCCTTAAATGTAAAATGGATTAAAAGTGTAACAAGAGATAATGGTAAAGCTTGGGCATATACAAACTATAATCTGGGAGACACATTCTTATTAAATTTCTCCAAAAACCCCAAATGGTATCCAACAAATTACTTAAAAGCTAAACCTGGAGAAATAATTGTGCTATTTCAATCAATGTTACAAACTTCGGAATATCCCGCTGGATGGTATATGACACATTTAATTACTCCACTAGACAATCATATTGATAAAATAGATAATACATTACATCCTTATGTAAGATTAGTGGGGGTTGTTGGAAAACCAAGAAATTCAAACCCTATCAATAATGAATGGAGTTTATATAAATGTAATCGAGGTCAAATTTGTAAAATAGATACTATTGAAAACAAGAATAGAGACTTAACTATTTTACAAAAACAGGAATTCATCAGTAACTTATTTGAAATTGACACTCACTTATTAGAAAATTTGTCAAATATAGAATTTGAACAAATTGATTTCTACGAGAATGGAGTGGAAGAAGGTAGTGAGAAAACAAAACTCAAACTTCATAAATATAAAGAAAGAAATGCAGATATTATAATAAAAGCCAAAAATCAAGCTAGTCTACTTAATAAATTGTATTGTGAAGTATGCTCGTTCAATTTCGCAGATGAATACCCACATTTAGGAGAAGGATTTATAGAATGTCATCATAAAAATCCAATAGCAACTGGAGGAATTAGAATTACGAAGGTCGAAGACCTAGCAATTGTTTGTTCTAATTGTCATAGGATGCTTCATAGAAAAAATAATATTGGAAAGTATTATTCTGTGGACGAATTAAAGTTAATTATAAAGAATAAAATTTAAAAATCTAAAAAATGAGTTTAAATAAGCCTTTCCACAGAAATTATCGCCCTTTAAAGCAAAGCCCTAACTCGGGATATAGTAGCTGGGCTTATATTGTAGACCATTCTTATTCTGACAATCCAGAATATTACACAAGAGCTTTTTCAATTATTCAAGAAGATATAATTAAATTGTTTGAATTTGTTGAGCCTTCAGACATTAACAATTCAACATATTCTTTCAGAATACATGAATTGTTAATCAGAATTTGTATTGAAGTTGAAGCAAATTTCAAAGCAATATTGCGAGAAAACATCTTTAATCCAGTGGATAGATATAATGTAATCCGTCAAGAAAATAGTTGGAACATAAATGATTTTGCTATTGTAAATAAAACTCATCATTTAGATGATTATTCAATCAAACTTCCTTTTTGGAAAGGAACCACAAATATTAGAAAACCTTTTTACGAATGGAAACAAAACAGACCTTTACCATGGTATCAAGCTTACAACAAGTCTAAACATGATAGGGTTCATAATTTTGAAATTGCTAATTTCAGTAATTTAATTGATGCTTATGCGGGTTTATGTGTACTACTCTCTTCTCAATTTAGAACTGAAGATTTTAATCCAGGCAACCAAAGTCTTGGAGTAAATACAGATTCTTATTTTGGAGGAGGCTTCGGTATTGGTAATTTCTTAATTGTTGACTGGCCTGATGATTGGAGTGACTCTGAACTTTATGATTTTGATTGGTCAAATCTTAAAAATGAAACAATTCGCTTTAATAAAATTGATTATAATACAATTTAAAAAGGCATAATATCCCTTAATTGTTTATTTAGTTTCTGATATGCAAACGATAATTTCTTCAAATCCTCAATAAACAAGTTCGACAATTCAACTGTAAAGGGTACTTAAAAACCTCTTCTTAACGGAAGAGGTTTTTTTATGTCTTTTTTTAAACCATATAAGACCTGTAAGTAAATATAACTTTGCGTATAATTCAGTTTTTATTGATTGAACTTATATCACTTATATGGTTCAAACCTCACAACTCGCCTCATGCAAAACAGGAAAATTGCAGGAATTAGCAATAAAACACAACTCATTTGCTTTTTGATGCAGTTCTAAAGCCAATTCAATTTTATCCGAATTTGAGATTTTTACTTTTGGATATAATTTTGCTTCAATAAAACGTCCACTCCCGTCCGGATTTACTTCTAATGTTGCTTCTGCATTGTCTGAATATTCTAAAACTTCTATTCCGTTTTGAGAACAGACGTATAAATAGGACATCATATGGCAGGAAACTAAACTGCTTAACAGTAAATCTTCGGGATTGTATAATTCTGGATCACCTTTGAAGGCTTTTGCCGCTGAAACATCTAAAACTGGTTTTCCTTCAATTTTAATTTGATGGGTTTTGCTATAGAATCTTTTAGAAGAATCAACTGCATTTTTTTGTGAGGCCCAATTTACTTCTGCTTTGAATATATGTTTGAAGGTCATAAATAATTATTATTTTTTGCCACGACCCGAATGATATTGAACAGGCGAAGCAATTCACGAATTTACGCAAATTGAATCGCTTTAAAACGCTGCTTTTTTAATTTCACTAATTAAAATCAATACTAATTACTAAGAAATTCGTGAATTGCTTCGCCTGTTCAATATCATTCGGGTCGTGGTAGAAAAACTTAAATAAAAAAACCTCGAAAGCATTTCCTTTCGAGGTCTTTAGAAAATTAATTAACAAATTCTAAAAATTATTTTTGAACTGAAAACTTAAAGGTTGTTTTCGTTTTATAATTTTCTCCTGGGTTTAGAACCGTTGTTGGGAAGTTTTTTTGGTTTGGAGAATCTGGATAATGTTCTGTTTCTAAACATAATCCTGTTCTGTGTGCAAAAGTTCCTCCGTTGGGCATTGGCAATGTTCCATCAAGGAAATTTCCAGAGTAAAACTGAATTCCAGGTTCGTCTGTTGTCATTTCCATAACTCTTCCGCTTGCTGCGTGATATACTTTTGCAATGATTGTTTTCCCTTTTTCAGGATTGTTCAATACCCAGCAATGGTCGTAACCTTTTCCTTTTTCTAACTGATCATTTTTAGCATTGATGTCTTTTCCAATTAATTTTGGAGTTCTGAAATCGAAAGGAGTACCTGCAACATCATCTAATTTTCCTGTAGGAATTAAATCAGCATCAACTGGAACTAATTTATCAGCATTTAAAGTCAATTCATGATCTAAGATGGTTTTGGTAAAATCTCCAGATAAATTGAAATAAGAATGCTGTGTTAAGTTTACAACTGTTTTCTTATCAGTTGTTGCTTCGTATAAAACTTCCAACTGATTATCTTTTGTCAATGTGTAAGTCACAAAAACTTTCAAAGTTCCCGGATAACCTTCTTCCATATCTTTACTTACATAAGATAATTTTAAAGAAGCCGTTTCACCAGATTTAACCTCATCGGCTTTCCAAACTACATTGAAGAATCCTTGCGGACCGCCGTGTAAAGCATTTGGCGCATTGTTGATAGCTAACTGATATTCTTTTCCATCTAAAGTAAATTTTCCTTTAGCAATACGATTTCCGAATCTTCCAATCAAAGCTCCAAAAAATGGATTTTCTTTTTCATATTGTGCCAAAGAATTAAATCCTAGTACAACATTTTCTGAAACGCCAGCTTTATTGGGCACTTTCAAATCGGTAATTCTTCCTCCAAAAGTGATTATGTCCACTTCCATCCCATTTTGGTTTTTCAGTTTATAGCTCTCCACTTTTTCGCCTTTGGCTGTTGTTCCGTATTCTGATTTTTCGATTGTAACTTCTGCTTTTTTATCTGAAGAAACTGTAGTGTTATCCATTTTTTTATCGCTTTTGCATTGAACTGTAACTGTAGCAATACCTAGCATGCTTAGTATGAAAAGGGAACGTTTTAATACATTCATAAATGATAGTTTTTTAAGTTAGTAAAGTCTCAAAGTCGAAAGTCTTAAAGTCAATTCCTCAAAGTAACTAAATCTTTAAGACTTTATGACATTAGACTTTTGACTAATTTAAAGTCCGTGCTGAAACAAATGATAGTATGCTTCGTTGGCATTGATTTTATCTTTAAACTCTCTTATCGTAGTTTTTTCATCAATAACCAACAATTCGATTCCGGCAATATCGGCAAAATCTTCCATATATTCTGTTGTTAAAGACTGGCTGTAAACCGTGTGGTGTGCTCCACCAGCCAAAATCCAAGCTGTTGCCGCAACTTCAAGATTTGGTTTGCAATCCCAAAGAACGCGTGCAACTGGAAGTTTTGGTAATTCTGCCATTGGTTTTACTGCTTCAACTTCGTTTACAATTAAACGGAAACGAGTTCCCATATCAACCAAAGAAACATTGATGGCATCTCCTGCAGGTGAATTAAATACCAAACGAGCTGGATCTTCTTTTCCGCCAATTCCTAAAGGATGCACTTCGCAAGAAGGTTTCCCGTCAGCAATTGATGGACAGATTTCCAACATGTGAGAACCTAAAACATATGATTTTTGAGGTGTGAAATGGTATGTGTAATCTTCCATGAAAGAAGTTCCGCCTTCAAGACCAACACACATCACTTTTAAAGCTCTAACCATTGCAGCTGTTTTCCAGTCTCCTTCTCCACCAAAACCATAACCATCGGCCATTAATCTTTGTGTTGCAATTCCTGGCAATTGTTTCCAAGCACCAAGATTTTCGAATGTATCTGTGAAAGCTCCAAAACCTCCTTCTTCAAGGAAAGCTCTTAAACCTAATTCGATTTTTGCCGCTTCAACCAAAGAACTTCTTTGAGCGCCGCCTTCTTTTAAAGAATCTGTCAAGTTATAAGAAGACTCATAAACGGCTAATAAATCAGCTAATTGTTTGTCCGTTACTTTCTCTATATGTTTAGTCACATCCGAAGAATCGTATCCATTTACCGAAACGCCAAAACGAATTTGTGCCTCAACTTTATCACCTTCTGTAACGGCAACTTCACGCATATTGTCTCCAATACGAGCAACTTTTAGATTTTGAAGTTCGTCCCATCCAAGAGCAACTCTTGACCAGATGCCTAATTTTTTCTGAACTCTCTCGTCTTCCCAGTGCCCAACCACAACTTTACGTTTTTTACGTAAACGAGACATAATGAAACCGAATTCACGATCTCCGTGAGCCGATTGGTTCAAGTTCATGAAATCCATGTCAATGCTTCCCCACGGAATTTCGGCATTGTATTGCGTGTGTAAATGGCATAATGGTTTTTTAAGGATATTTAATCCGCCAATCCACATTTTTGCCGGTGAGAAAGTGTGCATCCAAGCAATAATTCCGATACAGTTTTTAGCTGAATTTGCAGCCAAACAAACATCTAAAATTTGCGAAGGCGATTTCACCACATCTTTATAAACTACTTTTACTGGAATTGAAGACGAAGCATCTAATCCTTTTGCAATAATTTGCGAATGTTCTGCTACTTTTCTAAGCGTTTCTTCACCGTATAATTCTTGGCTGCCTACTACAAACCATACTTCTTTTTGAGATATATCAATCATTTTGTTTAATCGTTTATTTGTTTAACCGTCAAATCGTTTTTCTTTATCTAAAAATTCACGATTAACGAAAGTCTTTTCTCTATGTTCTTTATTCTATTTTCTTTATTCTATTTTCTTTAATCTAAAATCTGCACTCTAAAATCTAAAATTATTTTACTGCCCGTAATACGAATCTTTTCCGTGTTTACGATTGTAATGTTTCTTTATTAATGAATCTTTTAATCTTGGTGCATTTGGATTTATTTGCAAAGTCAGATAAGCCATTTCTGCCACGACTTCTAAAACCTTACTATTGTAAACTGCTTTTGCTGCGTTTTTTCCCCAGGCAAAGGGACCGTGATTTCCAATAAGGATCATTTCTACTTCTTCATAAGAAAGATTTTTTTCTTTGAAACAATCCAGAATCTGAATTCCAGTATTGTGTTCATAATTTCCTTCAATTAAAGAATCTGCCATTGGCGGTGCGCATGGAATATCAGCCGTTAGGTGATCCGCGTGTGTGGTTCCGAAAATCGGAATATCCAATTGAGATTGCGCCCAAGCCACAGAATAAGTTGCGTGAGTATGCGCAACGCCTCCAATATTTGGCCAATGTTTGTATAAATAGGCGTGCGTTTTGGTATCTGACGACGGACGCAGATTTCCTTCTATAACATTATTGTCAAAATCGACAATTACGATATCTTCCGGTTTTAAATCTTCGTAAGGGACACCGCTTGGTTTTATAGCAAAAACACCATTTTTTCGGTCAACGGCACTTACGTTCCCAAAAGTGTATACCACCAAATTCAATGCATTTAGTTGCATGTTGGCTTCATAACACTCTTGTTTTAAATCTTTATAAAGAGAGCTCATGTTGCGATATTTTAAGGTTTGGATCTGCAAAAGCACTTAGTTTTTCGTACCCTAAAAGCAGTTTGTGATAGGCTTCAACTTTGTCTGTCTGAGGGAAATATTCTCCATCAAAATCACTTCCGATTTTTTGGCTTGCTTCGATTACGTTTGGATAAATTCCGGCTGCAACGGCTGCGTAAATTGCCGCACCTAAAGCTGGAGTTTGGTCTGAAGCCTCAATTTTAATCGGCTTGTTTAAAACATTTGCCAAAGTCTGCATGATAAAAGGTGATTTACGAGCAACACCGCCAATTCCGATAACGCTGTCGATTTTTACACCTTCTTCTTCAAAACGATCTACAATTTTCTTCGCTCCAAAACAAATTGCGTTTACTAAAGCTTTGAAAATATGTGGTGCTTTTGTTCCTAAAGAAAGGTTAGAGATAGCACTTTTTACTTCTTGGTTCGCATCTGGAGTTCTTCTTCCATTAATCCAGTCTAAAGCAATTGGAAGACTTTCAGAAACTGGAATTTTCTCCGCTTCTTTCGTCAATTCTACGATTAACTTATCGCTGAATTCTTCTCTTAATTGTTCTTTTTGAGCATCATTTAAAACAGAAGAAGTTTGTAATAAATGCTCTGTTGGCCACATTAATAGTTCTTTGTACCAAGCCAATAAATCGCCAAAAGCAGATTGTCCTGCTTCTAAACCGATAAAACCTGGAATAACAGAACCATCAACTTGTCCGCAAATTCCGCGAACGGTTTTTGTTCCAACCTCATCATAAGAACCCACTAGGATATCGCAAGTTGAAGTTCCCATAACACGAACTAAAGTATTTTCTTCAATTTTAGCTCCAACTGCACCCGAATGCGCGTCGAAAGTTCCAACAGCCACAACAGTTTCAGTTGAAAGTCCTAAACGATCTGCCCATTCTTGGCTTAATTTTCCAGCAACCAAATCTGATGTATAGGTTTCATCGTATAAGTTGCCGCGAAGCTCTGCTAAGTATGGATGTAATTTTTCTAAGAATTCAACTGGCGGTAATCCGTTCCAGTCTGTATGCCACATGGCTTTATGACCTGCAGCGCAACGGCTTCTTTTGAAAGTTTTTAAATCTTTATCTTCAATTAATAAATAGGTCATTAAATCGCAGTGTTCCATCCAAGTATGTGCAGCATTTTTAACCGCTTCATCTTGTCTTGCAATGTGAAGGATTTTTGCCCAAAACCATTCAGAAGAATAAATTCCGCCCACATATTTCGTAACGTCTTCTCCACCCCAACTTACTGCCAGTTCGTTGATTTCGTTTGCTTCGTTTATTGCTGTATGATCTTTCCACAACACCATCATCGCGTTTGGATTTTCCTCAAAACCTTTTGTCAGGGCTAATGGTGTTCCGTCTTTTGTAACCGGAACAGGAGAAGATCCTGTTGTATCAATACAGATTCCACGAACCAATGACGGATCGACTTTACTTTCTTTGACAACATTCTGTATCGTAATTTCCAATCCTTCGATATGATCTAAAGGATGCTGGCGAAACTGATTTATAGAGGCGTCACAATATTGTTTGTTTTTCCATCTTTTGTAATGAGAAACATTCGATGCCAGCTCCTGTCCATTCTCAGTATCAATCAGCACCGCGCGAACAGAATCTGTTCCGTAGTCCAATCCTATTACATAATTTTTCATTCGTATTTTATTTTAAAATATTGACAAATATAGACATAAATATTTTATAAGTGTACAAAAAACACTTAATTGAAAATGCATAATTAATTTTTGCTATAAATGCATTAAAACAGCATTTTAGCACTAAATCAGAAAATAAATGTTAATGACACATTTATAATATTGCGATTATTTCATCCTAAAACAAAAGTCAATTGTTTTAAAAATTGCATTTTGTTTGCTTAAGCTGTAAAATCCGTTCTTTTTTCCGAACAGATTTTAAGATTTTCATCAATTACTTTCCTTCTAAAACCAACACAGAATAAGGAGGCAATGTTATTTCAAGTTTCCCTTTTTTATTTTCAAAACCTTTAAAAGCAACTGGGACAATTTTATTTGGATTTTCGAAAGAATTATAATCCTGAAGTTTTGAAGCAGTGATTACACTTCCTGAAAAACCTTTTACACCAAGATCTTTTACATCAATTTCTATTTTGTTCTTATTTACTGGGTCAATATTTACCAGCGAAATATGAACAGAACCGTTCTGATCTTTTGAAGCTGAAGCCGAAACTGCTGGGATACTTTGTCCCTCAAAAACATAAGAAGGCGATTTAAAATCTATTGGCAATAATTTGGCATCCTGATGCACGCTGTACATTTTCATCACATGATAGGTCGGCGTCGTGATCATTTTTGCTTTGTCTGTTAAGATTACCGCTTGGAGCACATTAACACATTGGGCTAAGTTTGCCATACGAACACGATCTGCGTGGTTATTGAAAATATTTAAAGTCGCCCCAGCCAAAACTGCATCTCTCATCGTATTCTGCTGATATAAAAATCCTGGGTTTGTTCCTTTTTGAACATCATACCAGCCGCCCCACTCGTCAACAATCATGGCTACTTTTTTTTCTGGATCATATTTATCCATAACGGCAGCATGTTTTGTCACTAATTCTTCCATTTTCAAGGCAGACTGCATCGTTAAAAAATATTCTTTTTCGGTAAAATCAACATCCGAACCTTTTTTCTCCCAATTGATTACTGCATAATGGTGAACACCAACACCGCCAAGCATATTTAAAGGAATGTTTTTCATTAAAACTTCTGTCCAATTATAATCGGAACTGTTGGCTCCAGACGCAATTCTTGTAATTCCGCCTGTATTTCCCCAATCAGACATAAAAGTGGCAAACTTTTTATATTCGTTTGCATAATAATCTGCAGTCATATTTCCTCCGCATCCCCAAGCTTCATTTCCTATTCCCCAGTATTTTACTTTCCAAGGCTCGGTTCTTCCGTTTTTCTTGCGAAGATCACTCATTGGGCTTTTTCCTCCGAAATTGGTGTATTGCACCCAGTCTGCTAATTCCTGAACTGTTCCGCTTCCAACATTTCCGGATAAATACGGTTCTGCTCCAAGCAATTCGCACATATTTAAAAAATCGTGTGTCCCGAAACTATTGTCTTCCGTAACACCTCCCCACCATTGGTTTACAATCGTTGGGCGCTGTTCTTTCGGACCTATTCCATCTTTCCAGTGGTATGTATCGGCAAAACATCCGCCTGGCCATCTTAAATTTGGAATTTTTAAATCTTTTAGTGCTTTTACAATATCATTTCTGACTCCATTTGTATTTGGAATTTTAGACGTATCTCCAACAAAAAATCCTCCGTAAATACAATGTCCCAAATGTTCTGCGAAGTGACCATATATATTTCTATTTATAGTTGGCGCCGAAGCATCATTTTTTACTGAAATAATTACGGACTCTTTCTGTGCAGATATGTTTTGAATGCAAAGCGCAGTAAACAATATCAGTGATAGCTTTTTCATGGTTTTTTAGTTTTTTGGTTTTAGAAATAAGACATAGCTTATTTTTCAATGCTTTTGGTTTTTTAAATTATAAGTGTTTGTTTAACATTTGTAAATTTAAATAAAAAAAAGCCACATAAAAAAATAAAAACATCAAAACAACTGGTTGCAAAAAATGGATTTCGCAATTAGATCTTAAAAACCAACATAAATACAGAGTTCTTTAGAATATGAAAATGTAAAAACCAAAAAAAATCGACAAAAAACCTTTTGACAGTGGTATTTGTAACAAAATTTAAAAAATTTTGAATCTTGAACGCGAAATAATAATCCTTAGATCAATTCTCTTTTAAAAATGTTTCTACCTTTGACTTGTCATTTTGATATAAAACTGAGGACGAAATATAAAAGAACTGCCTTTCATCATGATCTTATTAAAATTGATTGTCAGAAATTCTTTTTTTTGCAACCTTAGTATTAAGTGTAAAATTTACATTAATAATTTATGATACGTTTTAAGAAGTTTATATATTTACCTATCCAAATTAATTATATATGCTAAACAGTTATAGTTCTGCTGATAAAGTTTTACTGGCGGTGGACTGCATCATTTTCGGATTTGACAATGAGGGTCTGAAAATCCTTTTGATTCAAAGAGATTTTGAGCCTGAAAAAGGAAAATGGTCCTTGATTGGAGGATTTCTAAAACACGATGAAGTTTTAGATGCTGCTGCAACCCGAATTTTAAATACCTATACTGGTCTCAACGATATTTATATGGAGCAGCTGTATGCTTACAGCGAAATTGATCGCGACCCGGTAGAAAGAACCATTTCGGTTTCTTATTTTGCTTTGATTAATATCGAAAACCATAATGCAGAACTAATTAAAAATTATCACGCAGAATGGTTTCCTATTAATGATGCGCCAAACTTAATTTTTGACCATAACGAAATGGTCAAAAATGCCATTAAGAGACTGCGCTACAAAACTTCCATCAAACCAATTGGTTTCGAATTGCTTCCTGAGAAATTCACCATGCGTCAGCTTTTAGAATTGTATGAAGCTATTTTGAGCAAAGAACTCGACAAAAGAAATTTCATCAGTAAAATTAATTCTCTTGAAATTCTAAATAAATTAGACGAAAAAGACATGCAGTCTTCTCGAAAAGGTTCTTATCTGTACACTTTTAACAAAGAGAAATACGAAGAAAAACTACTAAATAATTTTGTGCTCAATTTATAATTGGCATTTCCTATAAAGAATTCCTGAGTATAAGAGCAGATTTGTTTTCAATCTGCTCTTTTATTCCCTGCAAAACCATATCGGCCAGAATTTTTCCCATTAATTCAAAATTGGTCGAAATTGTCGTAATTCCGTTTGCCGCAATTTTTTTCAATGGCGTTTCATTGTACGATATAATTCCGAAGTCTTCTCCTAATTTCAAGTTTCTGCTCATTGCATTTTCTATCACCAAAAGCAAATCACGGTCGTGCGGAATAATATATAAATCTCCCAAAGCAATAGACTGATCACTGAAATCTGAAATAATTTCATAATCAAAACTGTAGGCTTGGCAAAAAGATTCAAAACCCAGTTTCATTCCTGGAGGCTCTCTAAATCCAGGGAAAATTAAAATCAGTTTCTTATATTTTGACAATCGAGATTTACCTTTCATTAACCCTTCGTAAATATCTTTTTGGTGGTTCTGGTAAATCGCTGGGAACATTTTTAACTCTGGATTGGTCTGATCCAATATAATTACATCGTTTACTGGTAGGGTTTTTATCGAGTCGACAATATCGGTTAGGTTGGTCGGCATGATAATATATTTTGTATAATTTCCATTACTGTCATTTATGAGTTTTTTGAAAACCTGAACATTAAAATGATGGAAGAAAATATCAACCTGCACATTTTTTCCAATGTTTTTTAAAAACGAATTATAAATATCTTCTTTAAAAATATTCAATTCATCAAAAAGCAAGAAAATCTTCTGAGTTATAGTGATTTCAACACTTTTAACATAATATCCTTTGCCCGGAATGGCATAAATTATTCCTCTTTTCTTTAATTCGTCATACGCCAATAAGACCGTGTCTCGAGACAAGGAAAAAGCCAAACAGACTTTATTGACAGATGGAAGCCTATCTCCTTTAATTAAATTCCCTTCTTCAATTGCTTTTTCGATTGAAAGAATTATCTGCCTATATTTTGGCAGACCAATATTATTTTGAATTGAAATCATGCTCTACGATAAAGTCGTTTTGACTATTTATAATTAAAAACTGGTAGGTACTGGTATGCAAATATAGAAAATGTTTCTACTTTTGGATTTCATTTTTGCTAAAAATTATATGAAAATAAAACACATATCGCATTTAAAAGAGATTCATAATTGCAAATTGTTTGGTTTAATGCCCAATCAGGAAGAAATTTATTCTTTTGATTTGGTTAACAAAAATGGAATGAAAGTTCAAATTATCAATTATGGTGCAACGGTTACTTCCATCCAGATTCCGATCAATGGAAAACTTATAGATATTGTTTTAGGCTTTGATAATTTAGAAGCATATTTAGAATCTTACAATTTGCCAAGCGCACCGTATTTTGGAACAACGGTTGGCCGTTATGCCGGACGAATTCACAATGCTACTTTTAGCCTTAACGATAAAAAATTTCAACTCTGCAGTAACAATAACGGCAATTCACTGCATGGCGGAGAAATGGGGTTTGGGAGAAAAGTCTGGAATGTAACTGATGCAAAAACTGGTGAAAATCCTTCCATTACTTTTGGACTATTGAGCGAGCATTTAGATGAAAATTTTCCTGGCGAAATGACTGTTTATTTAACGTATACTCTGACAGAAGAAAACGAATTAAAACTAGAATATAAAGCAACTTCAACCGAGGATACCATTATAAATTTGACACATCACAGTTATTTTAACCTTGACGGTCACGACGGAAATGTTCTAGAACAGCAAATGTTTATCAAATCGGCTAAAATGCTGGAAACAAATCCAGATAATATTCCAACCGGAAATTATACTGATTTAACAAATCATGATTTTGATTTTAGAATTCCAAAACAATGCCCGTTTCCAATTGACAATTCTTTTGTGGTAAATTCTAAAACTGAAATTGTTGCGCAACTAATCAGTTTAAAAAATAAATTAAGACTGAACGTTTACACCGATCAGCCAAGCGTACATATATATGTAGGCGGAAATTGTTTCGGAAAACTGAAAGGAAAAGAAAATGTTGATTACAATACTCAAAGCGGAATCTGTTTTGAAACGCAGAATTTTCCAGATGCGCCAAATCATGCTCATTTCCCGAATGCTATTCTTAAAAAAGGAGAACAATACTCTCAAAAGACACTTTACAAATTTGAAACCTTAAACTAACTATTTACACAATACACCAATTACACAACAATAATGAATGATATTTTAATACAAAATACTGTTGCTTTTTTTGAGAAGTCTTTCGGTTCTTCTCCGCAGAAAACGGTGCTTTCTCCAGGAAGAATCAACATCATTGGAGAGCATATTGATTACAATGACGGTTATGTTTTACCTGCTGCGATTGACAAAGTGATTTGCTTTGCTTTTGAAAAAAACAACACAAAGACCTCTAAAATAATTGCTATTGATTTAAACGAAGAATTTGAAATCGATTTGACTCAGGAAGTAAAACTGAGCGATGTCGTTTGGACCAATTATATTCGTGGCGTTATCAAACAATTGCAAGATAACGGATTTTCTTTTGAAGGTTTCAATTGTGTTTTCAGCAGTAATATTCCGGTTGGTTCTGGATTATCTTCTTCGGCAGCTTTAGAATGCGGAATGATTTTCGGGATCAAATCTCTTTTCGATTTAAAAATTGAAAAAAAAGACATTGCACTATTAGGACAAAAAGCAGAACATTGGGTTGGAATCAACTGCGGAATTATGGATCAGTTTTCGAGCGTTCATGGTCTTGAAAATAAAGTAATCCAATTAGATTGCAACACTTTAGAATTTGAATATCATAATGCCAACTTTAAAGACTATTCTTTGATTTTATTTGATTCTAATGTTAAACATTCGCTCTTTACATCAGAATATAATACCAGAAGAATTGAATGTGAAGAAGGTTTATCGATCATAAAAAGTCATTTTCCAGAAGTAAAAACTTTTAGAAATGCTACAGAAGAACAGGTTTTGAGCCTTAAAGATAAAATGACTGAAAAAGTTTTTGCTAGAGTTCATTTTGTAGTAAAAGAAATCAATCGCGTTATCAAAGCTTGCAAAGCTTTAGACCAAGGAAATATTGAACTTTTAGGAGAATTGCTTTTTGAAACACATTACGGATTGTCGCAAGAATATGAAGTAAGCTGCGAAGAATTAGACATGCTTGTTGATACAGCAAAAGAAGATGATGCCATTATTGGTTCCCGACTTATGGGAGGCGGTTTTGGAGGCTGCACTATCAATTTAGTTAAAAAAGGACATGAAAATGAGGTTAAGCGTAAGTTTTCAAAGCTTTATTTAGATACATTTGGAATTGAATTAAAATTCTATGATGTAAAAATATCAAACGGAACAACGCTACTTTAAAACCACACACACTACAATGAAAAATTTTGACATTAACGAAGATCCGCACAGACGCTTCAATCCATTAATTAACGAATGGGTATTAGTATCGCCACATCGTGCAAAACGCCCTTGGCAGGGACAGAATGAAACTATTTCAACCGAAGAACTTCCTAAATATGACCCAACGTGCTATTTGTGTCCAGGAAATGTTCGTGCTAACGGAATGAATAATCCGCAATACGAAAACAGTTTTGTTTTTGAAAATGATTTTGCCGCTATGAAAAAGGACGAAATCATTTTTGAAGATGATATTAAACATACTTTTTTTAAGGCAAAGCCAGAACAGGGTATTTCTAGAGTAGTTTGCTTTTCTCCAAGACATGACCTGACTCTTCCAGAAATGGAAATTGCCGATATTGAAAACATCATCAAAACTTGGCAGAAAGAATATACCGATTTAGGAAACATTAAATATATCAACCACGTTCAGATTTTTGAAAACAAAGGAAGTGTTATGGGCTGCAGCAATCCGCATCCGCACGGACAAATTTGGGCTCAATCTTCTCTTCCTACTCAAGTTGAAAAAACACAAAACAGCTTAAAATCATATTACGATAAAAACGAGAGAACTTTATTGGAGGATTATGTTAAAGCTGAATTGAAAGCTGGCGAAAGAATCGTAATCGAAAATGATCATTTTGTTGCGCTAGTTCCTTTTTGGGCAATCTGGCCTTACGAAACAATGATTGTAAGTAAAAGAGCCGTAAACAAAATCACCAATTTTACTGCTGAAGAAAGCACCGCTTTCGCGAAAATCTTAAAGCAGTTAACCACGAAGTACGACAATTTATTTAATACTTCTTTTCCATATTCATCAGGAATTCACCAATCGCCAACAGACGGTTTACTGCATCCAGAATGGCATTTCCACATGCATTTTTATCCGCCGTTATTAAGATCAGCAACCGTAAAGAAGTTTATGGTTGGATACGAAATGCTAGGGGAATCGCAAAGAGACATTACACCAGAAAAAAGTGCTGAAATTTTGAGACAGCTTTCGGATGTACATTACAAAAGCACTGTAAAAGTATAATAGCCTTCTCGTTGTAATAAAGCCAAAAATAAAAATTTAACATAATAATTATCAAATAAATGTAAAAAACACATTTACTAATGACTGATTTCTAAATTTTTATTTTACATTTGGCTTCTGCTTTTATTTTCGCAAAAAAATAACAGAAATAAAACACATCTTGCATTTTTAACAAGATTTAACAACATAAAAACAAATTTAAAACCACATAAACAAACAACCTATAATAATTATTTAAAATACTACTAACAATGAACCAAAACCTCGCTTTCGCAGACTATGCGGTTTTTATTATTTATTTTATCGTAGTCTCTGTCTACGGTTACACCGTTTACCGCAAACGTAAACAGGACGAACATGATGCTAAAGCTTACTTTTTGGCTGAAGGAAATTTAACTTGGTGGGCAATTGGAGCTTCTCTTATTGCTTCTAATATTTCGGCAGAGCAATTCATCGGGATGAGCGGTGAAGGTTTCTTCTTAGGAATCGCTGTCGCTGCTTACGAATGGCTTGCTGCCGTTGCCCTTATTATCGTGGCGGTATGGTTTATTCCTGTTTATCTTAAAAACAAGATTTACACGATGCCACAGTTCTTAAAAACACGTTACAACGAATCTACTGCGCTTATCATGGCAGTATTCTGGCTGTTTTTATATGTTTTTGTAAACCTTACTTCTATTTTATATTTAGGAGCAGTTGCGATTAACAAACTTGCTGGTGGAGAATACCTTCACGTAATTATGCTTGGATTGGCTATTTTTGCTTTGTTTATTTCTCTTGGAGGAATGAAAGTTGTAGCCTATACAGACGTTATACAGGTAGCTGTATTAATTATCGGAGGTTTGGTGACTTCTTATATTGCTTTAACAACAGTTGCGGAAGCTTTTGGTGTTGGTCAAAATGCAATTGCCGGTTTTAAAGTTTTAATGCAGCAGGCTCCCGAACATTTCAAAATGATTATTCCGAAACCAACTGCGACGTCTTCTCAGCTTGAGATCGACAAATATTTAACTTTCCCTGGATTGTTATCTTATGCTGCTGGTATCTGGATTATTAACTTAAACTACTGGGGATGTAATCAATACATTACGCAGAGAGCACTTGGAGCAGATTTACAAACAGCTCGTACAGGAATTTTGTTTGCTGGTATGCTTAAATTATTAATGCCGCTTATTGTAATGCTTCCTGGTATTGCTGCTTACGTTTTATACACAAGCGGACACTTACCTCAATTAGAGGGAGGAGTAAAAGATGAGGCATATTCTGCTATATTAACATTCCTTCCAACCGGATTAAAAGGACTTTCAGTTGCTGCTCTTACTGCTGCAATCGTAGCTTCTTTGGCAGGAAAAGTAAACAGTATTTCTACAATCTATACATTAGACGTTCATAAAAAATACATTCAAAAAAATGCTGGCGAAAAACAGCAGGTAAACATCGGTCGTCTTGCCGTTTTTGTTGCTATGCTTTTGGCCGTTTTATTTACATGGAATGACGTTTTAGGAATTGGTGGCGTTGGAGGATTTACCTACATCCAAAAATACACTGGATTCATCAGCCCTGGAGTTTTTGCCATGTTCTTCTTGGGTATGTTCTGGAAAAGAACTACTGGAACAGCGGCAATCGTCGGTGTAATCTTAGGATTCTTATTATCTGTTTTATTCAATGAATACGCTCCAGCTTTATTTGGAAACGATACACTTTTATACACAGCTTACCATAATGGAAAAGGAGCTTTCGAAATTCCGTTCCACATCTGTATGGGATTATCATTCTTATTCACAATGATTGCAATGATCTTAATAAGTTTTGCTGGTCCAAAAGTAAACCCTAAAGCATTCGAAATTGATTCTGAAATGTTTAAAGTAAAACCGCAGACAACAGTCTTAATCGTTATTACGCTATTGATTATTGCTGCGCTTTATGTTAAGTTCTGGTAATAAATTATCAGTTCTATTCTCTCTATTTTTACAGCTGTTGTTTGTCATGAACAACAGCTGTAAATTTTTAAAAATGTTTTAACACATAGAAGCATAGATTTTTAGCCCATAAGAAAGAGCAAAAAACAAATCTAGATTTGAACCATAACTATGTGCTTTAAAAAAAATGAAATGCCTTTTTAGGCAAATTAAAACTATGTTTCTATGTGTTTAAAAATGTTAGCAATAAATTATAATAAAATAAAATCATGCAGTTATCATTAACCCAAAAAATCATTATCGTTACGGGAGGCGCAAAAGGAATCGGTTTAGGAATCGTTAAGGTTTTAGCCGAAGAAAATGCAATTCCGTTTATCGTTGGACGTAACGAAAATGATAACATCAAAGCCGTAGAAGAATTAAAAGCCATCGGAAAGGAAGCGCATCAAGTTGCTGCCGATTTAACAAAACCAGAAGACTGCAAAAAAGCCGTTGAAGCTGTAATCGCAAAATTCGGAAGAATTGACGGACTTGTAAACAATGCCGGAGTTAATGACGGTGTTGGATTAGAAAACGGAAATTATGAAGATTTTGCCGCTTCGCTTCACAAAAACTTAGTGCATTATTATTTGATGGCACAGCATGCACTTCCGTATTTGAAAGAATCGAAAGGAGCTATTGTAAACATTGGTTCTAAAACTGCCGAAACGGGTCAAGGCGGAACCTCAGCTTATGCCGCTTCAAACGGTGGAAGAAATGCGTTAACTAGAGAATGGGCTGTTGAATTATTGAAATACCGCATCCGCGTAAATGCCGTAATTGTGGCAGAATGTTACACACCTCTTTACGAAACGTGGATTAATACTTTTGAAAATAAAGAAGAAAAATTAGCTGCAATCACCAAAAATATTCCGTTAGAAAACAGAATGACAACAGCTGAAGAAATCGCCAATATGGTGGTTTTCCTTCTTTCAGAAAAATCAAGCCACACCACTGGACAGATTATTTATGTTGATGGCGGTTACACACATTTAGATAGATCTATTTAGTTTTTTCGCAATTTTTTTCGCCACGAATTCACGAATTTTTATAAATCATAATTCGTGAAATTTAAGCTAATTTCACACACATATACTTCATCATTTTAATTCGTGAATTCGTGGCTATTTTTTTTAAGGATTGAGCAAAATTATATAGCACTATTCTTAAAATCCGAAGGCGTAATTCCTTTAACCTTTTTGAAGAGTTTATTAAAGTTTGAAGCTGTTTTATATCCACATGCGTATGCAATCTCAGACATACTTTTGTCAGTTTCCAACAATAATTTACAGGCATTTGAAATTCGGATTTCGTGCAGATAATCCACAAAATTTTTCTTGGTTTTTACTCTAAACATTCTGCAGAAAGAAGTCCGCGTCATATTCGCAACAGCGGCAATTTCTTCTAAGGAAATATTCTTTTTATAATTCTTATTGACATATTGAAAAACCTCTGAAAGACGATCTACTTTCGAATCTTTCTGCATTAACGAATAAATTTCGTCGTTGATGTAAATCTTATCCTGACTTTCCGAAAGAATAGACAAAATCTCAAAAAGTCCGATAATAACTTCGAAGTCTTTTTTTGAAACTAATTTCTCCAGTTTTTTAGCAATCTGTTTATTGGTTTTTCCGATAATCGAAATTCCTTTTCCCGCCTGAACAAAAAGTTCGTTGATTTTTTGGGTTTCTTTTAATTCATAAAAAGTTGGTCCGAAAATATCTTTATGAAAATATACGACAATCGAATTGGCTCTTAAATCCTCAATTCCCTGATAATATTTCTCATCATTCAGCCAAACATGCGGAATATCAGAACCTAAAAAAACCATATCACCAGGCTCAAACGGCATTACCGAATTTCCGATAATACGTTTTCCATAACTCTCTTTCACATAAACCAATTCCAATTCCGGATGCGAATGAAACGGCGCCTGAAAAAACGGTTCAATGCGATTGAGCACCGAAACTTTTGTGTTGAGATAAGACGCTATTTTGGTTTGTTCCAGTTTCATACTGCAAAGATAATTAAAGATTAGATACGGATAATATTAGACTATTAATAAATAGGTAAAAAGGCTAATTTTATTTTTCGTTAACTGCCGGAATTCTATACAAAATCAGAAGATTAAAATGTTATAAAATGAAAGCAGTGACATCAAAAAAAGAAAAAAAACAACAACACAATGTCTGAGAATAACACAAAAAAACTGGTTGTAAAACTGCATCCAGATGATAATGTATTGGTTGCCTTAACCGATCTTCAAAAAGGCGATTCGATTCATTTTGAAAACGAAACTTACGTTTTGCAAGACCTCATCAAAGCCAAACATAAATTCTACATGCAGGATATGAAGCAGGGAGAAGAAGTAAACATGTATGGCGTTTTGGTTGGAAAAGTGCAAAATGACGTGGCAAAAGGAAGTTTAATGACGACCGAGAACTTAAAACACGCCGCAGATCCTTACGCTTACAGAAATGCTTCATACGAATGGAATGCTCCTGATGTTTCAAAATTCGAAAATAGAACTTTTAAAGGTTACAAAAGAAAAGACGGACGCGTTGGAACGGCCAATTACTGGCTTTTTATCCCAACTGTTTTTTGTGAAAACAGAAATTTGGATGTTATTAAAGAAGCCTTACACAAACAATTAGGTTATGCTGTAACGGATAAATACAATCAATTTACGCATGAACTGCTGGAAAGTTATTTGAACGGAAATGACATTAACGATATCCATATTGAATTGAATCCAACTCCAAAAAACAAACGTGTTTTTGAAAATGTAGACGGAATCAAATTCTTAAATCACCAAGGCGGCTGTGGCGGAACGCGTCAGGATGCTTCTACTTTGAGCGCTTTATTGGCTTCTTATGCAAACCACCCGAACGTTGGCGGAATCACACTTTTGAGTTTAGGATGCCAGCATTTGCAAGTTCAGGATTTTGTAAATGATGTCAAAAAACAAAACCCAGATTTCGATAAACCATTATTTATTTTTGAACAGCAACAGACAGGAAGCGAAGAAGTTCTAATTACCAATGCCATCAAAAAAACTTTTCAAGGTTTAATCGAAATTAACCAATACGAAAGAACCGATGCGCCATTAAGCGATTTATGTATCGGTGTAAAATGTGGCGGAAGCGACGGTTTCAGCGGTGTTTCTGCAAATCCTGCTGTGGGCTACACTTCAGATTTAGTCGTAGCTTTAGGCGGAAAAATTCTTTTGGCAGAATTCCCAGAATTATGTGGTGCAGAGCAGAATTTAATCGACAGATGTGTTACCGAAGATAAAGCTAGAAAATTCATTGATTTAATGGAATCTTATGATGAACTGGCGCATAAAGTGGGTTCAGGGTTTCATATGAATCCGTCTCCAGGAAATATCAAAGATGGCTTAATTACGGATGCCATCAAAAGTGCTGGAGCAGCCAAAAAAGGCGGAACTTCTCCTGTAGTTGATGTTTTAGATTATACTGAATTGGTTACAAAACCTGGTCTAAGTTTGGTTTGCACGCCAGGAAATGACGTAGAAGCGACAACTGGAAAAGCAGCTTCTGGAGCAACTTTAATTTTGTTTACAACGGGATTGGGAACACCGACAGGAAATCCAGTTTGTCCTGTAATTAAAGTGGCAACGAATTCTGTTTTGGCAACCAGAATGAAAGATATCATCGATATTGACTGCGGACCAATTATCAGTGGTGAAAAATCTATTGAAGAAATGGGCGAGGAAATTTTGGAATACTGCATCAAAGCGGCAAGCGGCGAAATTATTCCGAAAGCGGTTCAATTAAACCAAGACGATTTTATTCCGTGGAAACGCGGCGTATCTTTGTAAAAGACTCAATTAAAATAACTTAAAAAAATTATATAAATGTTTTCATTACAAAATAAAAAAGCAATTATCACAGGCGGAGGAAGCGGAATTGGAAGAGCGATTTCTGTTTTATTTGCTAAACAAGGAGCTGAAGTTCACATTTTAGAATTGACGGAAGAAAGCGCAAAAGAAACGGTTGAAGAAATCAAATCAAATGGCGGTAATGTTTTCGCTCATGCTTGCGACGTTTCAAATCACGAACAAGTTAAATCAACTTTTGAGAAAATCGGAAATATTCATATTCTGGTAAACAATGCTGGAATCGCACACGTTGGAAAAGTAGACACAACTTCTGAATCTGATTTTGACCGTATCATGAATGTAAACGTAAAAGGTGTTTACAACTGTCTTCACGCTTCGATTCCGGCGCTAAGAAATTCTGGCGGAGGTGTAATTTTGAATTTAGCCTCTATTGCAAGCTGGGTTGGTATTCCAGATCGTTTTGCTTATTCTACTGCAAAAGGCGCTGTTATGGCCATGACTTTATCAGTTGCTAAAGATTATTTACACGATAAAATCAGATGTAATTCTATTTCTCCTGCGAGAGTGCACACGCCATTCGTAGATGGATTTATCGCTAAAAATTATCCTGGAAAAGAAGAAGAAATTTTCGAAAAATTATCTCAATCACAGCCAATCGGCCGTATGGGAAAACCAGAAGAAATCGCCACTTTAGCCTTATTCTTATGCAGTGACGAATCGTCTTTCATCACAGGTTCTGACTACCCAATTGATGGTGGATTTATCAAATTAAACAACTAAAAAAAGGAAATAGCCACGAATTCACGAATTAAAATGATTAAAAAAAATCTGTGAAATCTACTTAAAAAATTAAGCTAAGAATTTCACGAATTGTAATTTTTATAATTCGTGAATTCGTGGCTAAAAAAAACATTACTAAAAAATAAAAGATTATGAAACTTATTAGATTCGGAGAAGAAGGAAAAGAAAAACCAGGAGTTTTAATAAATGATAAAAGATACGATGTTTCGTCTATTGTAACAGATTACAACGAAGCTTTTTTTGAAAACGACGGTTTGGCAAAATTAGGAGAAGCCTTAAAAAATAATCCTTCTTTACCAGAAGTGAGCGATTCAGTACGTTTAGGATCTCCTGTGGCACGTCCGTCAAAAATTATCTGCATCGGATTAAATTATGTAGATCACTGCGAAGAAACTGGAGCTGCAATTCCAGAAGAGCCAATTATTTTCTTCAAATCAACCACTTCTTTATGCGGGCCAAATGACAATTTGATCATCCCGAAAAACAGCGAAAAAACAGACTGGGAAGTGGAATTGGCATTTGTTGTTGGTAAAAAAGCAAGTTACGTTTCTGAAGAAGATGCGCCTAATTATATTGCAGGATATTGCCTTTTAAATGATTACAGCGAAAGAGCATTCCAAATAGAAAGAGGCGGACAATGGGCAAAAGGAAAAGGTTCTGACACCTTTGCTCCTCTTGGGCCAATTATGGCAACTCCAGATGAAGTTGGCGATGTTAATAACCTAAAAATGTGGCTTACGGTAAACGGAAAAACATTCCAAAACAGTAACACTTCAAACTTGATTTTTAAAATTCCATTTTTAGTACATTATTTAAGTCAATTTATGACATTGCTTCCTGGCGATGTAATTAGTACAGGAACGCCTCCGGGAGTTGGATTAGGAATCAAACCAGATCCAATTTACATTAAAGCAGGTGACGTAATCGAATTAGGAATTGAAGGTTTAGGTACAAGCAAACAAACTGCTGTAGCTTACCAAGGATAAATTTAGATTATGGCAACTCAAAAATTCTATCTGGCTTTAGACCTAAAAGATGATGCCAATTTAATTGCAGAATACAAAGAACTGCATGAAAATGTCTGGCCAGAAATCAAGAAAAGCATTCAAGATTCTGGAATTGAAGTCCTTGATATTTATTGCACTGGAAACCGATTGTTCATGATTATCGAGGCTGATGCCGATTTTACTTTCAAAAAGAAAGATCAGGCTGATGCTGCAAACGAAAAAGTTCAGGAATGGGAAACTTTAATGTGGAAATTTCAGCAAGCTCTACCATGGGCAAAACCAGGACAAAAATGGGTTGTAATGGATAAGATTTTTGGATTATAACTTCTAGCTTTCTTCAAATGATAAAAAAAGGATTTCAACTTTGGAATCCTTTTTTGTTTTGAAGCAAAATGAGATTAAAACTTTAATATAAAATAAATTATATATTCATCCTTTTGATTATTTTAGTCGCATAAAAATCAAACCTAATTAACCAAAAAAAATGAAAAAACTAATTATTGCATGCTTCCTTATTTCAGGAGCTATGTTTGCCCAAGACATTAATATTGTTCAAGGAAATTTTGACTTTTTAAAAGATCAGAAAGAAATCAATACCATATTTGATTATAGTAATTTTACTATGATGAAAGAGAAAAAATCTGAGGCGCAATATGTAAAAGAACACAAAGCTGATTTAGACGAAAAAGCAAAAGGAAACGGGAATCTTTGGGAAAAAAGATGGATTGTGGCAAAAGATCAAATATGGACTCCAAAATTTTTGGAAATTGCAAACATTGTTTTGACTAAAGAAAAGAAAGACTTAAATTTTCAGGAAGGAATAAATACGCCTTATACTTTAATTGTACAGGCTGTTTGGATCTATCCAGGCTGGGATGCAGGAATTATGAAGCAGCCAGCAAAAGTAACAACCAATTTAAAGTTTGTTGAAACGGCTAACAAATCAAATGTATTGTTAGAAATTAACAGTGAAGAAGCTCCAGGAGACCAATGGGGAAGCAATTTTAATAATGAAACCCGAATTGGTGAAGGATTCGCAAAAACAGCAAAAACATTGTCAAAACTTATCGTGAAAAAAGCATATAAATAAAAAAAAAGCTCTGATTATTCAGAGCTTTGTTCTTTTTGCATATTTAGCAAATACGCCATATTGGCAATTACGTGATCATGTTTTTTGACAAACGAATTTTCTTCGTTCCATACATAACCAGCTAAAACGGCACATATTTTTTCTTTAACTTCTGGATTTTCTGGCTGATGGAAGAATAATGTCTGCAGATTCCCTGTATACCATTCTTGCACGTAAGTGGTGAAAACGGCAATTCCGCGTTTCATGTATTGTGTAAATTCAACTTCCCAATCAACAGGAATTCCTTGTGATTCTTTTAAGTATAATTTTGCTGCCAACATTCCAGATTCGGTTGCAAAAGCTACACCCGAAGAGAAAACTGGATCTAAGAATTCTGAACTGTTTCCTGTTAAAGCAAAACCGTCACCATACATTCTTTTTACAGCTCTTGAGTAGTTTTCTAATTTAACTGGTTCAAACAAAAATTCTGTTCCAGCAAATCTTTTAATATAATAATCTGATTTCTGAATGGCATTTCGTAAAGCCTCAGCATTATCTTTATTTTCAGAAAGCGAATTGATGAAATCTGTTGGCCCGACAACACCCAAACTTGTATTTCCGTTAGAAAATGGAATTACCCAAAGCCAAACTTCAGTTTCCAGAATATCAAATGAAATCTGAGTTCCCTCTACCCCTTCTTCTCTATTAATATCTTTGACATGGGTAAAAATAGAAGAATGCGGATCTAATTTTGAAGGCGTATCTAAATCTAAAAGTCTTGGCAATACTCGTCCGTATCCGCTCGAGTCGATGATAAATTTAGCGTGAATTTCTTTTAAATTTCCATCTTTATCTTTTACAATAGTTTTTGAATTTTTCCCTTCAAAAGAAACTTCCAGAACTTCTGTTTCAAATTCTAAATCAATTCCTTTTCTTATAATTTCCTGAGCCATTGTATTGTCAAAATCAGCTCTTGGAACCTGCCAAGTCCAGTCCCATCCTTCGCCAAATTTTACGCTGAAATCAAAATTGCATATTTCTTCTCCTCTGATAAAACGAGCTCCTAATTTTTTTTCGAAGTTCATCGCATCTAGGGCGTCAAACAATTCTGCTTCAGCAAAATGGTCCATTACACGCGGAATAAGACTCTCGCCTACTACAAGTCTTGGAAACTTTGTTTTTTCTACAACTTTAACCTTTACGTTGTTTTTAAAAAGGTACGATGCCGAAACACATCCAGACGGTCCCGCACCAATCACTAAAACATCAACAAACTCCTTTGTCATATTAGAATTATTATCATTAATTAGCCTACATTTGCCATCATCAAAATAACTACATTTATTTTGATAAATAAAATTAAATTAGCGCAACCAAAATCGATTTGATGAATACAATAAATGAATATCTAAGTTTAGCAGAATTTGAAGCCATAATCTTTGGAAAAAACAAAGTTGCCATAAGCGATGTGGTCTTAAATCGAGTAAACGAAAGTTTTAATTTCTTAAAAGAATTCTCAGGAAATAAAGTAATCTACGGAGTAAATACAGGATTTGGTCCAATGGCTCAATACAGAATTAAGGAGTCAGACCAAATTCAATTGCAATATAATTTAATCAGAAGCCATTCTTCTGGAACTGGAAAACCTTTAAATGCTGAGTGCGCAAAAGCAGCAATTTTGGCAAGGTTAAATACACTTTCTTTAGGGAACTCAGGCGTTCATTCTTCTGTAATTCATTTAATGGCAGAATTAATCAATAGAGATATTACGCCTTTAATTTTTGAACATGGTGGTGTTGGTGCCAGCGGAGATTTAGTGCAATTATCACACTTGGCTTTGGTTTTAATTGGCGAAGGCGAAGTTTTTTATAAAGGTGAAAGACGCGCAACAGCAGAGGTTTTCGAAATTGAAGGTTTAAAACCCATTCAAGTAGAAATTAGAGAAGGTTTGGCGTTAATCAACGGAACTTCTGTAATGACAGGAATTGGAGTAGTAAATGTTCATTATGCAAAAAAATTATTAGACTGGTCGTTAAAAGCTTCTTGTGCAATTAACGAATTAGTTCAAGCTTACGATGATCATTTCTCAGAAGAATTAAACCAAACCAAACGTCATAAAGGACAACAGGAAGTTGCTGAAAGAATGAGACAAAATCTTTCTGACAGTACTTTGATCCGTAAAAGAGAAGACCATTTATATTCTGGCGAAAACACCGAAGAAATCTTCAAAGAAAAAGTTCAGGAATATTATTCATTAAGATGCGTTCCTCAAATTCTTGGGCCAGTTTTAGAAACTATTAATAATGTCGCTTCTATTTTGGAAGACGAATTTAACTCGGCAAACGATAATCCAATCATCGACGTGAAAAACAAACACGTTTACCACGGCGGAAATTTCCACGGAGATTACATTTCGCTTGAAATGGATAAACTGAAAATCGTTATTACGAAATTAACGATGTTGGCAGAACGCCAATTGAATTATTTATTGAATTCTAAAATCAACGAAATTCTTCCCCCATTCGTAAACTTAGGAACATTAGGTTTTAATTTCGGAATGCAGGGTGTTCAGTTCGTTGCCACTTCAACCACTGCAGAATGCCAAACATTATCTAACCCAATGTATGTGCACAGTATTCCAAACAACAATGACAACCAAGACATTGTGAGTATGGGAACCAATGCGGCAGTAATTACATCAAAAGTTATCGAAAATTCTTTTGAAGTTTTAGCAATCGAATTAATCACTATTGTTCAGGCAATTGATTATTTGAAACAAAAAGATCAGATCTCGTCTACGACTAAAAAATGGTACGACGATATCAGAAATATAATTCCAGAATTTAAAGAAGATCAAGTAATGTATCCTTTTGTTCAAAAAGTAAAAGATTATTTGATCAACAGTTAACTGTGGTTGTAATTATTTTTAAACAAATAGAAACAATAGTTTTTAGTTTTAAATAAAAGAAAAAAGGTAAAAGAAAAAACTAGTTTTCACATATAGCTATGTTTATTTCAAAAAAGTGAAACGCCTTTTATTGACAAAGAAAAACTATGTTTCTATGTTAAATTAAATCTTGGTTAATTTGTAATTTCATCCAAAGGTTTAAAACAGTTAAAAATCTTTAATTTACAGTATTAATATTGAATCTTAAAACCATGAAAAAGTCACTTGTTTTTTTATTGCTATCCTGCATTCAATTTGTTAATAGCCAAGAATTAGCATTAGTTAAGAAAAATGCTAAAATTGGATATCTGTCTAAAGACGGATCTTTTAAAATTGAGCCTCAATATAAATCTGCCAGAAGTTTTTCTGAAGGTTTAGCAGCTGTAGAAAATGGCGGAAAATGGGGATTTATCGATGCAAAAGGAAGCTGGGTAATTCCAGCCGATTTTAAAGATGCTAAAGATTTTAACAGCGGAATTGCAGTTGTACAAAAAGACAAAGACTGGGTTTACATTAATACAAAAGGAGAAATTCAAAAAGCACCTGCTTCAGAAAAATTATTTGATTTTAATGACGGCGTTGCTTTTATCAGACAAAATAATAAAGTTGGGCTAATCAACAATAAAATGGGAGTGGTTTTAGAACCAAAATACGACCAGATCAAACCATTTGAAAATGGGTACGCCAGAGTTGAATTAAACAAAAACTGGGGAATTATTGATACTAACGGAAAAGAATTGGTTGAACCTATTTATGCCGAAGTTGGAAACTATTTTAAAGGAACAACTTGGGCAAGAAAAGACAAAACTTTCGGATTGGTAAGCGGCGGAAAATTTATCCCGGTTGACGGAGCTGAAAAAATCTGGGATTTTGAAACTCAAGATTTGACTTACGCTAAGAAAAACGGAAAAATCGGATATATAGATTTAAAAGGAAATTGGGTAATTCTTCCTATTTATGATAAAGGAAAAGCGTTCTCAAAAAATTTAGCTCCAGTTTTAGTTGGAAAAAAATGGGGATTCATTAACCCACAGGGGAAATTTGTAATCGAACCAACTTACAACGATGCCGAAGTTTTCAGTACAAACGGTCTGGCTCCAGTAAAAGAAAGCAATTGGGGATTCATTAATGAATCTGGAAAATTAGTAATCCCTACTCAATATGGGATCACTGCAAATGCTATTATTGCAATGTTTACACAACAAGACAAAGGATTTATTGGTGGTGTAGCCAGAGTAAAAAACGAAGGAAAATGGGGATTTCTTAAACCTGACGGAACAGTTTTGGCCAACCAATGGTTTGAAAATGCGGAACTGTTTTCTAAAAGTGCAGAAAAACCTCAGCCTGCTGCAGCTCCAGCCGAAAAACCAAAAGAAGAAACTAAATCAGTAGCAAAAAAACCAGCAGCGAAAAAAAAGAAATAATATTTATCTCCAAATAAATTAGAAATTTGCATAAATGAAATCGCATTCTATAACGCGGTTTCATTTATGACGAATAAAAATAAAACCAACATTAAATGAAATGTGTATTAGTAACAGGCGGTTCGAGAGGAATTGGAAGTGCGATTTGTAAAAAACTAGCCGTAGAATCCGATTATCATATTCTGATTAACTATCATTCGAATAAAACGGCAGCCGAAGAAACATTGCAAGAAGTACAAAAATTAGGTGCAACAGGCGAAATCTTAGGATTTGATGTTTCTAATTTTGAAGAAGTACAAAATGTTTTAACAGCTTGGCAGGAAGCCAATCCTGAAAAATTGGTTGAAGCCATTGTAAACAATGCCGGAATTACCAAAGATGGTCTTTTTATGTGGATGACACCAGAAGACTGGAACGGCGTTATGAACACAAGTGTTAACGGTTTCTTTAATGTTACGCAATTTTTTATTCAAAAAATGTTACGCAATAAATATGGCCGAATCGTAAATATGGTTTCGGTTTCTGGAGTAAAAGGAACTGCAGGACAAGCCAATTATTCTGCGGCAAAAGGTGCGATCGTAGCAGCAACTAAGGCCCTAGCGCAAGAAGTTGCCAAAAGAAATATTACTGTAAATGCTGTTGCTCCAGGTTTTATCAGAACCGATATGACGAGCCAACTGGACGAAAAAGAATTATTAAAATTAATTCCGGTAAATCGTTTTGGGGAAGCAGAAGAAGTAGCAGATTTGGTAAGCTTTTTGATTTCTAAAAAAGCAAGCTATATTACAGGAGAAATTATCAATATAAACGGCGGAATATATTCTTAAGAATGGTATGTTTGCGAGATTATTTTAAGATTGTTAAACATATAAATTACACTTTAAGGATAAAAAATTACTTTTGAAAGACGATGAATAGAAGAGTTGTAATTACTGGAATGGGAATTTATTCTTGTATCGGAACTTCTTTAGACGAAGTAAAAGATTCGTTGTACGAAGGAAAATCTGGTATTCAGTTTGATTCTGAACGAAAAGAATTTGGTTTTCAATCGGCCTTGACAGGAATGGTTCCGAAAACCGATCTTAAAAATTTATTGACAAGAAGACAACGTATGAGCATCGGCGAAGAAACCGAATATGCTTATATGGCCACTATAGAAGCATTGAAAAATGCGAATATTGATGACGCTTTTTTTGATACTCACGAAGTAGGTATTATGTACGGAAACGATAGTGTTTCTAAAGCTATTATTGATGCAACAGATATTATACGCGAAAAAAAAGATACTGCTCTAATTGGTTCTGGAGCCATTTTCAAATCGATGAATTCTACCGTTACGATGAATCTTTCCACGATTTTTAAACTTCGTGGCATCAATCTTACCGTTAGTGCGGCCTGTGCAAGCGGTTCTCACTCTATTGGTTTGGCTTATTTTTTAATTAAAAGCGGTTTTCAAGACATTGTAATTACTGGCGGAGCTCAAGAAATCAATAAATATGCAATGAGCAGTTTTGACGGATTAGGTGTTTTTTCTAACAGAGAAGGAGATCCAACAAAAGCGTCAAGACCTTTTGATGCTGGTCGTGATGGACTTATCCCGAGTGGCGGAGGAGCCACTTTAATTCTTGAAAGTTACGAATCTGCAATTGCGCGCGGTGCCAATATTATCGCAGAAATTGGCGGTTACGGATTTTCTTCAAACGGAGGACACATCTCAACTCCAAACGTCGAAGGGCCTGCGACAGCAATGAAACGCGCACTTGACGATGCAAAATTAGAAGCTTCGGATATTGAATATATAAATGCTCATGCCACCTCAACTCCTGTTGGAGATGCAAATGAAGCAAAAGCCATTTTTGAAGTTTTTGGAGAAAAAAATCCTCCGGTAAGCTCTACAAAATCTATGACAGGCCACGAATGCTGGATGGCCGGAGCAAGCGAAATCATTTATTCTATCTTAATGATGCAGCACGATTTTATTGCACCAAACATCAATTTGGAAAACCCAGACGAAGATGCGTCAAAATTAAATTTAGTTAAAACTACGTTAAACAAAAAATTTGACATATTTTTGTCCAATTCTTTCGGTTTCGGAGGAACCAACTCTGCGTTGGTGGTTAAAAAGTTTAAATTGAACAATGAATAAAGAAGAGATTATAGCAAAAATTAATGGTTTTTTAGTTGATGAATTTGAAGTTGATAATGACGACATTGAACCAAATGCTAATTTAAAAGATACACTTGGGTTAGACAGTCTGGATTATGTTGACTTAGTCGTTTCAATAGAGGCAAACTTTGGTGTAAAACTAGTTGAAGCAGATTTTGTTGGAATTTCTGATTTTCAAAGTTTTTATGACTTAATCGAAACTAAAATCAAAGCCAAATCAGCTTAAATGAGTCAATGGGATGGTAAATCCAAAGGAACTGTTTTAGGTTATAAAATATTCGTTTTTTTAATTCAAAAAGCGGGTGTAAAAGCTGCTTATGTCTTACTTTACTTTGTTGCTTCTTATTATTTTTTATTTCTAAAAAAAAGCAACAGAGCCATTTTTTATTATTTTAAAGAAAGACTTCAGTATTCCTATTTCAAATCTAAAAAGATGGTTTTCAAAAGCTATTATACTTTTGGGCAAACCATTATTGACAAAATTTCTATTTCGGCAGGAATGCGCAACAAATTCACGTACGAATTTGATGGAATAGAAACACTAAAAAAATTACTTGCCGAGAAAAAAGGCGGTGTTTTAATTAGCGCTCATGTTGGTAATTTTGAAATTGCAGAACATTTTTTTGGAGAAATCGACCTTGATTTCCAAATCAATCTTGTTACAACAGATTTAGAACATTCTGCCATTAAAAATTATCTGGAAAGCGTTTCTAAAAAACCTACCGTAAAATTTATTATCATCAAAGAAGATCTTTCTCATATTTTTGAGATCAATGCTGCTTTGGCCAAAAACGAACTGATCTGCTTTACAGGTGACCGTTATTTTGAAGGAACAAAATCACTTTCTGAGAATCTTTTAGGCAAAGAAGCCAATTTCCCTGCGGGTCCATTTTTAATTGCTTCAAGATTAAAAGTTCCTGTAGTTTTTGTGTATGTAATGAAAGAACCAAATCTTCATTATCATTTGTACGCAAGAGAAGCCGAAGTAAAACACCGTGACGAAAAAGCGCTTTTGAAAGAATATGTAAAAAGCGTAGAGAGCATCCTTCATCGATACCCTTTGCAATGGTTCAATTATTTTGATTTTTGGAACGGTATAAAGGAGTCTTAAATTTTTTCCGCCACGAATTCACGAATTTTCGCTAATCATTTGTGTCGAAATTTTAATCCTGAATTTCACCAATTTTCATTAATCTGTTTTTGTAAAAATCAAAACTTTTGCACGAATCATCATTCGTGAAATAAAATATCATTCATAATTTATACAAAATCATTCAGCATTCCAGCATTTTGAATAATTCGTGAATTCGTGGCTAATAAAAAACGTTGGTCGAATTAAGAAAATTCGTTTAAATAAATTTACTTACTTTTGCGAACCACCAAAGCCAAAAAGACCTAATGAAAAATGTTCTCGTAATTTATTATTCTCAATCTGGACAATTGGAATCTATTGCAAGAAATATTGCAAAACCGTTTCTAAATTCAGAAGAAATAAATCTTACTTTTCACGAAATACAATTGGAGAAACCGTTTCCGTTTCCTTGGAACAAAGAATCATTTTTTGATGCGTTTCCAGAATCGTTTTTACAGATTCCGACTGCATTAAAACCTGTTCCAGAAGAAATCTTAAACACAAAGTTTGACTTAATTTTATTTCATTATCAGGTTTGGTATTTATCGCCTTCAATTCCAATCAATTCATTTTTGAAAAGTGACGATGCCAAGAAAATTTTGAACAATACACCTGTTATCACCATAAGCGGTTCAAGAAACATGTGGATAATGGCTCAGGAAAAAATCAAAGTTCTGCTAAGAAAAGCCAATGCCAATTTGGTTGGAAATGTAGCTTTGGTAGACCGCGTTGGAAATTTAATCAGCGTTATAACGATTGTAGAATGGATGTTTTCTGGAGTAAAGAAAAAATATTTAGGTATTTTTCCGCTTCCAGGAGTTTCAGAAAAAGACATACAAGAATCGAGTCAGTTTGGAGAAATCATGCTTGATTCTTTGCAAAAAGATAATTTAACGCAATTACACCCAAAATTGGTCGAGGCTGGCGCTGTAAAAATAAGTTCCTATTTAGTGACTGTTGACAAAACGGCCAATAAAATTTTTAATAAATGGTCAAACATCATTTATAAAAATCAAAAAAAGCGAAAACAGCTGCTTAAAGTATTTAATATTTATTTATTCCTTGCGATATGGTTAATTTCACCAATAGTGTATATATTGCACCTTATTACCTATCCGCTTAAGTTCAAAAAAATAAAAAAGGAAACTCAATATTATCAGGGAGTTTAGAAGACGAAATTTAGATTATGTTTGAAGTATATATTACAAAAGCTGCAAAGTATTTGCCAAACGAAGCCGTTTCAAATGACGAAATGGAAGCCTACTTAGGCCTTATCAATGATACTGCTTCAAAAGCAAGACGTATTATTTTGCGCAACAATAAAATTACAAGCCGATATTACGCTGTTGACAAAGAAGGAAAGAGCACTCATAGTAATGCCGAATTAACAAGAAATGCTATTTTACCGTTATTCGACGAAAATTTTACGCCTCAGGATTTAGAAGTACTTTCATGTGGGACCTCAACTCCCGACATTTTTCTGCCTTCGCATGCTGCGATGGTTCATGGTCTGCTAAAAAACAAATCGGTAGAATTAAACTCTTCAACTGGAGTTTGCTGTGCTGGAATGAACTCTCTTAAATTTGGTTTTCTTTCTATTAGATCTGGAAATTCAAAAAATGCAATCTGCACAGGATCTGAAAAAGTTTCTACCTGGCTAAATGCTCAAAAATACAATCACGAGGCTGACAATTTAAAAAGCCTTGAAGAACAGCCAATCATTGCCTTCAAAAAAGATTTCCTTCGCTGGATGTTATCTGATGGTGCTGGAGCTTTTTTATTAGAAAATAAACCAAGAGGACCGATTTCGCTAAAAATCGAATGGATGGAAGCTTTTTCGTATGCGTACGAATTGGAAACGTGCATGTACGCTGGAGGTGATAAATTGGAAAATGGAGAAATTAAAGGCTGGAGCGATTATTCTCCAGAACAATGGCTGAACGAATCTGTTTTCTCAATAAAACAAGACGTTAAATTATTAGACGAATTTATCCTGTCTAAAGGTGCAGAAAGCATGAAAGAGGCAATGGATAAAAACAATATTAAATCGGAAGATATCAATTACTTTATTCCTCACGTTTCTTCAAACTTTTTTGTGGAAGGACTGAAGAAAGGATTAAACGAAAAAGGTATCGGAATGAGCGATGACAAATGGTTCATGAATCTTTCTAGAGTTGGAAATGTTGGCTCTGCTTCTATTTACCTGGCTCTTGAAGAATTAATGAATTCAGGAAATTTGAAAAAAGGAGATAAAATTTTATTATCTGTTCCAGAAAGCGGAAGATTCTCTTTTGCTTATGCATATTTAACGGTTTGCTAATGGAAACAATGGCACTTCTAGAAAAAGAAATGGTAGAAAATTTATTGCCGCAAAAGTTCCCTTTTGTGATGGTAGATGCTATGCATTCTTATTCTGAAACTTCTTTGGTTTCTGGTTTAGAAATTAAGCACGATAATATTTTCGTATTAAATGATGTTTTTCTTGAAGCGGGATTAATAGAACATATGGCACAGTCTGTAGCGTTGCATACGGGATATCAATATTTTTTAAGAAACGAAATTGCCCCAACTGGCTACATTGGTTCTATTAAAGAAATTGAGATTAAAGAGCTTCCAAAGACAAACGACAATATTCAATCTGAAGTAACAATTCTACAGGAATTTGCTGGAATTACTTTGGTGGATATTGTAACAACATTAAACAATGAAGAAATTGCCAGGGGACAAATGAAAACTGTTTTGGCAAAATAAAAACCATAATGAAGGCTACTGCTGTTGACATACAAAATTATTTACCCCACCGAGCACCAATGCTTATGGTGGATTTGATTTTGAATATTGATTCCAGTTCAGTAGAAACTGTTTTTCTTGTTGAAGAAGACAATATTTTCGTTCAAAACAATATTTTTATTGAAGCAGGTTTAATCGAAAACACCGCTCAGACTTGTTCGGCAATTGTTGGAAAAAAATACTTTTTTGACGACAACGGACTTGAAAATGAAAACGTAAACGTAATCGGATTTATCAGTGCTTTGAAAAATGTAAAAATTCATGCGCTTCCAAAAGTCGGTGAGACTATTATAACCAAAGCTGATTTAGTTTCGAAATTTACTGGCGACGATTATACTTTATGTACAATGAGCTGTCAAAGTTCTGCTGAAGACCAGATACTCTTAGAATGCGAAATTAACTTGTTTATTCAAAAAACAATTTCGGTTGGATAATACAAAGAAAATTATTTTACATCTTGTAATCCGAATCGGAATTCTGATCCTTTTGCTTGGTTTGGTTTTCGCGTTTTGGCATTTTTCTTTTGACCCTCATAAATATTGCGACGAAACGAAACACAGGCATGTCGACGGTGGATTAGGATTATTTATAATCGCATTTCTAATAACACAAATGTTTTATCTGGGATTGTTGATAGAAATGATTTATTTATTCGTGAAGAAAAAGCGAATTTTAGCTTTCGCAAATCTTGGATTTTTAATAATTAGTTTATGTATAGTTTTAATCTGTATGTTTCTAATAAATTAAATTAGCAAAATGGAAAAAGATAAAGTACCTCAGGATCAAAGCAATTTAACGAAAAACAACGTTAAAGAACTTTTGTACGCAACAGATGAAAACGGTAATTATACCACAACTTTAAGTACAGGCTGGGAACCTAAAACAATAGCGCTTTCAAATTCTATTGATGAAATAAACGAGCGAATTGCCGATGCCAAACAGCAGGTTTTGAATGGCGAAGCAAGTCCGATTGTGTATTTTATGGAAGCCAATAAAATGGATCTTAACATATTATCCAGTTATGTGGGATTTTGGAAATGGCGTGTAAAAAGACATTTTAAACCAAGCGTTTTTGCCAAACTAAACGATAAAATCCTGAAAAAATATGCTGATACTTTTGGAGTATCAATCGAAGAATTAAAAAACAGCATTACCAAATAAATGGAATTAACTTTCACACATCATCAGTCTGCTCATTGCGAGAATGGAGTAGCGTCAAATCTGCTAAAAAACAGCGGACTAAACATTAGCGAACCGATGGTTTTTGGTATTGGCTCTGGATTGTTTTTTGTATATCTGCCTTTTATAAAAGTGAATCATGCACCGGCAATCAGTTACAGAACTTTGCCTGGACAGATTTTCAATAAAGTGGCCACTCGTTTACATTTAAAAATAAAAAGACAAAAATTTTCTTCTATAGCAAATGCGAATAAAGCTTTAGACGAAAATTTAAAAAATAATATCCCAACCGGATTACAGGTTGGCGTTTACAATTTAAGTTATTTTCCTGACGAATATCGTTTTCATTTCAACGCACACAATTTAGTCGTTTACGGAAAAACCGAAACCGAGTATTTAGTGAGCGATCCTGTTATGGAAACCGTTACGACTTTAACTTACGAAGACATGAATAAGGTACGTTTTGCCAAAGGAGCTTTTGCGCCACGCGGTCAAATGTACTATCCGATTCAAATCCCAAAAGAAGTTGATTTAAAAAGCGCTATCATAAAAGGGATCAAAAATACATGCCGAGATATGCTTGCGCCAATGCCAATTGTTGGTGTTCGCGGTATCAAAATGGTTTCTCGCCAAATTCGTAAATGGCCTAAAAAACACGGAGTTAGAAAAGCCAATCATTATTTGGCGCAAATGGTTCGTATGCAAGAAGAAATTGGAACCGGAGGCGGTGGTTTTCGTTTTATTTATGCGGCATTTTTACAGGAAGCTTCAGTTATTTTGAATAATGAAGAATTAAAAACACTTTCTAAAGAAATGACTCAAATTGGAGATTCATGGCGTGATTTTGCTGTTGAAGCTTCACGAATCTACAAAAATAGAAGTGCCAAAGAAGATGCCTACAACACTATTGCCAATGAACTTTTGGACATTGCCAATAGAGAAGAAATCTTTTTCAAAAAATTAAAAAAAGCGATCAGCTAAAACACTATTTTGCAGTCTATCATTCAAATAGAATCCCTTTCGAAAAAGTACAAAAATGCAGAAATGTATTCTTTGAACAATGTTTCGCT
Source organism: Flavobacterium sp. F52 (assembly GCF_000278705.1). Classification (NCBI taxonomy): domain Bacteria; kingdom Pseudomonadati; phylum Bacteroidota; class Flavobacteriia; order Flavobacteriales; family Flavobacteriaceae; genus Flavobacterium; species Flavobacterium sp. F52. The sequence continues at coordinate 194,528 of NZ_AKZQ01000026.1, read as the reverse complement.
AAATATAAATGAAGGCCAGATTTTTGGCTTGCTCGGTCCAAATGGTGCTGGAAAAACCACTTTGATTTCCATGCTCTGCGGATTAGTAAAGCCAACTTCGGGGCATTTTACCATTGATGGTTTAGACTATCAGCATCATGCTTCAAAAATTAAAAAAATCATAGGCGTTGTTCCTCAAGAATATGCTTTGTACCCAACGTTGACAGCCAGAGAAAATCTTCTTTATTTTGGAAGTATGTATGGTTTGAAAGGTTCTGATTTAAAAGATAAAGTAATCGAAACTTTGGATCTTTTGGGTTTATTGAAATTTGCCGATAAACAAGTTCAGACTTTTTCGGGCGGAATGAAACGCCGTGTAAATCTGATTGCAGGAATTCTTCATAATCCGAAAGTTTTGTTTTTGGATGAACCAACAGTGGGTGTCGATGTACATTCTAAAACTGCTATTATTGATTATTTAAAAGTGTTGAACCAAAACGGAACGACTATTATTTATACTTCTCATCATTTGGCTGAAGCCGAAGATTTCTGTTCTCAAATTGCGATTTTAGATCAAGGGCAGATTTATGCGCAAGCAACTCCGTCAGCATTAATTGAATCGACAAAAGATGCTCGAAACCTCGAAGATGTTTTTATTTCATTAACTGGTAAAGCGTTGAGAGATGATATATAAAATTTGGATGTCGATAGTAAAAGAATTCCTTTTGCTAAAAAGAGATTTAGGCGGACTGATTATTTTATTTGTCATGCCTTTGGTTTTGGTAATTGCCGTAACCTTAATCCAAGACAGCACTTTTAAAGCCGTAACCGATTCTAAACTTGAGATTCTTTTGGTTGATCAAGACCACGGATCTGTTTCTAAAACCGTTTTTGAAAATTTAGAAAAAAGCAAATATTTTACCGTTGTAACCCAACTTGACAATAAAACGATTACCGAAGAAATTGCCAAAGAAAATGTATACAAAGGAAAATTTCAGCTGGCCATTGTAATTCCAGAAAACTTAAGTTCTGATTTACAGGAAAAAGTAAATCAGAATGTAGAGAAAATTGTCAGCAATTTAGGTTTGACGGACAGTACAACAGTTGCCGAACCTCAGCGCGTTATTAAAGAAAAAGAAGTAAAACTGTATTTTGATCCAGCGGTACAAATGAGTTTCAAAAATGCGGTCATGAGTTCGATCGACAAAATGATTTCGCAGATTGAAACCAAATCGATTTATTCGACTTTTCAAAAACAATTAGGAGAAGAAACAATCGATTTTGAGCAAAAGAACTTTATTACATTCAAAGAAATAATTCCGAGAATAAACAACAAAGAAGTTCGTCCAAATTCCGTTCAGCATAACGTTCCGGCGTGGACCCTTTTTGCGATCTTTTTTATCGTGATTCCGTTATCTATTAATATTGTAAAAGAAAAATCGCAGGGAACTTTTGTTCGATTAAGAACTAATCCTGTTTCTAATCTCGTTGTCATTATCGGGAAAACCATCACCTACTCGATCATTTGTATGATTCAGTTTTATATGATGGTTGCCGTTGCGGTATTCTTATTCCCATCCATCGGATTGCCTTCTTTAAATATCGAAGGTCATTTTGTATTAACAAGTGTTGTCGCATTATTTTCAGGTTTTGCTGCCATCGGGTTCGGAATTTTATTAGGAACTGTAGCCAGCACACAAGAACAATCGGCTCCTTTTGGCGCGACAAGTGTGATCATTTTAGCCGCAATTGGCGGTGTTTGGGTTCCTGTTTTTGCAATGCCAAAAATCATGCAGTATATCGCAAAATCATCTCCAATGAACTGGGGATTAGAAGCTTTTTATGATGTATTGCTTAGAAACGTTTCTTTCGTCGAAATCATACCAAGAATAAGTTTGTTATTTTTGTTTTTCATTATTACCACTTCCATCGCATTATTTTATGATAAAAAGAAAAGAGCAGTTTAAAGAAGCTACAGATCTAACCGTTTCGCACGAAATTAGGATTCGTTTTAACGAAACAGATCCGCTTGGAATTGTTTGGCACGGCAATTACATTACGTATTTCGAAGATGGACGTGAAGCGTTTGGGCGCCAGCATGGACTTACTTATCTGGATATTGCAGCAACAGGCTATACAACTCCAATTGTAAAATCAACCTGCGAACATAAATTGTCTTTGCGTTACGGAGATGTAGTAACAATTGAAACAACGGTTGTTGACACTCCAGCAGCAAAAATGATATACCGTTTTAAAATTATTGACGATAAAGGAGAAGTGGCCTGCACAGGAGAAACGACTCAGGTTTTTTTAGATGCAGCAGGAAATTTAATGCTGACGAATCCTCCTTTTTATGAGGAATGGAAACGAAAAGTTGGGCTATTGAAGTAAAGTTTTAGCCACGAATTCACGAATTAATATTCATAAAATTTTAGATAATTTGAATACTAAAAAAGAAGTAACAGTAAAAGGATCTTTATTAAATTCAATTTTTGCAATAGTAATTTTTACCGCTATTCCATTTTTTATTTTTTGTAGTTTTCCAAATGAACTTCTTCATTGGAAGAAATTTAATTCAAATATTTTATACAATATCATCTTCTTTATATCCATTTTTATTGCTTTTTTAAGTTGGATTAATCTTTTTGACGATGATCCGATACTAAATTTTAATAATAAAGGAATATGGATGCGAAAATCAATCTTACCATTTTCTCCTTTAAAATTTTGGGATTGGAATCAGATTAAGTTTGTTGAATTAAGTACACGAAAAGAACAAAGAGGAAGAAAAACGACAATTTTAGTTATTCACAGAAATGATTCAAAAACAAAAACAATAAATTTGGATGATCTAGATTATCCATCTGAAGAAATAATAGCAGTAGTTCGGGAGTTTTCTAATTTTCTAAACTATAAAGACAGAATGGAAGTTAGACAATAAGAGTAATTAAATCTGCTTAAATCTGTAAAATCTGCATGAAACCTTTTTTCAGATAAAGCTTTAAAATAAATACCTACAAGGTTTTAAAAACCTTGCAGGAGAAATCGAAATTTAAAATGTTAAGAGAAATATACATCACAGAAACAAATTGCATCACACCTTTAGGTTTTGATGTTGAATCTAATATCAGCGCCATTCTTCGTGGTGATTCTGGAATTCAGCTTCATAACGATGTTTCTTTGATGCCGAATCCGTTTTATGCTTCGATTATTTCTGATGAAAAAATAAACAGTGCTTTTGCAAAAATCAGCACTGAGACAAAATATTCTCGTTTAGAGAAAATAATGATTTTGGCTTTAGAACCTATTATCAAAAATTCAAACGTAGAATTAAATTCAAAAACCACTTTTATACTTTCTACCACAAAAGGAAATGTAACCGCTCTAGCAAATGATTCTGAAGAAAGTTTCAACAACGCACATTTAGATGTTTTAGCTAAAAACGTTGCCAATTTCTTCGGATTCCAGACTCAACCCATTGTGGTTTCAAATGCATGCGTTTCTGGAATTTTAGCGGTTTCTGTTGCCAAAAGAATGATTCAATCTGAACTTTACGACAATGTTTTTGTGGTGGCGGGCGACGAAGTTTCAGAATTTGTTTTGTCTGGTTTTAATGCTTTTCAGGCGATGAGCGAACTGCCTTGCAAACCGTATTCTAAAAATAGAACGGGTGTAAGTTTAGGCGAAGCAACAGCAGCTGTTTTAGTTTCAGCGAATCTGGCAACTGCTAAAATAAAAGTGATTGGCGACAGTTCGATAAACGATGCCAATCATATTTCGGGTCCATCAAGAACGGGAGAAGGTTTGTTTAGAAGTATTCAGAATGCTTTGAAAGAAGCTCAAATTGAAGCCAACAAATTAGATTATATTTCAGCTCACGGAACCGCAACTCCTTATAATGACGAAATGGAAGCAATTGCTCTAACTCGTTTAGATTTACAGAATGTTCCTGTAAATAGTTTGAAAGGATTTTACGGCCATACACTTGGTGCTTCAGGATTATTGGAAACCGTAATTGCGATAGAATCTGCTAATCAAAATAAACTTTTTGAATCAAAAGGTTTCGATGAAATTGGGGTTAGTGAAGCTATCAATGTGATTGAGAAAAACATAGAGTCAACTATTGAATATTTTTTGAAAACGGCTTCTGGATTTGGAGGTTGTAATACGGCTGTGGTTTTTGAGAAGGTGAATTTTAATTCATAATTGAAATGAAAATAATTACTTTTCTCTTTTTGTTTTTTTATTTAAATACTTGTGCACAAATTCAAGATGAATTTTTCGTTAATGATGTGAATTCTATAGAATTGTTGACAGTAAATTTTTGTGTTGATAATCTTGGGAAAACAAGTTCTGTTGTTGTAATTCCAGAAAAAACAACTTATAAAAATCAAGAAAATATTGCTCAGGTTGTAGCTTATCGAAAAGGAATAGAATATTATCCTGACAGTAAATTACGAAACAATTGTTATGACTTTATATTTAGATTTATCAATGCAAGGTTTGAAAATAAAAAACTTGAAGAATCTAAAATTTCAAAGTGTAAAGAATTCAAAAAGGGTATATTTAAATATAATGATGGTGCCTATTCTGATATAATTATAGAGAGAGACGAAAAATTTCAAGTAGAAAAAAATCAGAGTGGTTTTTCAAAATACAAAATCGATTGGATAAATGACACCAATTATGTGCTTACTTATTTAGAAGTAAGTGATAAGAATTTAGAATACTTAATTGGTGAAAAAATGAATGTCGAAATCATCGAAATTCTAGAAGATGGAAGTTATGTTTATAAAAGCAATTTATTAGATCGAACACGTATAACTGGAATTATAAAACGAATAAATTAGCCTCTGATTTAAAAAATGACTCAAAACAAAACCTACATACAATCCTACATCACCATTCAAAATAACGAAATTGTTTTGAACGGAACTTCTGTATTCAAAATTGAACCAACCGATTTTGCAGATTTCTCTAAACAAGCGTATCGTAATTTTGAAATGCAATATCCAAAATTTTTTAAAATGGATGCTTTAAGCAAACTGGCTTTTTTAGGATCAGAATTGCTTTTGAGTCCGATAACCTCAACAGAGCAAGAAAATAATATCGCTTTAGTTTTGGCCAATAAATCGTCAAGTTTAGATACCGATGTAAAATATCAGGAATCTATTTCAGACAAAGAAAACTATTATCCGAGTCCGGCGGTCTTTGTTTATACGCTACCAAATATTTGTTTGGGCGAAATAAGTATACGCCATCAGCTGAAAAGTGAAAATTCTTTTTTTATATTTGATGCTTTCAATGCCGAATTTTTGTCGAACTATTCGGAGATTTTGTTAAACACAAATAAAGCAGATTCTGTTTTGTGTGGCTGGGTAGAATTTTTTAATGAGAGTTATAAAGCGTTTCTTTGCATCATAAGTGCAGACGAAAACGCAAAATATAAAAACGAAACAATCAATACATTATACAATAAATAATCATGGAAGCATTAAAAGAAGAATTAAAAAATAAAATCATAACGACTTTAAACCTTGAAGATATCGCAGTTGAAGATATTGCTGATAACGATCCATTGTTTGGAGACGGTTTAGGTTTAGACTCGATTGATGCACTTGAATTGATCGTGATTTTAGATAAAGATTACGGAATTAAATTGGTTGACCCGAAAGAAGGAAAAGCGATTTTCCAGTCAATCGAAACTATGGCAGCGTATATCAGCGCTAACAGAACGAAGTAAGACTTCTTAGACTCACTTAGATTTTTAGACTTCTTAGACAATGTTTTCCAAAAATCTAAGAAGTCTAATATCTAAAATTCTAAGCCAGTCTAAAAAAATCTAAGAAGTCTAAAATTCTAACAATCTAAGAAGTCTAAAAATGAAAGGTGTTGCAATAACGGGAATGGGAATTATCTCTGCGATTGGCAATTCGGTTGAGGAAAATTATATTTCGCTGACCGAAAACAAAATCGGCATTTCTCGTATTCAAAATATTTCGACTGTTCACGCAGATATAATTAAAGTTGGCGAAATCAAAAAAACCAACGAAGATCTTATTGATGAACTGAAATTAAATGAGGATAATAATTTCTCGAGAACCGCTATGATTGGCACTTTGGCAGCAAAACAAGCTGTTGAAAATGCTGGCATTACCGACATAAATGAATTTAGAACGGGACTTATTTCCGCGACAAGCGTTGGCGGAATGGACATGACGGAAAGACATTATTACGATTATTTTGAAAAAACAGAACTGGTTAAATATATCACGTGTCACGATGGCGGGGATGTTGCTGAAAAAATTGCCGAAGAATTAGGTTTAAAAGGAATGGTAACAACCATAAGTACCGCTTGTTCGTCTGCCGCCAATTCGATTATGTTGGGTGCAAGATTGATCAAAACGGGAAAATTAGATCGCGTAATTGTTGGCGGAGCCGATGCTTTGGCAAAATTCACCATCAACGGATTTAAGACTCTGATGATTTTATCTGACGATTACAACAAACCCTTTGACAATACAAGAAAAGGATTAAATCTTGGAGAAGCTGCTGCATTTTTGGTTTTAGAATCGGATGAAATTGTTGAAAAGCAAAACAAAAAGGTGCTGGCAAGAGTTTCGGGTTACGGAAATGCAAACGACGCTTTTCACCAAACTGCTTCTTCAGAAAATGGAGACGGCGCTTATTTGGCGATGAAAAAAGCGTTTGATGTTTCGGGTTTAAAACCTTCTGAAATTGATTACATTAACGTTCACGGAACGGCAACGCCAAACAACGATTTATCTGAGGGAAGAGCTTTACTTCGAATTTATGAAAACGAAAAAGTTCCAGATTTTAGTTCTACAAAACCTTTTACAGGACATACTTTAGCGGCTGCTGCTGCGATTGAAGCCGTTTACAGCGTTTTGGCTATTCAAAATAATGTGGTTTATCCAAACTTAAATTTTGAAACTCCGATGGAAGAATTTGATTTGAAACCGCAAATCTCATTAAAAAATAAAAATATCGAACACGTTTTATCCAACTCTTTTGGTTTTGGAGGAAACTGTTCAACTCTTATATTTTCAAAAAGCTAATGACAAAAAAAACATATATAAATGGAGTAGGCTGTATTTCGACTCAAAAAACATTTGATACTGTTTTTTTGGAAGATGCCAATGTTAATCACGACGAAAATGTACTCGCAATTGTTCCGCCAGCTTACAAAGATTATATTTCGCCAGCAGCCAGCCGACGCATGGCAAAAGGTGTAAAAAACGGAATCGTAGCTTCGGCTTTGGCCATGAAAGATGCCAATGTCGAAAGCGTTGAGGCCATTATTACCGGAACAGGTTTAGGATGTATTGAAGATTCTGAAAAATTCCTGAAAAGCATTTTAGATAATAACGAAGAATTTTTAACTCCAACTTCTTTTATTCAATCAACCCACAACACAGTTGGTGCGCAGATTGCTCTTTTACAGCAATGTAAAGGTTATAATTTTACGTATGTAAACGGAGCAGTTTCTTTTGAATCGGCTCTTATTGATGCTAAAATGCAGATTGAAGAAGATGAAGCTAACTCGATTTTAGTGGGCGGTGTTGATGAAAATGGAGATTATACTACTGCCCTTTTCAAATTAAATGGACGTATTAAAAAAGACAATTCGGCTCCTTATGATGTTTTGAACTCAACTACAAGCGGAGCAGTTTATGGTGAGGGCGCGAGTTTTTTTGTTTTAGAAAACGAGAAAAAAGAAAACACTTATGCTGAACTTCTTGATGTTTCTATAATAAATACTTTGGAAGAAAATGAGGTTGAAGCAGCTGCTGTTTCTTTCTTAAAATCAAATAATGTAGAAATTTCAGACGTTGATGCGGTTATTTTAGGTTTTGACGGAAATGCTGGTTTTGAGAATTATTATAGAAATCTTGCCGAAAATTCGTTTGCCCAAACTCCTGTTTTATATTACAAACATTTGAGTGGCGAATATGATACAGCTTCTGCTTTTGCTTTTTGGATGGCTGCTAAAATTTTGAAAAATCAGGAAATTCCAGAAATTGTAAAAGTAAATGCGATCCAAAAATCAGATTACAAAACAATTTTATTATATAATCAATTAAACGGAAAAAACCATAGTTTTACGCTGCTGTCAAAATGATAACGCACAAAAACATATCGCTGTTTTTTATCTTTTTATTGCTTTTATTGTTTCTTCTGAATCTTTACATCGCAATTCATTTTCTGTGGTTTATTGTTATAATTCTAATTTGGATTGGAATAAATGCTTTTGGTTCTGCACGAATTTCTTCCAATTATCATGTAAAAGCATTTTGCAGTAATCCGTTCGAAACAGAAAAAAAAATCGCGCTTACTTTTGATGACGGTCCGAGCATTTATACTTTGGACGTTTTAGCGCTTCTGAAAAAATACAATGTCAAAGCGACTTTTTTCTGCATTGGAAAAAACATTGAAACGCATCCTGAAATCCTTCAAAAAGTAATTTCCGAAGGTCATTTAGTTGGAAATCATTCGTACTCGCATTCTAAATTTTTTGATTTTTATAATGCTAAAAAAATAACCGAAGAAATTCAGAAAACAGACACGCTTCTAGAAAAATTCACTTCTAGAAAAATAAACTTTTTTCGTCCGCCTTATGGAGTTACAACGCCTTCGATCAGAAGAGCTTTAAAAGTAACGGGACATAAAACAATTGGCTGGAATATCCGTTCTCTTGATGGAGGAACGAAAGATCAGGAATTAATTTTCAATCGGTTAATTAAACATATTTGTCCCGGCGGAATTGTACTTTTGCATGATACAGGAAAACATTCTGTTTTAGTCTTGGAACAGTTTTTGCAATTTTTACAAAAAAATAATTATCAAGTCGTTTCGATTGAAGAACTTTTGAATCTTAAAGCTTATGAAAATTGAACGCGGATAAAACAGATTCGCTTTCGCGAAGACGCGGATAAAAACGGATTTTATTAAATTAAAATTCGTGAAAATTGGTGTAATTCGTGGGCAGAATAATAAGCACATTTTTGAAAAAATATGAAAACTAAAATAGCATTACTCATTCTATTTATATCTAGCAATTTGTTCGCGCAAGAACAAAAAATGACCGATGCCGAAATCGCGTCTTTTAAGCAAGACGTGAATGTCGTGGCGAAAAAAATCAAAACCTTAACTACTGATTTTGTTCAGTACAAGCATTTAGACTTTTTATCGAAAGACATTGAAACTTCAGGAAAAATGGTTTTTAAAGAACCAGCTTTACTTCAATGGCAATATAAAAAACCGTACAACTACAGCATTACTTTCAAAAACGGGAAAATTTTAATTAATGACGAAGGAAAGAAAAGCGCCGTTGATATCGGAAACAGTAAAATATTCGCTCGAATCAATAAATTAATTGTGGGAAGCGTAAGCGGAAATATGTTTGATGACAAAGAATTTACGATTTCGTATTTTAAATTGAAAGGTCAGAATCTGGCGAAATTCATTCCGAAAGATGCGACGCTGAAAAAATATATTAAACAAATTGAACTGACTTTTGATAAAGAAGAAGCAACTGTTGTTCAGGTAAAACTGTTAGAATCATCTGAAGATTATACTAGAATTGTACTTAAAAATAAAGTGATCAATGCAAAAATCGACGATTCAGTTTTTACTAATTAATTACTTTCTGGCAATTGTTTTAATTTCTTGCGACTCAGTCACAAAAAATTATACGCCTAAAAAATTAGATAAAACATCTTATACCGTTCCGTATTTCACAGATTCAAAAACCGACTATGTTTATAAAACCAATATCAGTGTTTACGGAAATGAATTGTCTGGAATTTTCATTGCCAAGAAAATAAACGACACGACACACCGAATTGTTTTTACTACCGAATTCGGAAATAAATTGATGGATTTTGAAATTTCAGAAACCGATTTTAAAATCAATTCTATTGTTTCAGAATTAGATAGAAAAATATTGATCAACACTTTAAAAGAAGATTTTAGACTGCTTTTAAAGAAAGAATATCCGATTCAGGAACAATTTGAAAACTCTTCAAATGACATTTACAAATCGGCAGATGGAAAACGGGACAATTATATTTTTATCTCCAAAAAAGATCAGAAATTAGAAAAGATCGTTCATGCTTCTAAAACAAAAGAAAAATTTACACTACTTTTCAATTCAGAAAACAATATTTTTGCTGAGAAGATCCAAATCATCCATCAGAATATTAAACTGAAAATTGAGCTGAATTATTTCAAATCAGAATAGAAAATTAAACAAACCATAAACTTTAAATCAATTAAAAATGAGAAATTTTGTTGTACTTGCATTTGTTTTATTAATCGGAATCCAGGCAGAAGCGCAGGTAAAAGTTAGCCCTGGACTTAGAGGCGGTTTGAATATATCAACACTAAGCAATATTGATGATAACAGTTCTAAAACTGATTTTTATGTTGGTGGATTGGTAAATATTAAATTCAATAGATTTTTTTCGGTTCAGCCAGAATTAAATTATTCAAGACAAGGTGATGAAGGAAGATACTTTGAAAATGGTCGTTATTATTCTGAAAAGTATGAGTTGAATTATATAACACTTGGAGCGGTTGCAAAATTTAACTTTAACGGTGGCGGTTTTCATCTGTTAGCAGGGCCATCTTTAGATTTAAAAGTTAGTGATAATTATGTAAACACTAAACCTGAAGATTACGATCTTTCATTTGTTGGAGGTGTTGGTTATACTTTGCCAAATGGTTTAACTTTTGAAGCTCGATTCAAACAAGGGTTAATTGATATTTATGGTTACGATGGAATCGACGATGGTTATTATTATGATCAAGTAATTTTAAATCAGGTTTTCCAGCTTGGTATTAGTTATACGTTTAAAACAAAATAAAAATGAACAAAAGAATATTCTTCTTTTTTGCTGTTTTTTTTACGGTTTTAAATATTCAGGCTCAAGTAACGGCGAAACCTGGTTTAAGAGCGGGATTTAGTTTTTCGACCATTTCTGAAATGCATGCCGATTATAAAACTGATTTTTATGCTGGTGGTTTTACTGATATTAAGATTACAAAAATTTACTCGCTACAGCCAGAAATTAATTATAGCAGACAAGGTTCTAATAATGTTGCGCGAAATTATTATGACGAAGCTAGTCAAACCAATAAGGTAGAATATTTAGATTTGGATATCAATTATTTGTCACTTTCTGTAATCAATAAATTTACTCTGCCACAAGGAATTCAGTTTCAAGCGGGACCAACTTTAGATATTTTATTAAATGATAATCTTGCGGTTAGAAAAGCACAAAATGATCTTGGTTTGGTTTTGGGTGTTGCTTATGCTCTGCCTTCTGGATTAACATTTGAAGCTCGATTTAAAAAAGGTCTGCTTGATGTTTTAAGCAGCGATTATTATCAAAATGACTCCAATAATTATTATTTATTTGGAGATTATAACACAAATATTAATTTTCAGTTAGGAGTTTCCTACTCATTTGGAAAATAAAAAATATGATTTTACAAGATTTTTATAAAATACTATCAGAAGAAAAAATATCTGATTCAAAATATATTGTTACCATTTTAGTCAATGAAAAACATGAGGTTTTTAAAGGGCATTTCCCTGGAAATCCTATTATGCCTGGTGTTTGCATGATTCAGATTATCAAAGAACTTACAGAATCGATTACCAAAAGTTCATTGATGATTCAGTCTTTGGCGAATGTAAAATTTATGGCACTTATTAATCCTGAAGTTACACCAGAATTAAGATTGGAGCTTGATGTTACAACAACTGAAGACGGTTTAGTAAAAGTTAAAAACACGACTTACTTTAACGACACAACAGCTCTTAAATTGAGTAATGTGTACAAAAAAATATAATTATGAAACTATTATTGACATTCCTTTTATGGGTTAGTTTTGCTGGAACGCCAGATTTGGCTTCGATCCGCAAAATGTATGCTGATGTAGCAAAATCAGAAAGCAATGCCAAAGATTTTGTCGCAAAACTTTCTGGAGTTTCAAATAACGATGATAAAATTTTAGTAGCTTACAAAGCAGCTTCAATTTTAGTAGATTCTAAATTTGAAAAGAAATTAAGGCAAAAAATGGATCGTTTTAAAGAAGGTGCAAAATTGCTTGAAGCAACGATAAAAAGTGACCCAAGTAATATTGAAATGCGAATGATCCGATTAAGCGTTCAGCAAGATGTTCCTGCTATTACGGGTTATAAGAAAAATATCAAAGAAGATAAAAAATTCATAACAACGTATTATGCATCACAAGGTGCCGCTTTGAAAGATTATCTTAAAGACTTTGTTTTACAATCTGAAAGTTTCTCTGAAAAAGAGAAACAATTTGTAAAGTAAGCTCAAAAAATACCACATGAAATCACAGCAAGAATTACTTAGTTCGATTCACTTTTGCGTTATTGTGCCTACTTACAATAACCAAAAAACACTGAAAAAAGTACTGGATTCTATTTTAGATTTCACCACAAATATTATCATTGTCAATGACGGTTCGACTGATTCTACTACCGAAATTTTAAAATCGTATTCGCAAGTGACTCAAATTCATCATCCTAAAAATTTAGGAAAAGGACGAGCGCTAAGAAATGGATTTAGAAAAGCGTTGGAAATGGGTTTTGAATATGCCATTACAATCGATTCTGACGGACAGCATTTTGCCGCTGATATTCCTGTTTTCTTGAAAGCAATACAAGACGAGCCAAACGCTCTCTTGATTGGAAGCCGAAATATGACACAGGAAAATGTTCCGAAGAAAAGCAGTTTCGGAAACAAGTTTTCGAACTTTTGGTTCAAGTTTGAAACTGGAATCAAGCTAGACGATACACAGTCTGGATTTAGATTATATCCGCTTCGATTGCTTCCAAAACGTTTTTTCACTAATAAATTTGAATTTGAAATCGAAGTTATTGTGCGTGCAGCATGGAAAGGAATTGTGGTAAAAAACATTCCGATTCAGGTTTTGTATGATCCTGCTGAAAGAGTTTCGCATTTTCGTCCGTTTCAAGATTTTACCCGAATTAGCATTTTAAATACGGTTTTGGTGACCAATGCCTTGCTGTATATAAAACCAAGAGACTTTTTTAGAAGAGCAAAAAAAAAAGGTTTTAAAAAATTCTTTCTAGAAGATATTTTAGAAAGCAACGATTCTAATTTTAAAAAATCAGCTGCAATTGCGCTTGGTATTTTTATCGGACTTTCTCCTTTTTGGGGATTTCAGACCGTATTGCTTTTTACGTTTGCAGCTTTGTTCAGACTTAACAAAGTCATTGCTTATCTCACTTCAAACGTAAGTTTTCCGCCTTTTATACCGTTTATTATTTATGCTTCGCTTCAAGTTGGGAGTGTTTTTGTCAGCAGCGAAACGCCACTGGTTTTGGACAGTTCAATAACTCTTGACGATATTCAAAAAAATGCTACGCAATATATCGTAGGAAGTCTTATTTTAGCAACCGTTTCAGCACTATCAGTTGGCTTTATAAGTTATTTGCTTTTAACGGCTTTTAGTTCTAAAAACAAAACAAATATTTAAGCTATGTTTCCTTCGAATTTCACAAATTAGCACAAATTAATTCGTGAAAATTCGTGAAATTCGTGGCTTAAAAAACTTAAGCGATAATCATGCATCAATATTTCTACGCCATTCATTTGTTTGTTAATCGAAGAAAATCTCTTTCGATGCTATTGGCTATTTTGATGCTTTTGGTTTTTGGATTTTTCGCTTCAAGATTAAAGTTTGAAGAAGACATTACCAAGCTTATTCCAACAAACGACAAAACCGATGTTACCGCCAAAGTTTTAAAACAATTAAACTTTGCCGATAAAACCACCGTAATTTTTAGCTTAGATAAAAATGGTTCTGCAGATGATTTGAAGGAAATGGCAACCATTTTTTCAGACAGCGTTTCCAAATCCTGCAAACCATACATAACGGGAATTCAAGGAAAAATTGACGAAGAAAACATTCAGGAAACTATTGATTTTGTTTACAATAATTTGCCGCTTTTTCTAGATGATAAAGATTATGATGCTATCGAAAAGAAACTCCAAAAAGACAGTATTGCAGCAACCGTTCAAGGAAATTACAAATCGATTATTTCTCCGTCTGGATTTATTACCAAAGATTTTATTCTGCAAGATCCGTTTGGGATTTCTTTTATCGCTTTAAAAAAATTACAGCAATTAAATATTGGAGACGATTTTACGCTTGAAAATGGTTTTGTAATGACAAAGGATAAAAAGAAATTATTGCTTTTTATCACTTCCAATATTCCATCTAGCGAGACAGAAAAGAATACCATTTTTGCTGAAAAACTAAAATCAATTCAGGAAAATTTAAATACACAGTTTAAAGGAAAAACTTCTGTCAGTTATTTTGGTTCCGCTTTAATTGCCGTTGCCAATGCTAAACAAATTAAGGGAGATATTATTCTCACGACTTCAATTGCGATGTTTACCTTAATGCTAATCCTAATTTTATTTTATCGAAAACTGTTAATTCCGCTGATTATATTTTTGCCGACAGTTTTTGGAGGTTTGTTTGCGGTTGCGTTCCTATACTTCGTTAGAGAACAAATCTCAGCAATTTCATTAGGAATCGGTTCTATTTTACTCGGAATTACGATTGATTATTCCATTCATATTCTCACACATTACAAACATAACAGCGATGTAAAGACTTTGTACAAAGACATTACAATGCCTGTTATTATGAGCAGCTCTACAACTGCCGTTGCTTTTTTATGTCTGCTTTTTGTAAAATCGGATGCGCTGAATGATCTCGGAATTTTTGCCGCCGTTATCGTTATGGCTTCTGCTGTTTTCTCGCTTTTAATTGTTCCGCATTTATACAAACCAAAAGAAAATCCTGCAGATCATAAAAAGAATGTGATCGATAAAATGGCTCATTTTTCTTTTCACAATAATAAAATCTTAATCGCACTTTGTGTTATCATTACCATAATTTGCTGTTTCACTTATAATGATGTTGGTTTTAATAACGATTTATCACAGCTAAATTTTATTCCGAAAGAAATTAAAGCGGCCGAAAAACAGTTGGAAGAAAGTACGAGTTTAACTTCCAAAACAATTTATGTTGCTTCTTACGGAAAAACTATGGAAGAAGCTTTGCAACATAACAGTAAACTTTTTGACGATTTATCCAAAGAAAAAAATCAGGAGAGAATTTTAAATTTCAGTTCTGTTGGCGGAATTATGCTTGCTCAAAAAGAACAAATCGAAAAAATTGAAAAGTGGAATTCGTTTTGGACTCCGCAAAAAAAGCAATTCATACAATCAGAATTAATTGCTGAAGGTTCAAAACTTGGCTTTAAACCCACAACTTACAATTTATTTTTTGATCATTTAGATTTTGACTTCAAGCCTGTTTCGGCAGATGAATTTTTAAAAATTAAAGCACTTCAATTACAAGAATTTATAACCGAAAAAAATGGTTTTTATACCATTTCAACTTTAGTAAAAGTATCGCCAAAACAGCGAGATGCTTTTGTAAAATCGGCCTCCGCAAAAGAAAACGTAATTGCAATTGATCGTCAGCAGATGAACGAAACGTTTTTCAGCAATCTAAAAACCGATTTCAATTCGCTTGTAAATTATTCTTTTGTAGCGGTAATTTTAATTCTATTTTTCTTTTTCCGAAGAATCGAATTGGTAATCATAAGCTGTATTCCAATTGCTTTGACCGGAATTGTAACTGCTGGAATTATGGGCATTTTTGGCATTCAGATGAACATTTTCAGTATGATTGTCTGCACCTTAATTTTTGGTCATGGAGTCGATTTTAGTATTTTCATGACCAGTGCGTTGCAAAAAGAATACACCAATGGAGTCAACGAAATTGCCATTTATAGAACCTCAATTATTCTGGCGGTAATTACGACAATCTTGGGAATCGGCGCGATGATTTTTGCCAAACATCCTGCACTTACTTCAATTTCACTAGTTTCATTAATCGGGGTTTTTGCAGCACTGATTATTACTTTTATATTCTATCCGATTTTATTCAAACTGTTTTTATCCAATCGCCCGAAAAAAGGAAATCCGCCTTTTCAATTGCGAACTTTTGTTCATGGCGTAATTTCATTTGCGTATTATGGTTTGGGCGGAATCGTAATGTCGATTTTCAGTTTTACGATTATGCCGATTTTGCCTTTCAGCAAAAAATCAAAAATGAAAACTTTCCGATATGTGATTTCAAAATTCATGAAATCGGTTTTGTATTCAAATCCGTTTATTCGCAAAAAAGTCATTAATAATTTCAATGAAACTTTCGAAAAACCAGCCGTAATTATTGCTAATCATTCTTCTTTTCTGGACATTTTAGCCATCGGAATGTTAAGTCCAAAAATCATTTTCTTGGTAAGCGACTGGGTTTACAACTCTCCCATTTTTGGCGGTGTTGTGAGAAAAGCAGGTTTTTATCCTGTTTCTGAAGGTCTTGAAGGCGGAGTAGAACATTTGCGTAAAAAAGTAAACGAAGGATATTCTTTGATGGTTTTTCCAGAAGGAACGCGATCAGAAAATAATGTGGTAAAACGATTCCATAAAGGAGCATTCTTCCTTGCCGAAGAATTTAAAATAGATATTATTCCTATTGTAATTCATGGCGCGTCAGAATTAATTCCGAAAGGCGATTTTGTCATTCATCACGGAAAATTGACGGTTACCATTTTAGAAAGAATCACGCCAGATAATTTTTCATTTGGAGCCAATTATATTGAAAGAACCAAGCAAATAAGCACTTTCTTTAAAGCTGAATACCGCAAAATAAGACAAGAACTTGAAGGTCCTGATTATTTCAAAAAAATGCTTATTAACAGCTACGACTATAAAGAAATCGAGGTTGGAAATAGCGTGAAAAAGGATTTAAAACAAAATCTAGAAAGGTATTACAGCTTAAACAAATACATTCAGCCAAAAGCAAAAATCCTACATTTAGCAAACGATTTTGGGCAATTGGATGTTTTACTGGCTTTACAGGAACCACAGCGAAAAATATTTTCTTTTATAAATGATGAAGAAAAATTGCTGGTTGCCAAAACGAATTATATTGTTACAAAGAGAAAAATATTTTATCTCGACAATTTAGAATCGGCACTTGAAAATCATTATGATGTTCTTTTGGTTTCTGATGAAAACTATCAAAATGAAATTGTGAAAGTAATTTCGAATGTTGCTTCTATAATTTTAGTGAATTGTACCCATTTAAGAAATCAGTTTGAGGATTTTGAAATTGTTTCTGAAGAAAATGCTTTATTAGTTTTAAAGAAAAAATAATGAAAAAACAATACGATGTAGTTATAATTGGCAGCGGTTTAGGCGGATTAGTTTCTGCCGTTATTCTGGCAAAAGAAGGCTACAGCGTTTGTGTACTCGAAAAAAACAATCAATACGGAGGAAATCTGCAGACTTTCGTAAGAGATAAAACCATTTTTGATACGGGAATTCATTATATCGGAGGTTTAGGCGAAGGCCAAAATCTTCATCAATATTTCAAATATATTGGAATAATAGATCATTTGAATCTGAAAAAAATGGACGAAAATGGTTTTGATATGATTTCTTTTGATGACGATAAAACCGAATATCCGCATGCGCAAGGTTTCGAAAATTTCATTGAAAACCTAACTCAATATTTTCCTGAAGAAAAAGAAAATCTAGAACGTTATTGCCAAAAAATAAAAGCGGTTTGCAAAACATTTCCGCTTTACAATCTGGAATCTCAAGGAAAATATGACGATGAAATTTTAATGCTTAACGCGAAAGAAACCATCGATTCTTTTACTGAAAATGAAAAGCTAAAAGCGGTTTTGGCAGGTTCTAATTTTCTCTATGCGGGAATTCCTGATAAATCGCCTTTTTATGTTCATGCCCTTATTGTCAATTCCTACATAGAAAGTTCATGGCGCTGTATAAATGGCGGAAGCCAAATTACCAAACAATTACTGAAACAACTTAAAAAATTTGGAGGCGAATTTTTTAAACATAAAGAAGTCACAAAAATTGAAGTTGAAGACCAAAAGGTAAATTCGGTACAAATGAAAGACGGAACCAAGGTTTCGGGAACGTTTTTTATTTCGAATATCGAACCGAAAACGACTTTAAAAATGGCTGGTCAGGAAAATTTTAGAAAACCATTTTTCAATAGAATTCAAAATCTCGAAAACGTACTTTCTGCTTTTAGTTTATACATTGTTTTTAAACCTAAAACTTTCAAATACATCAATCATAATTATTACCATTTTAAAAGTGCAAATGATGTTTGGACCGCACACGAATACGATGAAAATTCATGGCCCAAAACCTTTATGGCATGTATGAATCCGTCAAAAAAAGATGAGGAATGGGCAGACGGAATGACATTTTTGACCTATATGAAATATGATGATGTCAAAGCTTGGGAAAACACTTTCAACACTACTTTCGAAGAAAATGATCGCGGAGAAAGTTATGACGAATTCAAAGCCAAAAAAGCCGAAAAGCTTTTAAAAGAAATCGAAAAAAAATTCCCAGGCATAAAAGATTGCATCAAATCGGTTCATACTTCTACGCCACTTTCTTACCGCGATTACATTGGTGGAGACGGTGGAAATATGTACGGATATGTTAAAGATTCAAATAATCCAATGAAAACTTTGATTCCGAACAAAACTAAAATAGAAAATCTTTATCTTACAGGCCAAAGTATTAATATGCACGGTGTCTTGGGTGTTACAGTTGGAGCGGTCATAACTTGCTCTGAAATTGTAGGAAAAGAATATCTGCTGGAAAAAATTAAAAAAGCATCTGAATAAATTATTATGAAAAACCGCATCCTATATATTTTCTTCGTCGGTTTTTTTAGTTTGCTGATTTCCTGCGGTACTTCAAAATCAAAAAAACATACGCCTGATATTACCGCTTTCAACAATACAAAACCCATTGTACAAAAATTATCAGACAGCATTTTTCTTTCTGGAAAAAATTCGCTTTTAAAAAACAAACAAGGTCTTTGGGAATTATATGTAGAAGGTGATCCACTCGAAATTGGACTTTCTACTGGTGCTTTGACTGATTCGCTTTTGCACACACAACAACGCATTTTTTTCTCTAAAATTACCGATTTAATTCCGTCAAAATTTCAGCAAAAGCTGCTTCGCCAATTTCTTAAATGGTACAATCGAAAATTGTATTTGAATGTTCCCGACGAATATCAAACGGAGATTTATGGCGTTTCGCAATATACTTCGAATGATTTTAATAATATCGCACCGCAATATCAGCGCAGTTTGTATCTGCATGCAGCGCACGATATTGGACACGCTTTGCAAGATCTGGCTTTGGTTGGCTGTTCTTCTTTTGCTGCTTGGAATGAAAAATCGGAAGATGGAAATTTAATTCTAGCTCGAAATTTTGATTTTTATGTGAATGACGCTTTCGCGGAAAATAAAATTGCGGCCTTTATAAAACCAGAAGAAGGTTATCCGTTTATGATGGTAACGTGGCCTGGAATGATTGGCGCCGTTTCTGGAATGAATTATGAAGGGTTGACCGTTACTATTAATGCTTCAAAATCTAAAATTCCGCTTAGCGCGAAAACTCCTATTTCGATTCTGACCCGAGAAATTTTACAGCACGCCAAAAATTTGGATGAAGCGATTTCTATTACAAAAAAAAGAAAAGTATTTGTCTCTGAATCGATTATGGTTGGTAGTGCCAATGACAACAAAGCGATTTTAATTGAAGTTTCGCCAAATAAAATGGACGTTTATAATGTTTCAAATAGCGATCAATTAATTTGTTCAAATCATTTTCAGGGCGATTCTTTTAAGAATGATAAGCGAAATCTCGAACAAATTGCGAACAGCCATTCTGAATATCGTTATGAAAGAATGCAGGAATTGCTATCTGAAAATCCAAAAGTAAATCCTGAAATTGCTTCGAAAATCCTTCGAAACAAAGAAGGTTTAAAGGACATTTCTTTAGGATATGGAAATGAAAAAGCGCTCAATCAATTGCTTGCCCATCACGGAATTATATTTAAACCAAAAGAAAAATTGGTTTGGGTTTCGGCAAATCCATTTCAATTGGGCGAGTTTGTCTGTTATGATTTAAATGAAATTTTTGGAGAAAACAAAAATGCAGCAAAATCTTTTCAAAAGGAAAATTTAAACATTGCTAAAGATCCTTTCTTAGAAACAACTGCCTTTCAGAATTTTAAAGAATTCAAAATAGAAGATCATAAAATGGACTCGATTTTAAAAAAGAAAGAAACTGTTTCTCCAGAATTCCTTCAGCAGTATCAAGCACTAAACCCTAATTATTGGGTTGTATATTATAAGGTAGGATTGTACTTTTACCAAAAAAAGGAATTTCTTCAGGCAAAGCTTAATTTTGAAAAAACTTTAAGCCACGAAATCACTACAGTTCCGCAAAAAGAAGAGATTGAAAAATATTTAAAAAAAGTCAAAAGAAAAGTACAATGATTCCAGCAATAGAAAAAGATTCTTTAGAAGAGATTAAAATTTTTCAAGAAAAAAAATTAGCCGAACTTTTAGCTTATATCGGCGAAAATTCTCCTTTTTATAAAAGACTTTTTGCAGGACAGAATATTGATATTTCAAAGGTAAAAACGCTGGAAGATTTACAGCATTTGCCTGTTACAACCAAAGAAGATTTACAGCAATACAATGATGATTTTTTGTGTGTTCCGCAACATAAAATTATTGATTACGCTTCGACATCAGGAACTTTAGGAGATCCTGTAACTTTTGGTTTAACCGATTCTGACTTGGATCGTTTGGCTTATAATGAAGCTATTTCTTTTGCCTGTGCCGGAATTGCAGAAGGCGATGTTGTTCAATTGATGACGACAATCGATAGAAAATTTATGGCTGGTTTGGCTTATTTTCTAGGCCTTCGAAAATTAAAAGTTGGCGTAATTCGTGTTGGAGCCGGAATTCCAGAAATGCAATGGGATTCGATTTTAAAATACAATCCGAGTTATCTGATTACAGTTCCCTCTTTTCTTTTGAAATTAATTGAATACGCCGAAATGCACGGAATCGATTATAACAATTCGAGCATAAAAGGTGCCATCTGCATTGGAGAATCTTTGAGAGAACAGGATTTTTCAATGAATATTTTATCCAAAAAAATTACAGATAAATGGAATATTAAGTTGTTTTCGACTTATGCCTCTACTGAAATGAGTACTGCTTTTACAGAATGCGAACATGGAAAAGGCGGACATCATCATCCAGAATTGATCATTGTAGAAGTTTTAGACGAAAATAATCAGCCTGTAAAAAATGGAGAAACTGGAGAACTTACTTTTACTACTTTAGGAATTGAGGCGATGCCTTTACTGCGTTTCAAAACAGGCGATATGGTTCAGTTTCATGACGAGCCTTGCGCTTGTGGCAGAAATACTTTACGCGTTGGACCAGTTGTTGGTCGCAAAAAACAAATGATTAAATATAAAGGAACAACATTGTATCCGCCAGCGATGAACGATGTTTTGAGCAGTTTTGACAATATCGAAAATCATTTGATTGAAATCTCTACAAACGATTTAGGTACCGATGAAATCCTAATTAAAATTGCCGTTAAAAATCAAACCCCAGAATTTTTACAGGAAATAAAAGATCATTTTAGAGCCAAATTAAGAGTTACGCCAAAAATAGAATTTGCTTCAAAAGAAGTTTTAAATCCGTTGGTCTTTAATCCAATGAGCCGAAAACCAATTCGATTTTTTGATTATCGAACTTAAGTAAAGTGACAGAGAAACAAAGATACAAAGATACAAAGTTGAAAAGGCCCTGAGTATAAAACCTTTGCAACTTTGTCACTATGTCACTTTGCACTCAATATCACGCCAATTCGAAGAAAAGTTGTAATTTTGCAAAAAATTACGAAGATGGTCAAGATTGGCAACATAGAATTACCCGAATTTCCTTTATTATTAGCACCGATGGAAGATGTTAGCGATCCGCCGTTTCGCAGGTTATGCAAAACACACGGAGCTGACTTAATGTATTCTGAATTTATTTCGTCGGAAGGATTAATTCGTGACGCTATAAAAAGCCGCATGAAGCTGGATATTTTTGATTACGAGCGTCCTGTTGGAATTCAGATTTTTGGTGGTGATGAAGAAGCAATGGAAATGTCATCTAAAATTGTTTCGACTGTAAAACCTGATTTAGTAGACATCAACTTTGGTTGTCCGGTAAAAAAAGTTGTTTGCCGTGGCGCTGGAGCTGGAGTTTTAAAAGATGTCGATTTGATGGTTCGTTTGACCAAAGCGGTTATCAAAGGAACTGATTTGCCTGTTACGGTAAAAACCCGTTTAGGTTGGGACGAAAACTCTATCAACATTGATGAAGTTGCAGAAAGACTTCAAGACATTGGTATTCAAGCCTTAACAATTCACGCCAGAACTCGTGCACAAATGTACAAAGGCCATTCTGACTGGTCGCATATTGCTCGTGTCAAAAACAACCCAAGAATTACAATGCCAATTTTCGGAAATGGCGATATCGACAGCCCAGAAAAAGCATTACAATATAAAAACGAATACGGAATTGACGGTATTATGATTGGCCGTGCCGCTATTGGTTATCCATGGATTTTTAACGAAATCAAACACTATTTCAAAACAGGAGAACACTTACCTGCACCAACGGTTATTGATCGTGTTGAAGCGGCAAGAAATCATTTAAAATGGTCTATGGAATGGAAAGGCGAACGCTTAGGAATTGTAGAAATGCGTCGTCATTATACTAATTATTTCAAAGGAATTCATTCGTTTAAAGAATTCAAACAAAAACTAGTTACCACAGATGCTCCTGAAGATTTATTCGCTATTATGAAAGAAATCGAGGAAGTTTATGCAGGATATGAATTTGTTTAAAACAGAAAAAAGACCTTCAACTTTGAAGGTCTTTTTTTATATACATTTTAACCAAAATTATTCTAATGCATTTCTTTTGGCTAAATCAATAGCTGATTTTAGTTCAGAAAAAAATAATTTTGCTTCTTTCTCATTTCGAATTGATTTAGTTAGGTTATCGTTATTATTTGATTCCATAACATCTCTGCTGTTTGCAATATTTTTCTCCGAAGCAGAAGCTAAAGCAATTTCCTGAATTTTATTAATCTTATTTTGAATAGAATCTTTCATAAAGCAAATTTAAACATTATTGATTTAAACTAAACATATAATATCTATAAAGATCATTAGTTTTTCTTTGAAAATCAAAAGGTTCAGGTTTTGGTTTAAAAAATGCCAATCCATTATTATCTAGTTCAATTGTTCCGTTTCGAAGTAATCTTACATACCAATCTACTCCAATAATTACCAGAAAATCTTTCAAGTTTTTATAATTATATCTAAACATTCTATGATATAGATTTGCTCGTAAATCATCTGAACCATCAATGCCAATTGAGATATGAGGGTTGTTTTTTAAAAAAGTTATCGAAAACAAAATGATTGTCGAAAACACTTTATTACTATCCTTATGTTTAAGATTTACAGAATCATTTATTTTTCCATTTGCATCAAATGGACCAAAAGCCAAATTATAAACATTAGGTAGTAATGATTCAGCTATGTTTGTAAACTTAACTTTAAGTGGAGTTATTGTATTATCCTTTAATTGCGATTCAAAAATATATTGGTCAAAATTGGGACTTACATATGTGGCTTCAAACGTATCTTCTAAATTAATTTTAATCATAAAAAACAAATTTTACAATACAAAATTAAGGTATTTTTCTTACAAAAAATTATTTGACTTAACAAAACTTTTATTTACAAACTAAACTTGTACCCTCTTCCACTTTCCTCTTTTATAGAAAACAATTCCAGTTAAAGTAATTGCGGTTTCTGCAACAGGAATGGCAATAAAAACTCCTGTTGGTCCCATATTGAAATGCTTCGCTAAAACAAAAGCCAGCGGAATTTGAAATAGCCAAAACCCGAAGAAGTTAATTCCTGTTGGTGTCCAAGTATCTCCAGCTCCATTAAAAGTATTGATTAAAACCATTCCAATTCCGTAGAAAATAAATCCTATGCTCATGATCTGCAAAGCTTCAATCGCAATGGTTTTGACCTGCTGATCATTCGTGAAAAACGAAATAATATATTGTCCAAAAACCAAAGTAATAATCATAATCGAAGCCATGAAAATTACATTATATCTTGCGGTTGCATAAACGGATTTTTCGGCACGTTCAATTTGTTTGGCTCCTAGATTTTGACCAACCAAAGTTGCGGCGGCATTGCTCAATCCCCACGCAGGAAGAATAAAAAACATCATAATTCTCAAAGCAGTCTGATATCCAGCAGAACCGTGGTCTCCACCAGTTGTTGCAACTAACTGCGCCAAGAAAATCCAGCTACAAGAAGCAATTACAAATTGTAAAATTCCAGGTGCCGCAATTTTTACTAAAGCTTTTATCTGTGTAAAATCTGGAGCGAAATATGGTATTTTGATTTTTAAAATGCTATTGCCAAAAAACAAATGATAGACTTGGTATAAAACCCCGATACTTCTTCCAATTGTTGTTGCCAGAGCAGCGCCAACCAGTCCGAAAGCAGGAACTGGTCCAAAACCATTAATTAAAATCGGGCATAAAATAATGTTGCAAATATTGGCAATCCAAAGACTTTTCATAGCAATTGCAGCATTTCCAGCTCCGCGAAAAATTCCATTTATTAAGAACAAAAGCATAATGCATAAACTAGAACCAATCATAATTTGAGTAAATCGAAAACCATGTTCGGCAGATTCTACAGAAGAACCCATTAAAATCAAAATATCTTTTGCGTATATAATTCCGAGAATGCTCATTACACTATTAATAACAAAAGCTACAATAATGGCTTGCATTCCCGCTTTTGCAGCGGCAACTGGATCTTTTTCTCCAATACGTCTTGCTACAACTGCTGTTGCGGCCATGCTCATTCCGATCGCAAGTGAATAAATTACAGTCAATACCGATTCGGTCAAACCGACAGTCTGAATAGCAAAACTGCTGTGTTCCAAATGTCCGACGAAATATAAATCGACCAAAGCAAAAACCGATTCCATCATCATTTCCAAAACCATCGGAATGGCTAATAGAATTACAGCTTTTTTTATACTTCCAGAAGTATAATCAAATGAATCATCGCCTTTTAAGGCTTGTTTTAAAGTGGTAAAAATTTTAGAAAAGAAGCTTTTCTTTATAGTTGTTTCTGTCATGATTATTTAGGATAAATGATAAAATTGGTCCAGATGTAATTTTCAATCTGAACTAAAAAGTAAAACGTAAGTATCCTAATTATTCTAAAAAATAAAATAGGATTAGGCAGAAACAATCATATGCTGTAGATTTTCAAGGCGTTAAATATAAGTAATATTTTTAAAGGAGAAATTAATCTAGTAATTTTTTACTCACTCGGCTACTTGCAATTAGCGAAGCAATAAACCCTAAAGAGATAATTGTCGTCATTACGATGATAACATTTTCAACTGTAAAAACAACTGGATAGGCCAAGGTTGGCGTAATCATGATAAGTTCAAATTTCTGCTGTAATATCACGAGAATAATACCTAAAACAAGTCCGATCAAGCCACCAAAAACACTTAATAAAGTACCTTGAAGCAAAAATATTTTGCGAAGATCGCCAATGTCAGAGCCCAAATTGAAAAGGGTTTTAAGATTTCCTTTCTTTTCTAAAATCATCATAATCAATGCACCAATCAAATTAAAAAGTGCTACAATGATAACGAGAGTAAAAATCAGATAAACCGCGATGTTTTCGGTATTAAGCATTTTATACAAAGACTCGTTTAACTGTGCTCTATTTTTTAAAGTGATCTTATTTTTAAAAATAGAATTAAGTTCTGCTTTTATTGCACTCTCATCTGCATTTTCTTTTAATTTAAATTCTAATCCCGAGATTTGATTGTGCTTGTACATTAGCAATTCTTGCACTAAACCTAAATCTGCAAATACATATTTTGAATCTAAATCTTCGCTAATGGAGTAAATCCCAACTGGTAGAACATCGGTTTTATTGAAAGCCTCTTCGGGATTTTCGATTCCGCCTTTTCCTGGCTTTGGAGCAAAAATTTGAAGTGGATTTTCAAAATCTAAAATTCCCATGGAGAAATTTTGAGCCAAACCATAGCCAATTACAACCTGAAAACTATCCGGTTTTAGCCATTGACCATTAAAAAGTTTTTTCTTGATATCGTTAACAACTGGATATAAACTGTCAACCCCTTTTAAATACGTAACTTGCTGTTTGTCTTTGAATAAAAACAAAACACGCTCTTCTATGATTTTGGTGTAAGAAGCAACACCCTCTATTTCTTTGATTTGTTTTTCCTGATCGGGTGTAATTAAAAATGATTTTCCATAAGTACTTGTCAATTTCAAATCAGGATCGATTTCGTTTGTAAACGAAAGACTAAAAACCTTTAATCCGCTGAAAACAGATAAAACAACAAACAAAGCCATTGTACCAACAATGATTCCCATGCTGGCAATACGGTTGATGATATTGATAGCATTGTTTTTACTGCTGCTAAAAATATAACGTTTGGCTATGTATAAAGGGAAATTCAAATTATGACTTTCTTCTCTTTTCTAAAAGATCACGGTTTTCTATTGGGTTTTCTTTTCCTGCAAGTGCATTGTCAATTTTCTCTATATAATCTAGAGAATCATCTATAAAGAATACCAAATTCGGAACACGGCGCAATTGCAAACGTACACGCTGTGCCAAATCATGTTTGATTAAATTTGAATTTGTTTTTATGGCTTCTAAAGTTTCTTTGGCTTTTTCTTGCGGAAAAATGCTTAAATATACTGTCGCTATAGATAAATCTGTAGTTACACTTACTTTGGATACTGAAATTACCAAGTTCGTAATTCCGTTTTTTCTCACTTCACCTTGCAAAATGTCAACCAGATCTTTCTGAAGAACACCGCCTATTTTTTTCTGTCTATTTGTTTCCATACTGCAAAAATACTAAAATTTAGTCGTATTACATGTTCTTTTAATTCTTTTAAAAGCTGATAAAGGTCATAGCGTTTGAGGGAATTATTCTACATATTTGATATAAATATAAAACTAATCTATCATGAAAAAAAGAGAACCAATTAGCCACATTATGACAAAAACTGTTGTGACTGCAAACGAAAAAGATGATCTTAAAACAGTGGTCGAAAAATTAAAAGCAAATACAATTCGTCACATTCCAATTGTAAGAGGCAAAGAAGTAATTGGAATTATCAGCCGAACAGATATTAACCGATTGACTTTTGGCGCTTTGTTTGAAGGTCAAGACAATGCTGATGAAGCCATATTAGAAATGTTAACCGTTCCTCAAGTAATGACTTCAAAACCAAAAACAGTTTCGTCTGATACTATAATAAGAGATTTAGCCGAAATTTTTGTAAAAGAAGATTTCCATGCTCTTCCTGTTGTTGACAATAGCGAACTTAAAGGTATCGTAACAACAACAGATGTTGTGAGGTACTTCTTAGAACAATACGATTAAAAAAGGGAGCTTTCAGCTCCCTTAAATTTTTATCTGCTTTGCAGCCATCCTTCTGGATTATTGTTTGATGTGTTTTGTAGAATCAGGAATTTAATGATTGTTTTTCCTGTATCTCCACTTGTTCTAACTCTTCCGATAGTCTGTTTAGTTGTCACTTTATCTCCTTGGCTTACCGAAACCGAACTTAAGTTTTGATATACTGTAAAGTAGTCTCCGTGCTGAATTACAACTGCTTTATTTACTGGTGATAATACAATAACCTTAGAAACTTCTCCAGCAAATACTGCTCTAGCGCTTGCGCCATCTTCGGTAGTAATCTCAACTCCAGAATTATGAACAGTGATTGATGGATGCAACGGGTGTGGCTGATCTCCATAACCAAGCGAAATAAATCCTTTTTCTACTGGCCAAGGCAATCTTCCTCTGTTTGCTTTAAAGTCAGCCGCCAGAATTTTATCTTCTGGTGTCAATGCAATTTTTGAAGAAGAAACCGGTGCTTTTGCTTCGCTAGAACCTGGATTTGCTTTTGCTCGTTCTGCAGCTGCTTTTCTGTTTGCTTCGGCAATTGCTTCACGAATTAAACGATCAATCTGTCTGTCAATTCTTTTTGCTTCACTTTGTTTTGATCTAATATCTGCGGCAATTTTATTTTTATCTTTTTTAAGCGCATTAACCAATTTCTGCTGTTCTTTTTTCTCTGCTTCTAGAGTAACTTTCTCTTTTTGATTTTCAGCAATTATCTTCTTTTTTACTTGTCTTTGCCCGTCCAGTTTAGCATTAAATTCTACCAATTGAGCCGTTTTTGACTGAATTTCAAGACCTTGGTTTTTTCTAAAAGCAGTATATTGCTTTAGATATTGTGCTCTTTTGTAAGCTTGTAAAAAACTTTCAGAAGATAAAATGAACATGGCACGACTCTGTTCAGAACGACTTTTGTACGATTTTAGAATCATCTCAGCATAATCTTCTTTTAGAACTTTTAATTCTTTTTTAAGTTTATTTACCTGAACTTGATTAATGTACATGTCGTTACTAATCAGCCTTTCTTGTTTTGCTGTTGTATTGATTAATTTCTCTTTAAGTTTGATTTTATTCGCTTGGATTAAATATTCGTTCACAGCAGATTTCTCTTTTTTTCGAACAGATTGCAACATCTTTTCGTTATCTCTGATTTCCTGCTGAATTTGAGCTTTACGCTGCTCCAGTTTTTCTTGCTGAGAATCCTGCGCCCATACAAATGTAGTGGCACAAATTAAAACTAGACTTAGGAGAAATTTTGGCATGTTTCTGTTTTTATTTTTGCAAATTTACTTAATTGTAACTTTTTTATAACCGCTTGGAACACTATACGGAAAAGAAAGCTCTTCATTAAATGAAATGTTGTTGTAATTTAAATTAATACTTGTTTTGCCTTTTGGCTGAACGGCATTGATTTCTATACTTGTCGGTAATATTCCCTGATCAAAAGTTTTAGTGTCAGAATAAGCAATTTGCAATGTTCTGTTTTCAGACGGTTGCGAAATCTCTTCTTTCTGAATTAAATATTTTTCTCCATCTAAGAAGAAAGTCTTTTTTAAATTAGCATCTTTTTCTTCGTCAAGTCTAAAAAGATTTTCTACGATTGTCTGCGTATATTTTCCTTTTCTTAAATCGTCAAAAGCTTCTCCAACCAATAGATTTTGAACTTTAGAATAGTCTAAATCTGTTCCAAGCCATTTGCTTAAACTTGTAAAATCTCCTTCGTAATAAGTACTGTTTATTTTCTCATAATAACTTACTGCATCAGGAGTTATTAACGCTTTAGCCATTGTAATTCCTAAGAAACGCACACTTATTAAAATCTGTTTGTCTTTTTCGATTCTAATTTCAGCCGTAACATTTTGGCTTTGTTTTTCATCAGCGTATTTTGCACTCGCTTTTATATACAAAGTAGAAAAATCTAACTTATTGTTGTAATGTTTTTCGATTACTTTTTTGTCTTCTTTCTCTACAATGGTCTGGCTTGTATTTCCTTGCACTGCTACTGCTTTTGATTTGCATGAAATTACGGCAATAGACAATACTAGTATTGATATATATTTTTTCATCTAAATTTTATTTTTTCTTTTTTAATAATTCATTTGCCTTCAAAAAGTATTCCTCTTTTTTCTTTGCATCTCCCAATCCATTGTATGCCTCTCCTAACTGAATATTAAAATTTGATTCTAATTTTACGTCATCCACTACATAATCAAGACCCATTTCTAAGACGGTTTTTGCATTTTTAAATTGTTTCTGCTGATTGCTTCCTAAACCAGCATAATAGTAAAATTGAGCCTGACTCGGATAAACTTCAATCAACATCATGGCTCTTTTGGTCATTGGCTCGTATTGTTTTGCTTGCGCATAGGCTTCCAACAACAGCATATTGGTTTCAAGATCTGTATCTGAATTCGCTTTTAAATCTTTTTCGTAATATTTAATCGCATTTTCAAATTGTCCCTTACTATGATAAAATTTTCCAATTTCTTTGGCAACGTCAACCTCTTTATCGTTATCAAAATAAGAAATAGCTTTTTCTAAATCGGCAGAATACTGTGGATTTTTATTTACATAAATCAAAAACTCATTCAAAGTCCTATGTTTGATTTTTGAATCGATTTTTGAACTTGCTAAAATCACATTCATTGATTTTATAGCTTTTTCTGCTTGGTTGGCATCTAAATAGGTTTTGAACAAACTTACCTGTCCCCATTCTGAATTTGGAATTTCTTTTGCCAGCTGTTTTGCTACTTCAAGCGATTTCTCATTTTCATTGTTTTTTGAATACAATAAAATAAGATTCAAATAATTGGATTCTTCTTTCGGATCTTTTTTAATCTGTTGAATTAGATTATCAATTTCAGCATTCTGATATTTTCCTTGAGATAAAATCTGAGCTTTATAAATTTCGCGATCAGAAGATTTTCCGAACTTATCGTTCATTTCATTAATCGCGGTCAATGCCTTGTCATACTGATTGGTAATCATGTATAACGAAATTAAATCATCTTTATATTCTTCGTCAAAAACAATTATTTTTTGTATAATTTCAATCGCCAAAGGATAGTTTTTTGTCTCGTAACTTACATCGTAAATTCCGAGCCAGAACCATTTATTTTTAGGATCAAGCTGTGCCGCTTTTTCAAAAGCAGTCTGTGCATTTTGATATTCTTTCAGCGCAAAATAGTTTTTTCCTAACTCAAAATAAGCAACTGCATCATTGGGTTTAAGTTTAATACATTTCTCCAATGATACAATAGCTTTATCATAATTTTCAATTCCTTTTTGTTTTAATGATTCATAAAATGAGTCTTGATATTCGTCTGTTGCCATAGCAATATCCTCGGGTTCTGTCTGTGCAAAAACCGAAAATGGTGTGCTGAATAAAGCAAAAAACAATATTATGAAAACTCTTTTTTTAATCATTTCTAAAAATTACATTTTAAACAAAACGAAACTTTCTTAATTTTTATTTTATTCTAAAACAGCGTAATCTCCAATACTGATTCTTGTAAATTTGCCATCGTAACTCACATGGTTTCCGATCATTGCATTATCTAAAGCAGCATTTTTAATTTGAGAATAAGTCTGAATCAAACTGTTTTTGATTGTACTGTCTGATACATGGCATCCTTTTCCAAGCGAAACATTTGGACCGATTGTCGTATTTTTCAAAACCACATTTTCTCCAATATAACAAGGAGGAATAATAGTTGAATTTTCTAAAGTCACACCATAATCTACTAAATGCTCTCCGTCATTGTGAAGAAAACCTAGCATCCTTGTATTGGTTTCAACCGTAACATCTTTATTTCCGCAATCCATCCATTCATCAACGCTTCCAGTTTTAAAAACTTTTCCGTTTGCCATCATCGCTTTGATACCATCGTTAATCTGGTATTCTCCACCATTCTGAATATTATTATCTAAAACATTTTGAAGTTCATTTCTTAAGATTCCAACTTCTTTAAAATAATAAATTCCGATAACGGCCAAGTCGCTAACAAATTCTTTTGG
The DNA here is from genome assembly GCF_000278705.1 of Flavobacterium sp. F52. Classification (NCBI taxonomy): domain Bacteria; kingdom Pseudomonadati; phylum Bacteroidota; class Flavobacteriia; order Flavobacteriales; family Flavobacteriaceae; genus Flavobacterium; species Flavobacterium sp. F52. The sequence continues at coordinate 162,925 of NZ_AKZQ01000026.1, read as the reverse complement.
TTTCTCGACCAATTCTATAATTTCATTATTCTGGTTCAGCTTAACCACGCCAAAAGCTTCTGGCTGATCTACTTGTTTTACCCAAATTACAGCATCTGCTTCTGGATCTAATTCAAAATCTGCTCTAATTAAAGTATCTGCATAAGCAATTACAGCTGGACCAGAAAGAGATTCTTTGGCACACATAATAGCGTGTCCAGTTCCTAGTGGCTGATCTTGACGATAGATTGAAGCTTTTGCTCCTAATCCTTTTGCTAGATCTTCTAAACTTGCTACAACGTCATCTCCGAAGAAAGCTTCATCTCCTAAAATAAAAGCAACTTCTTCAATTGGTTCTTTTAATATTTTGGCAATATCTTCAACTAAACGGTGTACGATAGATTTCCCTGCAACTGGAATTAACGGCTTTGGAACCGTTAATGTATGAGGCCTCAATCTTGATCCGCGGCCTGCCATTGGCACAATTATTTTCATTATTTACTTGATTTTATGTGAAGATTAAAATCTTCGTTGGGTTTGGTCATCCTTTTTTATTTCACTCCAGTGCTCCCAAAGCCTCCTTCACCTCTTGATGTCTCAGAAAGTGTTTCAACTTCAATCCATTCAGCTCTTTCGTGTTTTGCAATAATCAACTGCGCGATTCGTTCTCCATTTTCGATTACAAAATCGTCATTAGATAAATTTACTAAAATTACTCCGATTTCTCCTCTGTAATCTGCATCAACAGTTCCTGGCGAATTTAAAACCGTTACACCTTTTTTTGCAGCCAAGCCACTTCTTGGTCTTACTTGTGCTTCATAACCAATCGGCAACTCGATAAAAAGTCCTGTTTTTACAATGGTTCTTTCTAAAGGTTTTAACGTGATAGGTTCTATAATATTGGCACGAAGATCCATTCCGGCAGAAGCAATCGTTTCGTAATTTGGTAAATCGTGCTGTGATTTATTAATAATTTGAATTTTCATTTTTGAATATAATTTTCTTAAAACGTCTTATTTTCTCTTCATTATTCCTTTTATAGTATCTTTTTCAAAATGATATACGAGATACATAAAAGCTAAAAGCAACGGAATTCCAACATAATATTTTTCTCTAAATCCGTAAAATGAGATTATTGAAAATAATATGGAAACGCCTAAATAAGCACCAATCTTGTTCATATCATAAGGAATTGGATAATATTTATTTCCTAAAACATAAGAAATAAGCATCATGCTTCCATAAGCTGAAATAGTTGCAATTGCAGATCCGTAATAGCTATATTTCGGAATTAAGAGATAATTTAAAATCAAAGTTACAATGGCGCCCACAATAGATATGTATGCTCCAATTTGTGTTTTATCAGTAAGTTTATACCAAACCGATAAATTGTTGTAAATGCCCAAAAAGAAATTTGCCAAAATAATGAGTGGCACGACTTTCATTGCTTCCCAATATGATTTGTTGTCTAATAACAAATATTTTAAAACGTCCGCAAAAACAATTACACCCAATAAAATCAATGATCCTAAAATCACAAAATACTTGGTAATAACGGCATAAGTCTGCGGTGCGTTTTCATTTTTTGCGTGGCTAAAAAAGAAAGGCTCAATTCCTAATCTGAAAGCTGTCGCAAAAAGAACCATAAATAATCCTAATTTATAACACGCTGAATATGCTCCAACTTCAGATTTTGCTAAATTTTCAGGAAGTAAATAACCCAACAAGATTTTATCGAAATGTTCGTTGACAGCAAAAGCCAATCCAGCAACCAAAATTGGAAGCCCGTATTTCATCATTTTTTTCCAAAGAACAGGATCGAATTTTCGTCCAAGCGAAAGATAATTTGGAGAAAGTACAATAAATGTGGCTAAACTTGCCAAAAGGTTTGCAATGAAAATATAGGCAATTTGGAAATTTTGAACATATAAATTATCCCAAATAGAATTAGGACTTGCCTCTGCCAATTTTGGAAGATATATCAAGAAAAATATATTCAGCAATAAGTTTATCACAACATTTCCAATCTTGATGGCCGCATAAACCATTGGTCTCTGATTGGCTCTAAGTTTTGAGAATGGAATTAAAACCAATGCATCTAAAACTAAAATCCAAATAGTATAGGTAATATACTGGACATCTACTTCTGCTAGATTTGCCAATGTGTTTCTAAAAATCAATCCGGCGAAAAGAAAAATTATAGAAGTCCAAAATATTGAAATGGTAGATGTTGCGATTACATTTTTCTTATCCTCTTCGGCACTATAGAATCTAAAAAATGCAGTTTCCATTCCGTAAGAAAGCACTACGTTAAAGAAAACCATCCAAGACAATACAATCGAAACTTCACCATACTCTGCTGTAGGCAAAATTCCAGTATATAATCTCACTAATAAAAAACTCAGCATTCTTGGTAAAACTGTAGCCAGTCCGTAAATTGCCGTTTGTTTGAATAGATTTTTATATAATCCCAAAATATAATTCTAATAATGTTTGTAAGACAAAAATAACCATTTCTTTTGTTTAATGGGTGCTTTTGTTGATGCAATAAAGAAAACTTCTGATTGTTTTTAAACCGTTAATTTCTTTTCGTCCAAAATTTTTACAAAATGAAATCCTCGCGGAGCGTAACCCTGATTATAATAAAATCGATGAGCACCAAAATTTCCAGTAAATGCATCTAAAACGATACTGCTGCAATTTAATTCGATAGCTTTTTTATCAACATAATCGGTAAGCATTTTCCCGATTCCTTTAGATCGATATTCTGGATTAACAACAAAATTGTCAATCTCAAGATATTTTCCTGTCCAAAGTTTTGTAGCCGACCAGCAGCCAGTTAATCCAAGACAGATATCATCTTCAAAAACTGCAATTTGAATATAATTATGCGGAAGCATTTCAGAAAGAAATGATTTATATTTTTCAAGAGAGATATTGGGATATAAAAATCGAATCGTATTGATTTGAGCTGCCATCTCATCGATAGTAGTAAGCTCTTTTATTTGTAAAGCCATTGTTTAAAAGAAATAGGATTCAAAAATAATTAAAATATAGACTAATAAAATAGACTACATATTTGAAAAATAAATTAAACTTAACAAAAAAAGAAGAAAAGTGTTACAATATATTCTTAAATTACTTATCTTTAGACAATTATATACGCTTTTTTAACACAACATGTGAAATATATAAAATAGAGGTGAAAATTATGTAACATTTTTTTAACACTCTTTATTTAAATTTGTTACAAAGGGAATGAGAAAGCTAGTACAACCCTTTAAAAAAGAAAGCACTGGGACTGATAAAGCTTGTTTGTTCCCATAAAAGACAAAGCATAAGGGATTGATTCAGCTGTACTGTAACCCTAATAAAAACAGAGCACTGGGACTAATAAAGCTTGTTTGTTCCCATAAAAGACAAAGCACAAGGGATTGATTCTGCTGTATTGTAACCCTTAAAAAAACAGAGCATTGGGATTAATAAAGCTAGTTTGTTCCCATGAAAGACAAAGCACACAGAGTTAATCTGTCTATTTTTATAAAATGGTAGTGATTCTCAACTTAACTATAATTTGAGAATCACCATTTTATAAAAGTATTTTTAAAAAAGAATAAAACTTCCAATAAAAAAGAAAAGCCAGCTAATGCTGGCTTTCTTTTTATTTATTATGTAATAGATTATCCATTTAAAGCTTCTGCTCCACCAACAATTTCCAAAATCTCACTTGTAATCGCAGCCTGACGAGCTTTGTTATAAGTTAATTTTAATTGGTTTCTTAAAGCTGTTGCGTTATCTGTCGCTTTGTGCATTGCAGTCATACGCGCGCCATGCTCAGAAGCGAATGAATCGCGGATACCTTTGTATAATTGTGTTTTTAAAGACTTAGGGATTAAAGCCAGTACAATTTCTTCTTTTCCTGGTTCAAAAATATAATCTCCAGAAGTTGCAGCTTTATCAGTATTAATAGGAGCTAACGGTAAAAACTGTTCTACTTGAACAATTTGAGTTGCAGCATTTTTAAACTGATTGTAAACTAACTCAATTCTGTCATATTCTCCAGTTAAAAACTTTTGTGTCAAATCATCCGCAATTCCAGCAACATTTTCAAATGTCAAATGATCAAAAATTGCATTATGATGACCGTGAACTTTATGAGTTTTGCTTAAAGCATCACTTCCTTTTTTACCAATAGCAAAAACATCAACTTGCTTTCCAGCATAAAAATCAGTACGATTTTTAATCTCTTTAATAATATTTGAATTGAAAGCACCACATAAACCTCTGTTTGAAGTTACAGCTACTAACAATACTTTTTTTACTTCACGTTGTGTAGTGTAATCTCCTCCTACTTCACCTTCTAGTGTAGCAGAAAGATCTTGCAATAACTCTGTTAATTTCTCGGCATAAGGACGCATTGCAGTGATTGCATCTTGTGCTTTCTTAAGCTTTGCAGCAGAAACCATTTTCATAGCCGATGTAATCTGCATCGTCGATGAAACGGAAGTAATTCTATTACGGATTTCCTTTAAATTTGCCATCTATTGTAGTTGTTGGTTGTTAGTTGTTGGTTGATAGTTACTTGGATAATTCCAAACAATCAACCAACAACCGTCAACTAATAATTAGTTATATTTTGCTGAAATTTCTTTTGCTGCTTTTTCAATAACGTCAGTAATAGCGTCATCTAATTTACCAGCTTTCAAAGCGTTAAGTGTATCTTTATGTTTGCTGTTTAAGTACGCTAAGAAATCTGCTTCGAATTCTTTTACTTTATTAACAGGAACATTTCTTAATAAGTTTTTAGAACCAGCATAGATAATAGCTACTTGGTTTTCAACTGTATAAGGATCATTTAAACCTTGTTTCAAAATCTCAACGTTTCTTTTACCTTTTTCAATTACGTTTAAAGTAACAGAATCTAAGTCAGAACCAAATTTAGCGAAAGCTTCTAATTCACGGAATTGAGCTTGGTCTAATTTTAAAGTTCCAGAAACTTTTTTCATTGACTTAATTTGAGCATTACCTCCAACACGAGATACAGAGATACCTACGTTAATTGCAGGACGAACCCCAGAGTTGAACAAATCTCCATCAAGGAAAATCTGACCATCTGTAATAGAGATTACGTTTGTTGGGATATATGCAGAAACGTCACCAGCTTGAGTTTCGATAATTGGTAAAGCAGTTAATGAACCGCCACCTTTTACGATAGATTTGATAGAGTCTGGTAAATCGTTCATGTTTTTAGCGATACCATCATCAGCGATTACTTTACAAGCACGCTCTAATAAACGAGAGTGTAAGTAGAAAACGTCTCCAGGGTAAGCCTCACGTCCAGGTGGTCTTCTTAATAAAAGAGAAACCTCACGGTAAGCAACAGCTTGTTTAGACAAGTCATCATAAACGATAAGAGCTGGACGACCTGAATCTCTGAAGTACTCTCCAATAGCAGCACCAGCGAATGGAGCATAAACTTGCATTGGAGCTGGGTCAGAAGCATTAGCAGCAACGATAACTGTATAAGCCATTGCTCCCTTTTCTTCTAACATTTTCGCGATTCCTGCTACAGTTGAAGCTTTTTGTCCAATTGCAACATATATACAGAATACAGGTTTTCCTGCATCGTAAAATTCTTTTTGGTTTAAGATTGTATCGATACAAACAGTTGATTTACCTGTTTGACGGTCACCAATAACAAGCTCACGTTGTCCACGACCAACTGGGATCATAGCATCAACTGCTTTTACACCTGTTTGTAATGGCTCAGTTACTGGCTGACGGAAGATAACTCCAGGAGCTTTTCTTTCTAAAGGCATTTCGTATAAGTCACCACCGATTGGTCCTTTTCCATCAATTGGAAAACCAAGAGTGTTAACTACACGTCCTACCATTTGCTCACCAACTTTAAGAGAAGCAATACGTTGAGTTCTTTTTGCTGTAGATCCTTCTTTAATTCCTGTTGATGGTCCTAATAATACAACCCCAACATTATCCTCCTCAAGATTCAATACGATACCTTCCATACCGTTATCAAATTCCACTAACTCTCCATATTGTACATTAGATAGCCCGTAAACACGAGCAATACCGTCTCCAACTTGAAGTACTGATCCTACTTCCTCTAGCGTAGCACCAGATTCAAAACCTTCTACTTGCTTTCTTAATATTGCTGAAATTTCAGCAGGTTTGATTTCCGCCATCTTAATTTATAATTTAGACACTTTTTGTGTTATAAAACTAATTACTTAACTCTCTTTTTAATACTTGTAATCTGTATGCAACAGAAGCGTTGTACTGATTATCTCCTATTCTCAAAATAAATCCGCCAATGATTGAAGGATCTACTATATTTTCAATTGTAATTTTTTTATCTGATAAAGTTGCAATTTTAGCCAAAACTTTAGCTTCTAAAGCAGCGTCCATTGGAATAGCTGTTGTAACTTTTGCTACTTGAACGCCATTATTTTCATCAAATAATTTATTGTATTCTACTGCAATTGCATCTAGAATTTCAAATCTTTTGTTTTCGAATAATAAACGAAACAAACCTTTAGTTACTCCATTTACATTTGCAAAAACTTCTAAAAGAGCACCTTCCTTAACTTCAACAGTTGTTGTTGGGTTTTGAATAAATGTACTCAATTCTTGATTAGTCTCAATTGCAGTTGCAATTGATTTCATATCGTTATTGACAGCTTCGGCAACACCTTTAGAGTTTGCTAAGTCTAGAATTGCTTTTGCATAACGAATTGCTGCTCTTGTACTTGCCATAATCTTAGTTTAACTTTACGTCACCTAACATTTTCTCAACCAATTTAGTTTGAGATTCTTTGTTAGATAATTCTTCTTTCAATAATTTTTCAGCAATACTCAATGATAGAGAAGAAACTTGAGATTTCAATTCCGCCATTGCAGCATTTTTTTCGCTTTCGATAGCTGCTTTAGCTTGGTCAATCATTTTTTGACCAGCTTCTTGAGCTTCGTTTTTAGAATCAGCAATCATTTTCTCTTTCATTTCGCGAGCTTCTTTCAACATCGCGTCACGTTCAGCACGAGCTTCATTCAAAATTCTTTGATTGTCAGCTTGTAAATTTTCCATTTCTCTCTTTGCGTTTTCAGCAGAAAGCAATGCATTTTTAATACCTTCTTCTCTTGCAGTAATAGATTCCATAATTGGTTTCCAAGCAAATTTTACTAAAAGTAAAATCAATATTACCAAGATTAAAGCTTGCCAGAAGAATAATCCGAATGAAAAATCGTTAATTAACTTATCCATTTTATATAACTATATTAAATATTTAATTTCTTTTTTAAAAGTAACAACATCTTTAACCAACCGTTAAAGATGCTGTTATTTCTCTCTTTATTATTTTCCTAAGATTAAAGCAGCGAATGCTAAACCTTCTAATAAAGCCGCGATAATAATCATCGCAGTTTGAATTTTACCAGCAGCTTCTGGCTGACGAGCAATAGCGTCCATAGCAGATCCACCGATTTTACCTAAACCTAAACCTGCACCGATTACTACTAAACCAGCACCTACTAAAGTTGGAATTGTTCCCATAACTATTTATATATATAAAATTAAACTTCTAAAATTAAATAATCGCAGTTTCGTCTTCGTGGTGGTGAGCGTGATCATGATCTTGAACAGCCATACCAATAAACAATGATGATAACATTGTGAAGATAAACGCTTGTAAAAATGCAACTAAAACTTCAATAACAGAGATGAACAAAGTTAATCCTAATGAGATTGGCAAATCTGCTGCTAAATTTTTTCCAACAAAGATCATTGCAATTAAACTCATAATTACTACGTGACCTGCAGTAATGTTTGCGTACAAACGAATTAATAATGCGAATGGTTTTGTTAATGTTCCTAAAACCTCAATTGGAGCTAAGATAATTTTCATTGGAACTGGCACTCCTGGCATCCAGAAGATGTGTCCCCAATAATCTTTGTTTGCACTAAATTGAGTAATGATAAATGTAAAGGCCGCTAAACAAACTGTAATAGCAATGTTTCCTGTTACGTTGATTCCTAGTGGAGTCATTCCTAATAAGTTTAAAACCCAAACAAAGAAAAATACAGTTAATAGGTAACCCATATATTTACGGTATTTTTTCTCTCCAATATTAGGAACTGCAATTTCATCTCTGATGAAAATTACAAGTGGTTCTAAAACTCTACCAAATCCTGTTGGGATTGGTCCTTTTTTGTATGATTTTGCTAAACCAGTAAACATGAAGAACAATAATACTGATACGAAAAGCATTGAAACAACATTTTTAGTAATTGAAAAATCTAATGGTTTTTCGTTTGATGGATGACCGTGCTCATCAAAGTTGATTGTTCCGGCAGCATCTGTTTTGTAAATTTTACCGTGAACTAATTTGTAGTAGCTACCGTCAACTTCTGCAACTTCTTCTCCGTGGTGTAATTTTGAAGAAGAGAAAACTTTTAAACCTCCATCAATAAGGATAACTGGTAATGAGAAACCGTAGTGTTTATTTTCTTTTTCATCTGAAAAGAAAACAAAGTCATGAGAATCTTGTAAGTGGTGATCAATAAAAGCATCCACTTTTGCCTTTGGGTCAAGAGCAACATGCTCTCCTTCTTGGTGAGCATTATGTGAAACTACTTTCTCTTCATGAGCAGTTTCAGTTTGAACATGCGTCGAGTCATTCTCTGGATTTGCAAAACCCATAATCGGTAGAGAAGCTACAAAAGCAGCAAGAATAAAGCTGAGTGGTTTGTTTGAAATCACCATATCGTGGAAAATCTTATTTTTTTACGTTTCTAAAATTTGGTGCAAAGGTACATTTTTTATTAATATTCAAAAGGATATGAAAAATTATTTTTAAACCTTGTTTTAAAGAATTGTTATTTTAAGGCTTTTCATTTAATAATCGGACAGTTAAAAGCGTCTGAAATAACAAAAACAGCACAAATGTTATAAAAAAACTGACTTTTTCAATATTGGTTTCCTCAGTTTGATTTTTTAAAATTGGCTGCAGAACTAGATAGGCTAATAACATTTGTGTAAAAGTTCCAAATAGAAATGTCATCCCAACGATTTCAAAATTCTTCTTTTTTACTACTAATAATATAAGGTATAATAAAGATGAAATTGCGAAAAAAGATATGTACAGTAATTCTAAACTGTAATGAAATTTGTCCGCATTAATTTCACTAAAGAAAAAAACGGCTTTATGTAGAATATAAGTTCCTAAAGCAAGGCATAACAAATAAAAAATCGGTTTGTAATTTTTTGAAAGCATTTGAAATAATTTTAGTGCAAAGATGCAACTTTTATCTCTAGCCATTTTATATACAAACTACTTTGTTTTATTGATATCATTTACTTGTCGGATTACATTATATAATGCAACTCCAACACCAACTAGTACAAAAATGGTATTATAATACACTTTCGGGCTCGGATGTTCTTCATCAAGCCAAGTTCCGAAATAAGAGAATACAAAAATAATGACTCCCATTTGAAATGGAATATTAATAAATGCGAGCCATTTATTTCTCCTATTATTATTCGGCTCCTTTTCCATCTTCTAGCATGATTACAGGATTCGAATGGGCAAGCATGGTACAGGTTGCTGTGAAGTCCGCTCCTGGTTCTATCGAAAGTTTTCCTACTGCCACTTCTCCGTGTATTTGAGCAGTCGATTTAATATTAAGGGTTTCTAGAACTTTTATCTTCCCGTGAAATTCTCCTTCAATATCAGCATTGTTACAAATTATTTCTCCTTTAACAGCTCCTTTGGCCCCAATCACTATTTTGCCTTGCGAAGTAAAGTTTCCTATCAATTCGCCGTCTAATCTAAAATCGGCTTTTGAGACTATATCTCCTACGATTGATGTTCCTTCAACAATTCTATTTGTTCTTCCTAATTGTTCAGTTCCGTTTTTCTTTACTTTTTCAAACATGGCGGTTAAGATTTAAGGGGTTTTCGGGGTCAAGTATGCGTCTAAATTCTTTTTGATCTGAACGATTTTGTAATTATCATTTGATATTATTATAGCCTGATCTGGGATTTTATATTTTTTATCTTCTCTGAAAACTCCAGCAATATCATTTGCGTAAGCCTCAGATTTTAAACCATGAATAACTACAAAACTTTCTGTTTTATTGTATTTATCCAAAGATGTTGTCAATCTTTCGTAATTTTCAACTAATAAAAATACTCGGATCGCTTCTTCAATTCTTTTAACGGTTTTGGTATCGTTGTTAGCAACACGATACAATATTTTCCAGTTTTTAGTATCAGTTGTTGTAAAACTAAGTTTTTCTAAAACAGGTACTTGTTTCTCAAGAATTTCTCTGGCATTTTTACCTTCTTCACTATTCGGATAATTGTCTGCCACATTCTCAAGTCCTTTTTTATAGGCTTCTAAACCATTTACTTTTCCTAAAGTATTGGCTTTTAATAATTCGTATTTTGACACAATATCGTCTCCCGAATATTGATTAATAAGGTTGTCAATATTGGCTAAGACCTCGTCGAATTTCTCTTCTTCAAAAAGTTTATACCATTTTTGATATTCTTTATCGGGACTTGAATTTGGATCGTCTTCTTTATTGTTTAAAATATGGGCATATCTCGAATCTGGATATTTCGTAGAAATCTCTGCTTTTATAGCTTCTGCTTTTGCCGGATTTGTTATCTGATAAATTTTGTACAAATTGTACATCGATGGCAATACGTATTTTTCTTCAGGGTTATTTTTAAGCAACTGTTCTAGTTTGTCACTAGCCAAATTATATTCTTTAAACTTCTCCTTATATATAAGTCCCAATTGATAGTATGAAAAATTACGTTCTTTACCAATACTATCCATCGCAGCTTGCGAAGTTGGAAGCTGTTCTACATAATATGCCACAGTATATTTTTCAGGAACAATAGTGTCTTTTAGCGCATTGGCAACTTCTTTCGTATTAATAGTGTCGTTCATTGCCGCATCGTTTGCAGATTTTACTCCTGCCAATCTCCAATTTCCGCCCAATGTTCTGCTTCCCCACATTTTTTTAAACTGCAGTTTTCCATAAGCAACCGTTGTTGGGTTGTAAAAATAAAAGGTACTTGCATTATCATTTCCACCTGGAGGCATGCCAAGCCCTTCTGGTTCTACTGGTTTACCTAAAGAATTGGGATTAACAGCTCCGTTTCCTGAAAAATCTGCTTGAGAATTTCGATCAATATTGGCCAATCGCTCTTTTTCTTTTTCTTCTAAAAGACGTTTTGCTTCGTCTTTCTTTTTAAGCTCAGCGATATAGTTTTCGAAATAATCTTTCTTTTCGTTTGGTGGCAGGTTGAATACCTTAATAATACTATCGTTGCGTTTTGCAATAGCTTCGTATTTAATTACGTCATCAAGATTTTTTCTGTTTTTTTCTATAAAAGCGAATTCTCTGGTTTTAGGATCCAGTTTTACCAAAGTACTGTCATAGTATTTGGCTGCCATTGAGTAATCTGTATCTTTAAAATACATATTTCCAATATTTCTATAAGCCGAAGCCATCAAATAGGGGTCTTTAGATTTTCTTCCTAAAGATTTATTGTAAAATTTCAAGGCATTTTCCTGATCTTTCTTTTTATCATAATAAACTCCCATTTCATAAAAAAGAACATCATAGTAAGGGCGATTTTCACGATCAGTCACCAATTTATTAAATGTCTTTAAGAAAATTGTATCATTATCTTTTCCATAATCAAACATCTGTGCTTTTTTCGCGTAAGCGTGCATCATATACTTACGATCTGCCTTTCTGTTTAAATCAATAACAGCATCATAGAAGTAAATGGCACTGTCACGTTTTCCTTCTGCTTGATACATCTGGCCAAGAATAAAACGATATCTTGCCCGTTCTTCGTTGCTTTTTGTAAATTGTTCAGCAACTCTAAGTCTAGAAACAGCGCTGTCTTTTTGTTCCAGATTTAAAAAAGCTTCTGCCAAAAGTGCATTGGCATCAGCATAAGTCTGTTTATCTAAATCTGTTTTTTTAAGTAAAATTTTGATGTTTTTAAGCGCAATTGCATCATTGCCTAAACGCATATTGGTTTTTTCGCGCCAGATTTTTGCAGTATAAATGTTATTGCTTTCTGGGTATTTATATAAAATATAATTAAATGCCTCAATTGCCGGGATAAAACGCTGGTCGTAATATCTTGCTTTTCCAAGCATTAGATACGCTTCATCCATCTGCCAGTTTCTTTCTCTTCCGCCAATATTCATGGAGTGTTTCTGAATGGCTTTTGTAGCTTTAGTCTCTGCTTTTTCAAAATCAGGATTTTTAGCTTTTTCGCCTTCAGAAAAATTTTCATCAAACTGCATTTTCTCAATTGGCAGCTGTTTCCAAAAATTATCTTCGTTATTGGCCTGAATAGATTTTAACCCTTTATCAAGGCCAATTCCTCCGTTATAAAGAATATTATATTTAGTCCCAATCGAGTGAGAACTTCGAGCCAAAAAGGTATTTTTTTTGGTAGAACAAGCTATCAAAAAGAATAAAAAAATGGGAATAAAACTATATTTAAGAGTATTCTTTTTCAATAGAAAAGAGTTTAAAACACATAACTACTAAAAACTAATTTTAGTATAATCACATGTAAAAATACGCTTCTTTTTGAAATATAGAAATTCTTACACGGCAAAAAATAATTCTAGTTCTTGTAAGGTCTCTTTTGAGGTCTGAATATCTTTGACAATCTCACCTTTGTTAAGCGCAACTATTCTATCACAAACCTCTACCGTATGCTGTAAATCGTGGCTTGAAACCAAAACGGTTACATTTGGATCGTCGGCTAATTCTTTGATAATTTTTTTTAATCGGCTTACTGTAGTTGGATCCAAATTTGCAAAAGGCTCGTCTAAAATGACTACTTCTGGATTTCCAATAAGCGTTGCAATAATTCCCACTTTTTTCTGATTTCCTTTAGACAGATCACGAAGGTATTTTTTATTCTTTAAAATTTCACCGTTAAAAAACTCTTCATGTTTCGCTAAAAGTGCATCAATATCTACTTTGTTTTGATTGCGTAAATCTCCGATGAAATAGAAATATTCTTCTGGAGTCAAATATCCGATAAGGAAATTTTCATCTAAAAAAGATCCTGTAAAAGATTTCCAGTTTTCACTTGTATTTACCTGAATATTATTGCTTTTTATATATCCTGTTGAAGGCTGAATAAGATCCAGAAGCAAACTGAAAAATGTTGTTTTTCCCGCACCGTTATTTCCCACCAAGCCAAAGCTCTGTCCTTTTGGAATTTCTAAATTGCTGATGTTTAAAACTGTAGTTCCGTTATATTTTTTTGAAAGTTCATTTACTTGTATCATGATGTAATTTTAGATTTTAGATTGTTGATTTTAGATTAAAAAATTGTCTTTTTTATTTGGATTTTCTAATTGACAAATTCTCTAATTATCAAATTAACTCTTTTGTTTATAAGCACTTATCGTACTATATTTCTCTACTTTGTATCTTTTTTCTATTAATGAAAACACTTTTTCTTTGAACACAAATCCTAACACTCCAGCTCCGGCAACCAATGCTAAACCAAGATTTTTATTATTCAAATAAAGTCCGATGGCATAAAGTCCTAAAGGCAATAAAATTTTTGGAAGCGTCAATAACATTGCATTTACATTGAAAGCTTTTTTATCTCCAAAAGCACCGCCAGCATTACTTAAATCTATTGGCGTTTTGGTAAATGCACCGCCAAGAAGCACTAAATGAGAATTGACCCCAATGTTATAAATTGCTCCAACTACAATTGTGAGATAAATTTCCCATCCTAAAAACAGATAAAAGGAAGCCAATATGGTAGAAAGAAAAGTTACAATAACAATGAGCCACCATTTTGAAGTAATGTAACCTCGATACGGAATATTTTGTGTCATCATTAATTGATAATACGAACTGTCCCAGCTTGGTACAAACTGTCCAAATACAAACAAAAATCCGCCCGAAACAAAAATGCCGGCAAAAATGTGCATTACAGGGGGCTGATGAGAGTTTCCGAAAAAGAGAAATCCGTAGAACAAAAAGAGAACGCTCATGAAAATCGTTGTTTTAGATCTTTTGTTTCTTTTAATGAGTTTAATATCATTTTTCAAGAAAGTTCCCAAAGTCCCAAATTGATTAAGCCACGAAAAATTTTCTGTTGTTGCAACGTCTTCTTTTACAGAAAGTCCTGCATCCAGATATAAATTGTTTTTAAAATATTTGAAAGTGAAAGCATATAAACCCCCTAAGATCAGAACAGGAATTAAAAATACCCCTTCAATATCGTAAAAGCTCTGAAAGAACGGAGTTGTAAATGTTGTGATATCAAAAAACTGGTAGTATTGTGCTCCCGCCAAAGCCAAAATTAGTACCACAAATACAACAAACAATTTGTCGATGTTGCTTAAAATAATATTCAAAAAATTGTTGATATAAATAAAAGCCATCGCTCCTACGTACCAAAAAAAGATTCCAACAACATCGTATCCCTCCAAAATTAAGACAACTGAAAAAGGCACAAAAAACAAAGCGTGAACCCAATTGAAAAACGACAAAGCTGTTTTTCCTAATGAAAAATGAACAATTACTGGCTTCTTAAAAGGCAGTACCAATAATGGTTTGATGTTTAAAACCGGTATTGATTGAAGTAATAATCTAATTACTAAATCAAACAAGAAATAATAAATTAAAAATTTGTTTATTGTAGCCAATGGTTCCAAATTCATGTCTTTAAGAACATAAAATGCGCCAACGCCCATTGCGACAAAAACTAATGAAAAATAGATCATCAGAAAACCTATTATAATTTTCATTGCCAGATTTTTACCAAAAGATGCCGACCTAATAAAAGCCTTCCATTCTAAATAAATAAACTTCTTAATCATGGTTTATGGTTTAGTATTTTTGTAGTAAGAGACCAAAAGTAGGAAAACGTTACAAAAAAAGTTAAAAAAAATAATTTCGTGCTAAACTTTTAATAGTGGTTTGCTACTTTTGCATAAAAATTCTATCATGCCTTCATTCTTAAAACTTATAATTAAAGAGGTTAAACGCGAAACTGCAGATGCTGTTTCTATTCTTTTTAATGTTCCTGAAGAACTAAAATCAGACTATAAATTTATAGCTGGACAATATATAAATTTAAAACTAACTCTTGACAACCAAGAAATTAGACGAGCTTATTCTATTTGCTCGGCACCAGACAGCGGCGAGTTAAGGATTGCTGTAAAAGCAGTAAAAAATGGTCTTTTTTCTCAGTTTGCCAATACTAAATTAAAAGCGGGAGATGTTCTTGAAGTGGGTCAGCCAGAAGGTAAATTTACTTTTGAGCCAGATGCTGAAAGACAAAGAAACTATGCGGCGTTTGCTGCTGGAAGCGGAATTACTCCAGTTCTTTCTATCATAAAATCGGTTCTTAAAAATGAGCCTAAGAGTTCATTTGTATTGGTTTACGGAAACAAAACTCCTGAAAGCACAATTTTTCATCAAGAACTTCACGATTTGCAATTGCAATATGTAGGCAGATTTTTTGTGCATTATGTATACAGCCAAGCAAAAGCTGAAAACGCTTTATTTGGAAGAATTGAAAAATCGGCTGTGAATTTTGTTTTAAACAACAAACACAAAGAACTTCAATTTGATAAGTTTTTCCTTTGCGGACCAGAAGACATGATCAATACTGTTTCTAATGTTTTGAAAGAGAAAAATGTAAAAGAATCTGCTATCAAATTTGAGTTGTTTACTTCTTCTTCTGAAGAACATGCAATTCAAGGTTCTCAAGAAGGACATACAAAAATTACTGTTTTGGTAGACGATGAAGAAACTACTTTCGAAATGTCTAAAAAACAAACTATTCTTGATGCTGCTCTAAAACAAGGCGTTGATGCTCCTTATTCTTGCCAAGGCGGAATCTGCAGCAGCTGTTTAGGACGCGTTACAAAAGGAACTGCCGAAATGACAAAAAATTCTATTTTGACAGACGGCGAAATTGCAGAAGGATTAATTTTAACTTGTCAAGCGCATCCAACTTCAGAAACTATTTATGTTGATTACGACGACGTATAATATTTGATAAATTCCAAAATATAAAATCCAAATTCCAAACTAAAACGGAATTTGGATTTTTTTATTTTTAAATTTGTCCTATTTGGAATTTGGAATTTGGAATTTTTACTATTAAGTATTTATAAATGAAATCGGTGCGAGAAATTTTTAGAAATAAGGAATATCTTCTGGATGAACCAGAAGTTATGAAGCTTGTTGATTATTGTGAAGAGCTTCAGGATGAAATTGTTGAATTAAAATTTCAAAAAACCGACAATAAAGAACTTGCCTTGCTCGATATGATTAAAGAAGTTATAAAAGGATGCGAAAGCGTTGAAAGAGAACAAATGGAACATGAGCGCTACGGTTATGATGCGCCAAATTACCAAGAAACCATAGCAAATCTTAAAAGTTATATCTACCGTCGCTGTCGCGATGAAAAGATTTGGCTCTAATTGAAATAAAAGCAAAATTTTATCGAAATATTGCTGAATTTTCATTAAATTAGGGGTAAAATTATAGCAATGGCAATCTCATGATTTGAGAATTTGCAGAGCTAATCAAACTTGTCAAACATTTAACATTAAATATCATGACAGCTCACGTTCACCACTTTCATCTATCTTTACTTATTATGCTGATTGTAACTGCTTCGCTTTGCGTTCTGGCAGTTATTATAAAAATGAAAAACAAAAAAGGCCCGAAGTTACTTGAAAGAGAAAAATACAATTCAACTTTGACCGAAAAAATGGAAGAAGTCCAAAAGACCGATTCGAATATTTTTAATATCTGGCCTTATGTAAGCAAACTTAAATCGGCTAAAGTTTTATCTAAAAAAATAAAAGATAATGACTTAATTTATAAAGTTTACAGAGATTCATCACAAAAATTCGAACATATTCTTTTGTCAACTGAGGACAAAAATAACTTTGTTTCCATTATAGTAAACAAAAAAAGAAAAAAAACAATAGGATATTCTTTCCTCGATTCTGATGAAAGATATTTAAACAAAAATATTGCTTAAAACATTGTTCATAGCAAATACACCAGCGGAGTAAAATATTTATAGGATCACAATAAAACAAAAGAAAAAAGCTCCAGCGGAGCGACATTATTATAAAAAACATGTCGCTCCGCTGGAGCTTTAATATTGTAGACGCATATTTTACTATAAATATTTCGCTTCTCCGAAGCTTATAAAAAGTGACACCTTCTAGTTTATTTTCTAATCCTTTATGGAAAGCTGCTCTATAACCTTTTCAACGACCTGTTGTGGTAAAATTGTCCTCATAGCATCCTCATAACCTTCAACAACTTTATTGCCATAAACTGATGTTGGCAATTTTGGATATTGATTTCGGTCTGAAGTCAGTGCTTTTTCTAAACTTTGATTAAAAGGCAAAAATCCTGCATAAGGATGTGTCGCGCCCCAAAGTGTAACGACTTTTACGCCAAGCATTGCTGCGATATGCGCATTTCCAGAATCCATAGAAAGCATCACATCAAGATTGCTTATCAATTGTAATTCCTGCTGAAATTTGATTTTTCCAGCCATATTGATTACATTTTCAAAAGGCTCAGAAATTGAATCTAAAATTTCGATTTCTTTTTTTCCTCCGCCAAAAAGCAAAATTTTATAGGATGGATTTTCAGCCAATTTTGCAATTACTTCTTTCATTAAATCCAAAGGATAAACTTTAGAATCATATTGTGCAAAAGGCGCAATTCCTATTAGTTTTTGATTTTCATTTCCGATAATGTCTAAAATATCAGAACTTAAAACTGCCTTTTCAGGAAATACTGGTTTCGATAAATCTAAAGGAAAACCAAGAGCTGAAAACACTTTTGCATGTCTTTCGAACATGGTTGGCAATTGTTTGAAAACCTTATTTTCGGCTCGGGTTAATTCTTTTTTTCCTTCTCTCCCTTTATCAACGGTTGCTCTTTTTTTTCCGCTTAAAGCGAAAAGCAAACTCACCACTTTAGAGCGTAAAACATTATGAAGATCCGCAAAAGCATCAATCTTCAATTTTTTTACATCTTTAAACAATCGTAAAAGTCCTGGAAATCCTTTATGTCTTTCTTTTTCATCAAAAGCAAAAAATTCAAGATTCGGAATTCCATCAAAAAAAGGTTTGAAAAACGGACGAGAAATAACAGTCAGTTTTACCGTTGGATATTGTTTTACAAAAGTCTGTAAAACAGGAACCGTCATGGCGACATCTCCCATTGCGGATAGTCTCATGACGGCTATATGTTTGATTTTGTTGTTGGACAACGCTGCCAAATTATTTCTTATTTTGATATAAAACTGGGTTCAATTCATCATCGTTGTACATTTTCATTTGTTTGTACACTTTCATGAATTTATCACCGTTTTCGATATCTGTCAATAATTCTTCAATTGCTGTAGATAAATCTGTCCTTTGCTCTAAAAGCACATTCAATTTTTCTTGACATTTATCTCTATGTTCCTGAGAAGCTTCTGCACGATTTGCTTCTTCATGCATGTGATAAATTTTTAAAGCCAAAATAGACAATCTGTCAAAAGCCCAAGCAGGACTTTCAGAATTGATTTTTGCCCCGTCTTTTACTTTTACATTGCTGTATTTTTGTAAAAAGTAACTATCAATATATTCCACCATATCAGTACGTTCCTGATTTGATGCGTCAATTCTTCTTTTTAAAGTTAATGCCGCAACTGGATCAATCTGCGGATCACGAATAATATCTTCAAAATGCCATTGAACGGTATCAATCCAATTTTTTAGATATAACAAATGCTCGAACTTATCTTTTGGATAAGGATTATTGATCGGCTGATCTACATTATCAAACTGGTGATAATCTTTGATGCTTTGCTCGAAAACAGAATATGCTAATTTTGAAAACATGTCTTTATTTTTTTATAGATACAAAGATACTTTTTATACTTTTATGCTGCGAAGAAAAGAAATTATTTTTCGTTTCATCATTTTATCTCTAAATAAATTACAATTTCATCATGAAAATTCATTATATCTCTGAAAATAACAGCGTTTTAAATCATTTCTTAGGTCAAATTAGAAATGTAAATGTTCAAAATGACAGCATGCGTTTTCGTAGAAATATTGAACGCATTGGCGAAATTATGGCTTATGAACTGAGTAAAATTTTACCTTATAAAAATGTTGAAATCCAAACTCCTCTTGGAATTAAGAACACTACAGAAATTGATACGGATTTAGTTTTATGTCCTATTTTAAGAGCTGGACTTCCTCTCCATAATGGCTTTTTAAATTATTTTGATCATGCAGAAAACAGCTTTGTTTCTGCTTGCAGATTCCACCCAAATAATGATGACGAGTTTGAAATTCGAGTTGAATATCAGGCTATTTCAGACTTAAATAATAAAACCGTTTTGCTTCTAGATCCGATGCTGGCTACGGGACAATCAATTGTTGCAGTTCACCAAAAATTGGTCGAAAACGCTATTCCAGCAGAAATACATATTGTTGTCGTTATCGCTGCCCCAGAAGGAATTGCTTATCTAGAAAAAAATCTTCCTGAAAACTGTCATTTATGGGTAGCTTCTTTAGATGAAAAACTAAACGTGAAAAACTACATTGTTCCAGGTCTTGGCGACGCTGGTGATCTTGCTTACGGAAGTAAATTATAACTGAGAGAAAAACGTAAATAAACTACACACAATCAGAGTGTAATAAACAATTTCGTTATTCAGTTTCTGTTGCATATATTCTACGTGGCTCGTTGCCATAATGCTTAATGGTGCAATACTAAACAATAGCAAATCGTTGCTTTTATTTGGCGAAATGATGTAAACAATGGCTGCTATAAAAAAGCAAGCTACTATTTTCTTGTATGAAGAATGAACAATTTGTGGTCTATTTGACAATGTCATTAGCATCGAAGTAACAAAAAATAGGGCTACAGCAGTGTATATTGAAAGTGCTGCATTTTCATAATTATTCTTAAAATAATCAATTCTAAAATCGATTACTGCTCTTTCCTGAATGAAAGCTACGGCATCAAAATTTAAAATTAAAGATGTCATGTAGAATAAAATTGTTACTGCTAAAAGTGCTATAAATGGCAAAACCCAGTTTCTATAATCTCTTGAAACGTGAAAAATAATAGAAATATAAACCAATATTAAGAAGAGAATACTCCAAAATTGAAATAAAGAAGCTATAAAAATCCAAAATGCTGCATCAAATATTTTTTCTTTTGATGCTTTGAGAGATTGGAGCGAAATCAATCTTCGAAGTGCCAATAAAATAAAAAAATTGGCATAGATAACATTTGAGTCATTAAATATGGTTGGGAAAAATAGAACAAACAACAAGTAAAAAAGTATCGCATAACCATTGTCTTTACTGAGTCCATTCTTTTTTACAATGAAATTAATCATAAAAAAAGAAGCCAAAATAAAGCATAATAAACTCACTTTTTGGAAAGCCAAAAAATAAGAAGTAACCCAAGAAGGGTCTTTAATTTGGAACATAAAAAAGAAAACCAGTATTAAAATTACAACCAATGAATAATTTAATGGCGTAGATTTTTTAAAAACACTTGTTATCATAAGGATATTTTATACTTTTGTGATTGTAAAGATACTACTTGTTTAAAAGGAAAAACCTAACAAGTTGAAAAAAGATTTGGTTTACCGAATTTTATCTTCAAGGCATTACACAACAATAAATAACATATAATTTTTAAAATTATGACAGCTTTTTTCGAAGGAATTCAATACCTATTCGTTAACATTTTGTTTGCTCCTCTTGACTTTTTACGTCGTTTGGAATTAATTACATGGTTTGGTGCAAACACTATTAACTGGATTTTCATGATCATCTGTGCGTGCGCAATTGGTTATTGGATTAAACAATTACGTATTTTTGATGATGCCGGAACAGAAAACCAAGATACAACAGCTCACTCATTTTTAAAATAAAAACCAAACCCTTTAATTAAAAAGGGTTGGTTCTATTTATTTTTTAAATTAGATCGAAGCCAATATCTTTTCTAAAATACATCTTATCAAAGCTTAGTTTATCTATGTTTTGGTAAGATTTTTTTATGGCCTGTTGGAAATCGTCTCCATAAGATGTTACAGCAATTACACGTCCTCCATTAGTAACGACATTTTCGCCATCTAATTTTGTTCCCGCATGAAAAACTATAGAATCTGTAATATTTTCTAATCCAGAAATTACTTTTCCTTTTTCGAAATCTTCAGGATATCCGCCAGAAACTACCATTACCGTTGTTGCACTTCTTGGATCTACTTCTAAATTAAAGTCTCCTAATTTTTGATCTGCAACAGATAAAAACAATTCAACTAGATCTGATTTTAATCTTGGAACCACAACTTCGGTTTCAGGATCTCCCATTCTTACGTTGTATTCAATAACGATTGGTTCACCTTTTACATTGATCAAACCGATAAAAACAAATCCTTTGTACTCGATTCCGTCTTTTTGGAAACCTTCGATTGTTGGCTTTACGATGCGTGTTTCAATTTTTTCCATCAAAACTGCATCTACATAAGGAACTGGAGAAACCGCTCCCATTCCGCCTGTGTTTAAACCTGTATCTCCTTCTCCTATTCGTTTGTAATCTTTTGCTGTTGGAAGAATTTTATAGCTTTTCCCATCTGTTAAAACGAAACAGCTCAATTCGATTCCATCCAAGAACTCTTCAATAACTACTTTTGAACTTGCTGTACCGAATTTTGCATGAACCAACATGTTACGTAATTCTGTTTTTGCTTCTTCAAGATCCTGAATAATCAAAACACCTTTTCCAGCGGCTAATCCGTCTGCTTTTAAAACATAAGGAGGTTGTAATGTTTCTAGAAATTTACATCCTTCTTCAACCGTCTCAGCAGTAAAACTATCATATGCTGCAGTCGGGATATTATGTTTCATCAAGAATTCTTTGGCAAATTCTTTACTCCCTTCTAATTGTGCGCCCAATTTTGATGGCCCGATAACTGGAATATGTTTTAAACTTTCGTCATTTTTAAAATAATCGTAAACACCTTTTACCAAAGGATCTTCTGGCCCTACGACTACCAAACTTATATTTTCTTTAAGCACTAATGCTTTTACTGCTTCAAAATCAGTTGGAGATATTGCAACGTTTTCAGCAATTGCAGCAGTTCCCGCATTTCCAGGCACTACAAAAAGTTTTTCGCAAAGCGGACTCTGTGTCATCTTCCATGCAAATGCATGCTCTCTTCCGCCTGATCCCAATAGTAAAATTGTCATGTGTTGTTGTATTTTAGTTGTGGTGCAAAAATAATTGCTTTTGAACGTAAAAAATAATTAAATCTTAAAAACTTCGTGATTCTTGATTGTTAGTAATTGCTAAATATTATTTTTGACGAAAATTATCCCGAAAAATGATTCGCCTTTTTGATCTTTCACTCAAACTAAATGGTTTTCCAATTAAGGAAGCCAAAGCCGAATTGGATAAAATTGTTCACTTTTCTGAAGAAGAGTGCACTTCGTTTATTGAAAAGAAAAAGAAAGAAATTGTTGATTTTCATTTAAATAACAATTCTTTTTATCGTGATTTGCTTGGAAACAAAAAGATTGAAAACTGGAATGATCTTCCGATTTTGAACAAACAGAATCTCCAAAAACCTCTTGAAGAAAGACTTTCAAAAGGGTATTCGAAAAAAAACATTTATCTTAACAAAACATCCGGATCGAGTGGAACTCCTTTTGTTTTTGCTAAAGATAAATATTCTCATGCTTTGACTTGGGCTTCCAATATAATGCGTTTCGGCTGGTTCGGAATTGATTTTAATCATTCGTATCAAGCACGCTTTTACGGAATTCCGATGGATTTTATTGGATATCAAAAAGAACGTTTTAAAGATTTTTTGACACATCGTTTTCGTTTCCCCGTTTTTGATTTGTCTGATGCTGTTTTAGAAAAATTTCTAAAAAAATTCAGAACTAAAAAATTCGATTATATCAACGGATATACAAGTTCAATTGTTCTTTTTGCTAAATTTTTAGAACAAAAAAATATCATTTTAAAAGAAATATGTCCAACACTAAAAGCTTGTTTTGTTACTTCAGAAATGCTTTTTGAAACGGATAAAAGACTTTTGGAAAAACAATTTGGAATTCCAATTATAAGCGAATATGGCGCTTCTGAGTTAGATTTAATTGCTTTTGAAAATCTTAAAGGAGAGTGGCAGGTAAACTCAGAAACACTTTTTGTCGAGATTTTAGATGAAAATAATAATCCTGTTCCACATGGAACGGAAGGAAAAATTGTGATTACTTCTTTATTCAATAAAGCAAATCCTTTTATAAGATATGAAGTTGGCGACATTGGAATTTTGGACGAAAAAAGCACTCCTCAGAAACCAATTCTTAAAAAATTAATTGGAAGAACCAACGATGTTGCTGTTTTGCCAAGTGGTAAAAAATCTCCAGGTTTGACATTTTATTATGTAACCAAAAGCATCATTGAAGACGATGGAAACGTAAAAGAATTTATCATCAAACAAACCAAATTAGATACTTTTGAAATTGAATATGTAGCTGAAAAAGAATTAATTTCAGAGCAAATTCAAAAAATAAAAAAAGCCATCGATTTGTATTTAGAACCCAATTTAAATTTCACTTTTACCAAAAAAATGGTTTTAGAAAGAACCAACCGCGGAAAACTAAAACAGTTTAAATCTTATTTATAAAATATAAATAAAATCTTACATTTGTTTTTTTTAATTAAAAACTTATGGATGATAATTCCTTACTTTCTGAAGAAACAATTTCTAATAAAATATATTTTATTCGCGGGCAAAAAGTCATGCTTGATCGTGATCTTGCCTCACTTTATGGAATTGAAACTAAAGTTTTGAAACAATCTGTCAAAAGAAACGCTGCCAGATTTCCCGAAGATTTTATGTTTGAATTATCACAAATTGAATTTAATAACTTGAGGTCACAAATTGTGACCTCAAGTTGGGGAGGAACAAGAATCCTGCCTCTAGTTTTCACTGAACATGGAATATTAATGCTATCAAGTGTTCTTAAAAGCGACAAAGCCATTCAAACCAATATTCAAATTATGAGAATCTTTACGAAAGTGAGACAAATGCTTTTGGATACAACAGAAATTAAAGTTGATATTTTACAGATTCAGAAGAAGTTAGAGAATCATGACAAAAACATTGAATTAGTATTTTCTTATTTAGATGAATTGACTGAGAAAAAAGAAAATGAATCAGAAAGAGTAAAGATTGGCTATAAAAAATAGTTCTTTAAGGTCACAATTTGTGATCTTAAAAACTTGATGTCACAAATTGTGGTATCAAGTTTAATTTAAAATTTTCTTAATATATTTTCGCTTGATTATCAATTGAGTAAATAAAAACCTCATCATCAGCAAAACAGAAAAAACAAGATTATATCCATGAAATTCTCTATAAACACCAAAATTGTGTTTTATTAGTCTAAATTTTGAAGAAGAAACAGAGTTTTTTCTAATTCTGTAAAAGGCCAAAGGTTCTGGAACTGGTTTTGCTATTTTAATTTGCTTTAAAATTGTTAACCAAATTCTCCAATCCTGACGTTTTTGTGTAGTTTCCAGAATGATTTTTCCGAAATAATCTGAATCATATATAGCTGTCAAATTGCCTACGTAATTACAGAAAAACAATTCGTTATAAGTTAAAGGATTTGGTGACTCAACCCTTCTGCTTAAATTATTTCCTTCCTCATCAATAGAATCATAATAACTAAAAGTAAAAGGCTGATTATTCATTTTTAAAAACTGAATCTGCTTTTCCAATTTTTCAGAAAACCATAAATCATCTGCGTCTAAATAGGCAATATATTTTCCTGTGGCTTTTTCTAAAGCGGCGTTTCTTGCAAAACCGTTTCCGCGATTTTCTGGTAATTTAAAGAGTTTAACTCTACTGTCATTTTGAGCAAATTCTTCTATAATAGAAACGGTTTTGTCTGTAGAGGCATCATCTACTAGAATCATTTCCCAGTTTTGGTAGGTCTGATTTTGAACTGATTCTATAGTTGCTCTAATGAACTTTTCAGTATTGTATGTTGGTGTTAAAATAGATACTAAATCGTTCATTAGATTTATTATTCTTTCAGAATCTTAATTTATTTTATATAGCTTGAAAAGTCTTTGTGTTCTTCTTTTGCCAGTTCTTCAGGAGATAATGATTTGAAATACTCATAAGTAATTTTCATTCCTTCTGCTCTGCTTACTTTGGCTTCCCAGCCCAACAATTCTTTTGCTTTTGTTGTATCTGGCTGACGCTGTAATGGATCGTTTATTGGCAGCGGATGATAAACTACTTTCTGATTTGTCCCTGTCAGTTTTATAATTTCTTCTGCAAAATCTTTGATTGTGATTTCGTCAGGGTTTCCAATATTTACTGGATATACATAATCTGAATGTAGCAATCTGTAAATCCCTTCAACTTGGTCATCAACATAACAGAAAGAACGCGTCTGCATTCCGTCTCCAAAAATCGTTAGGTCTTCACCACGTAAAGCCTGGCCAATAAACGCTGGAATTACACGTCCGTCGTTTAATCGCATTCTTGGCCCGTAGGTGTTAAAAATACGAACGATTCTAGTTTCTACTCCATGAAAAGTATGATATGCCATGGTGATTGACTCCTGAAAACGTTTTGCTTCATCATAAACTCCACGTGGACCTATTGTATTTACATTCCCATAGTATTCCTCAGTTTGTGGATGTACTAAAGGGTCTCCATAAACTTCAGAAGTTGATGCAATCAAAATTCTTGCTTTTTTTACTCTCGCCAATCCAAGTAGATTATGGGTTCCCAAAGATCCCACTTTTAAAGTTTGAATTGGAATTTTTAAATAATCAATCGGACTTGCTGGCGAAGCGAAGTGTAATATATAATCTAAATTGCCTGGAACATGAACAAACTTAGTAATATCATGGTGATAAAACTCGAAATTTTCCAGTTTAAATAAATGTTCAATATTTTTAAGATCTCCTGTAATCAAATTATCCATTCCAATTACAAAGTAACCTTCTTTAATAAATCTGTCACATAAATGTGATCCTAAAAATCCTGCTGCTCCAGTGATAAGTATTCTTTTCATTTTAATATTTTCTGTTCATTATAATAATTTACTGAATTAAACATGCAGTAAAAAACTATAAAGAAAATTATTCCTCTTTGTCGACTCAAAAAAGATTCGGTCAAAAATAAGACTATCATTGTTACCGCAAAAGCAATATGAACAAAATCTTTATTTATAATTCCCTTTTTCAATGTAAAAAATAACATACTTAAAACTATCAAAAAACCAACTACTCCCAACTCTGCAAATATTTGAATATATTCATTATGAAAATTCAATTCTCCATAACTTGCGTGTAAATTATGCTGTTTTATTTTCTCTCTAATTTTATATTGAGCAGCATCTAATCCAAATCCTGTAAAAAAAATAGATTCTTCCTGAACCATTTCTTTAAAAATTCTAATCTGAAACAATCGAAAAGCTGCTCCTGGGAAAAAATCGTTCTGCTGGAATTGATCCTGACTCCAAGCTTGCTTTAAACTTATATTATAAATTGGTCCTTGATTTTCTTCTGTCGCATTATTTAAAGAACTATCTACAAATATTGTTTCAAATTCAATCATAAATCTATCTCTAACTGGCTTAATAAAAAGCACAGAACTTATAGAGATAATTATAACCGCCAAAAGCATTATTTTCTTAGTTCCCCTAGAAACTGAAGAAAAAAACGAATAATAAACTATTATCATCATCAAATCTACGATAATGATATTCTTGGATGACAACAAAAATATAAAGACAATAAGAATCCAAAATCCTATTTTATCAATAATTGATTTTTCTTTTTTAACAAGAAAAAAAAACATGGCTAAAGAACCAAAAACAGCCATGTAAATTGCATTTAGTTCTAAACTGACTAATTCATGATAAAAGAAAACGCCCTTGTCTCCTGAATTTATGAATTTTACAATTGCCTTTAGAAAATAGAAAATAGAAAATCCAACCATAGTAAAACTGAACCACTCAATAGCCTTATCTACAACATTTCTATTCATTTTTGGAAATGTGCTAAATGCTAAAGGGATCACTAAAAACAATATTTCTTTTTGTAATCCCTTTATTGTCAGTTTACTTTCTATCGACCAAATTGAAGATATTAACATCAAAACATACAACAGTATTGGAAGCAGTAAAACTCTAGATAATGAAAAATCTGTTTTTTTTGCTTTGAGAAAGGAGACCAATAAAAAAACTATACAAGTTAAACTTCCAATATTATGTTTTAATGGAAGCGTAATCAACATTGCAGCTATCAAATAAGCTAGCAAACTTTTATTCTTCGATAAATCAGTCATTTTATTGAAGGCTTTTTTCAAATAATCTGAGATATGATTCATTTATTTTATTCCAATTAAATTCATTAATAATCATACTGAAGTTATCTTGAATTATTTGTTCATAATCTTCTCTTTTAATTTTTTTCAAGATTTGATTAATGTCTGAGGCATTTGAAAAGTAAAGTGCTCTATTCTCTAAAATGCTATAATTAAATTCATTTTTATGAGCCACAATCATAGCTTTGGCCGCCATTGCTTCAAGTAACGATGGATTGGTTCCTCCAACTGAGTGCCCATGAAAATAAATGTTTGAAAAAAATCTTAAGTTATCCAAATGTTCTTTGTTGTAAATGGCTCCAATAAATCTTAAATTTTGATTATTTTGAAATTTACGTTTAAGCTTTTTTCCAAAATTATTATCGGTATTTCCAATTATCAAAACTGTTTTTTTGTTATTACTTTGAACAATGCCCTCTAAAATTGTCTCTATATTATTCTCGGGTTCTAATCTTGCAATAATTAGATTATAATCATACTTGTCAACTTTATATTGTTTGATTAGGTTTTCATTTTCGTTTTCAAAAGGTTCTGCACCATAAGCAATATAATGAGCCTCTTTATCGTATTTTTCTTTTATATAGTTCTTAATTCCAATCGAATCAGCTATTAAATAATGACTTTTTTTTACCGCAATTTTTTCTGCAATTTTAAGGAACTCTTGAATTTTTTTTGAATACTTGCTCCTTCTCCATTCCAATCCGTCCATATTGGTAATGATAATTGTTTTTTTAGGTAAAAGAGAAGACCAAATAGAACTACTTGTATAACCTAATTGAAGGATAATGTCAAAATTTCTTTTTCTTGAATCTAATATACAATTCAAATCATATAAAAACTGCCCAGCCGTTCCAATCTTATACTCAGGATCATACTGGTGAATAATGTGAACGCCTTTAAATTTTTTGTGTTGATAAATGTGATTATGAGGACTGTAAACATAAATTTCATGATTTTTTTCTGCTAAATAAACAGCAAAAATTTCTGCAAATTGCTCAAATCCTCCATAATTATTTGGAATTCCTCTCGTACCAAGAATTGCTATTTTCATTTAGTTTTGGAGCTGTTATTATTTAATTCTTCTAGAAATAGCAAAGCAGAGTACTTCCAATTATATTTCTCTTTTATTATTTCCACATTATTCATTTTTTTACCTTTATTCAAATTTATTTTTATTTTTTCATTCAAATCGTTCTTGTCAAAAGGGTCAAATCCATTATCATGCAGGAAACTAAAATCTTTCATTGCTGTTCTATTAGAATATAGTGACGGAATTCCAGCGGCGGCGGCTTCTAAAATCGGAATACCAAATCCTTCAGCAATTGAAGGATAAATGGAAACTTCGGCACCTTTTACAAGCAATTGAAGATCATCAAAACTAAGATTTTCTAGAATAATTATCTTATTTTTAATTGATTCGGGTAACGAATTATATAAATTATTAAACTTCTTATTTATTAAATCTCTTTTCCCCACCAAAACCAGAAAAAAATCTCGATAGTAATTGTTCTCAACAAATACTTCTAACAAAAAATTATGATTCTTTCGAGGTTCCCATCTACTTATATAAATAAAATAATCTTCTATTTTGTATTTTTTAGCAACGCTTAATTTAATTGTTTCTTTGTTATATTCTGCAAAAAAAACATCATTAACGGCATTAGGAGTAATCACAACATTATCGATATTAAAGAGTCTTTGAATTTGTTGTTTTGAATATTCTGAAACAGTAAATATTATATCGGAATGTTTTACACTCCACTTAAATAGAAATTTATTTTTAACTCTATACATCCACGGAAAATATTGTGGGTATTCTAAAAACAATAAATCGTGAATTGTGTTTATATATTTACAATATTTTATTGGCGGCACAATATATTGAAAATGGGCATATTGAATATTATTTGCCTTGATAAGCTTAGGAATATCAACCAGTAAACGATAAAATTTATTTTTATGTGCTAGTTCAAGATATTTAACATTCTCAGCAGTACCAAAAACTTCTTCAAGAATTGCGGTATTTTTTGCGGCAAAATAAAACGTTTTACTATTATCTTTTATTAGTTCTTGATACAAACCAGTAATATAGGTTCTTGTTCCTTCAAAATTTTTATCAAAAATATGACAGTCTACAAATATTTTTATTTTCTCTTCCATATTAAGAATCTTGTTTGAAGACATTTGGTCTTGAAGAAAATACCAATAACCCGCCCAAAATTAAAACAATTACATCTCTTGTATTATATATACCTGTAATTGTTAAGGTTGTGAAGAAAAATGACAAACCTATCACTCCAATAAAAACTGGAACAAATTGATATGCAAAATAAGTATATCGATAAAAACGAGATAAAAAATATAATAATAAAATTAACCCAATAATCCCAGTTTTGTAAAAAATATAAATGTATCCGTTGTGTGTTTCTGATATATATCTCATTCCTTCTTGGTCGAGAGGGGCTTTAAATTTTAGATCAATTAACGAACCAAAACCAGTACCAACAATATAACTTAAAGGATTTTCTTCCATTAATTTCAAAGCTCTTTTAGCTTCATATCCACGCCAATGATCCCATAATTCCTTATGATTTTCCCTATCGATTTTTGTTTTAAACATTTCTTCGGGTGCAATCTTTACCTTATATAAAAAGGCTTCCAAACCTTTTGCGTTTCGATCTAATTTAACCGAAAACAAGTAAATATATAATACGCCAACAATTGAAACTAAACCAAGAAAAATTTTTATGTTTCTTGAGTTGATCTTTGTGTAGCCATAAATGGTTAAAACTGCTAGAACAACAACGGCAAGCATTGTTCTTGAAAAATATAAAATACAAGATACCAAAAGCGTAAAGAAAATTATATAATGGGCAATTCTTTTTTTGAATATTTTATCATCAAAAAATTTAGCATAAAAACACAAAAACAATAAACTAAAACATTCTAGAAAGTTATCTTTTCCAAAATCATTTCGAAGTTCATTCATATTCTCAATAGACAGCTTGCTGTTCGATAAAACTAAACAAATATGAAAAAGGGCCATAAAAAAGCCTGTAAGAATGATTGTTTTTACAAATGCTTTAAATTCTATTTTTTGAAAGAAAAGATAACCTAAGGTTAGTCCTAAAATAGGTTTTAAAAAATGCGTTATGTCTTTTACTAAATGAATAAACTCGAAATGATTTCCAAAAAAACCTAAAAACCCAATGGTAAAAATCAAAAATAGCGGTGTAAGTAAGCTTAAAATTTTCAGGCTTATTTTAAATTCATTTAGCAACAACATTACGAATAGAACAATAAATTGAATAACAAAATTTATTCTAAATGAAGAAAGGTAAAGTTGTGAAAACACTACTATCAGAAATAAAAAAAGTATGACTTGCCTTATTTTCATTAAATATTTTTTGCAATTCTTTTTATAAGAATATTGATCGAAATCATTAATAATGCGAACTGTTTTTGTACTCCAGAAAAATGTTTGGAAGAATAAACTTGGTAACCTTGCATCAGGTTTCGATTTCTGGTCTTATTATGTCCAACAAAATGAATATAATCAATTGATGGTATAAAAATGCATATTTTTCCAATATCATGCATTCTTTTACATAAATCTACATCCTCAACATACATAAAGTAATCTTTATCAAAACCATGCAAATCTAGGTAATCTTTCTTTCTTAATAACATAAAGGAACCCGTTACCCAATCTACTTCATACGTTTTACTCAAATTAAATTTGCCATGAACAAACTCTTTTCTTTTATCAGCTAAGAACGAAATTTTTAACAATTTTAAAGGAGAAGGAAATTTACCTACAGCACTAATATACTGTTGTTCTTTATTAAGCATGTTGATGGAGACAATACCAATATTGTTTTTTGAGTACAAAACCTCAACAGCTGATTTAAGATTGTTTAAAAGAATAGTATCATTATTTAACAGCAAAATGGTTTCTCCTTTAGCAAAAGAAACCCCAATGTTATTTGCTTTACCAAAACCTAAATTTGTTTGATTTTCAATAATAATTACATTGGGAAATTTTTCTTTAATAAAACTTATACTGTCATCACTTGAGCAATTATCAACCACTATTATTTCAAAAGACAAATCTCTTAAATAAGTATACAAAGAATTGAGACAATTTTCTAAATATTGAATACCATTATAATTTACAATAATAACTGAGATTAATTGCTCCATCTAAAATAAGGTATAGAAACCCAATTTTTTCTTTATATAATAAACACATAAAAAATTGAGCAGTAAGTTTGTAAATAATCCTGCAAGTGCGGCTCCAAGAATTCCATAATAGGAAATGAGTGCAACATTTGCCATAACATTAGAAACGAAACAAATTAACGTAATGTTTCTTAAAATATGCTGATTATTGGTCATATTTAGTATCTGATCACCATTTCCTGACATCGCATTGACTAGAACACCCAAAATTAAAATGATTAATATGTTTCCAGCTGCAACGGCTTCAGAACTAAAAAAAGATAAAATTAACTGATTAAAAATTATGACTACTAAAACCAATGGAATTGTTAGAATTGATATCAGTTTTGTTGCGTTTTGAATCGTTATTTTTAATTCCTCATGTTTATTTTCACCAAATAACCGTGCAATTTTAGGAGTAGTTATTGTACTAATCGAAACAATTATAAGCAATCCTAAATTGGCTATTTTAAAAGCCACATTATAGATTCCGAGATCCTTCTCATTTACCATTAAGCCTAATATAACAACACTTGTAGCGTTTAATAGATATATTAAAAAACCGCTGAAAAATAAAGGCGAAGCCGTTTTTAGTAACTCTCCCGTGGACTGAACTTCCAAATTTTTATCTGATTTCCATTTAAAAATTGTAATAATTTCAATAAGAACAGTGAAAAATATAGATAGTGAAAAAGCTAAAATGGTGAAATAACTGTCTTTACCTAAAAAATGGAATAGTGATAAAAATCCAATTAAAAGTATGTTTGGAATAACAAAAAAAAACAGGTTGAAATTGAAAAACTTCTTTGTTGCAACAAAAAAATAAACAAAAATTTCGTGGACCACAAAAAATGGTATAGATAAAGCAATTATTAAAAAATAGATGTAAAGGTCTGTGTTTTTAAAAACGGTATCTGCCAAAAAATGCGATCCGAAATAAAAGAAAATCATCGGAAATATCGCAAATAAAAGCACTATTTTACATCCTTTCAATAATAAATTTTTCGCTTCTAGGTAATTATAATTTTTATTTCCAATAACTTTAATAAGCGTGTTGGGAATTCCAAAAGTTATAAATAACGTACAAATCTGAGTAATTGTAACTACTAACGCATATGCACCATACGTGGCAACTCCGAAAAATCTATTAATTAATAAAACAATTAAAAAAGATATAGCCAGACCAAAAATTCTAAACTGAAAGTTTTTTACAAAAGAAGCTATCAAATTTTTATGTTTTTTATCAATCAACTTCATAATCGATTCTCCTTATAGATGCGGCTTCATTAATAAAATAATGTTTCTGTCATAGAGCTATTGAACTATTGCTTCAATTCATTAGCCATTTTATCCATTAATAAATCATTTCCCAACAAATATGGATCATAAGAACCATTTACCGAGCTTAATTTATATCCATAATAATTCATGTCCCAAGTCACAAATTCATTGGGCGTAAACCAGTCAAGAAAGATTTCGTTTCCTCCATCAAGCGATTTATCTTTAAATTTTATTACAATATTTTTTATAGTAACATAAGATTGACTTGGATTTACTCCTAAATCTACTCTAAGATTTTTTGGTGTGACATCTTGAGGTAAATCTAAAACTATTTTTTGCATTTTATTAGATGCATAAATTGCCTGTGAAATAGAATTTTCATTACTCCAATCTTTTCCCTCTACTAAATAATAAACTTCCAATTTGTCATTTTTTTGAAAAAGCCCTTCTATTTCAATCGAATAATTATCTTTTTGTTTCTGCGTTTCTGTTTTAAAGGAATTTTGACAAGATCCAATTATTAATGATAGTGAAATAGTTAGAAAACTAAGAAATTTTGCTTTCATTTATTAAAATTAACTTTTAAAAATATTTATTTAATTTTTTTATCAAGTAAGTAACTGTTGCTTTCTATAAAAACTTCTGGATTTGATCCAGAATACAAACAACACTAAAAAAATTAATGGAAGTAAAAAATTGAATTTAAGAAAGAATTTTTTTTTGTTTTCAATATTAATTGAAACACTGTTTTCTTTAACAATTTTATCAAAACCTATTAATTCAATTCTATGAAAAGACTGTTCATTTAGTAAAGCGTCTTTTGTTTTAATAATATCGTTTAATTGCGTGTTTTCATTGTAATACACCAATTTATCATTCTTAAGAGAACCTGTTGTTGTTTGAGAAAAATTACTTAAAACACCATCAATTTGTTTAATAATAGAGTCTATTTCTTTGAGTTTTGAAACAACATTAAAATAGGTTTCTTTTTGAATTTTAGAATAATATTCCGATTCGTTAAAGTATTTTAAAAGCGGCTGAATTAACTTCTTATCTGATGATTTTTGACTGGTTGATAAAATTATCAATTGGTTTGTATAATTTTTGCTGGTTAAATTGTCTTCCAAAATCTTTTTTATATCACCATCTTCAGCCATCAATTTTATTAATTGAAAATTTTCCGGTTTATTAGTAATGAAATTATAAACATCTGCAATTGGTTTTATTTCAATACTTTTTAAGATTTTAGGCTGTTGAATACCTACTACATTTTTTAAAAAATTGGTATCTCTTTCATTAATTTTTGAATTGATTAAATCAATCTTAGCATATAGATAGTCTGTACTTTTAAAATTGGGTGTAACAATGATCTCGTGCTTATACGTTTTTTGAACGTTATCCAAAACTACTCCCAAAGCAAATCCAATAGCAACTAAAATCAAGATAATTACCCAATTTTTAATAAAGAATTGAATGCTTCTAAAAATCGAAGTATTTATTCTCCCAAAAAAAATATTGATTTTTTTAGAAATCTGCACCAAATCAATCTCTGGGTCATTTGAATTCTGCGGTACTTTTGTACTCATTTACGATTTATTTTATATTGAAAATTTGCTCTAAAATCTTAATAGTAATCAAATAAGTTGGTTTTACACCGGTTGTTCCCAATCCGCCTGAAGCTAGTGTACTTCCGGTTTCCAGAGGATTATCTGAAGCATAATAAGCATAGCGAACTTTGATATCATGAGGAACACTTTTTCTAATTTTAGATGCTGATTGAATCGCTTTTTGGTAATAAGATCCTTCCATTTCAAGACCAATTACTCCCCAAGTTGATTCGTGGAAGAATTTCAATAAATCTCTGTTTTGCAATGAAGTTCCAAGAACGGTAACCATCGCACCTTCATAAATGTCTATATCATTTCCTTCAAACATTGCGCCTGTTAATTCGTTTTCGAAGAAATAATTATCTGCCGTTCCTTCATTGATATGTGCTGTTGGAATCATGATATCTCCTTTTCCGCCTTCTAAAATTCCAGCTTTACCCATAATCGAAACCGATTTTACATTCAATAAAGTTTCTTTCTTGAATGGTTTCAAAAGCTCGTCAATAGTTTCATAAGCTTGCTCTCCAAAAGCATAATCCATTACAATTAGAACTGGTTTTTCTTCGCCTACATTAGCATGTGAAAAAGCTGTTTTTGACCAGTCAATTTTGGCTGTATCAAAAATCTGGACGTCAATATTGGTTCCAGAACAATCTGGCAGCGAAATCATTCCATTTTTTAAAGCTAAATCTTCTACTTGAGCTCTAATTTCTTTTGAACCAGAACCGCTTAATTCTTCATAAATAAAGAAATCTGTTTTTCCTTTATATTTTGTTTTTAACAACGGCGTTGCAAAAATAGAATTCATCACACTATGCATATTCGCACTAATTACGTGAATTGGTCTTTTCAGCAAATCGTTTGCTTTTAGAACTTCTTTAATATTTGTTGCCCAAATTTCTCCGTGAATATGGTGTCCTAATCTTTCGCGCAAAACTGGACTAAAAGTGATGGTACGCTTGTTGTTTTCAACAATTTCTTCAATCGCCAGTTTTCCTAACCAATAAATTACGTGCAAGAAACGGTCTGGTGCATTTTCTGAACCAAAAGCATCGTAAATATCTAAAACTTCTTCAAATGTTCTAGCCAAAATATTTGCTACATGAGAAATTGCTTTTTCTTTTTCTACCAAAGTAAGCTTTTTGGTTTGCATAACAGCTTGTTCCAGTTTCTGCCAATCACGAGAAACTTCTCCTCCATCGTCTATTAAAACCCTATTTTTAATTTTATGAGATTCAATAAAAATGAAAGTCAAATGTGTTAAGATATCATAAATGTCCGAACGTCCGCGAGTAATCTCAACGTTCATTTGCTCTTCGTCGATTCTGTAGCAGTTTCTTCTTCTTTTTGGTGGAACAATCGGCTGAAAATGTGATTTAGAATATCCTTCGTCTGAAGTTAAATTAATAAAACGGCATTGCTCAATTCCGATTGGAAGACGCTCAATTACATATAGAAGTCCGTTTAATTCTACTTTTTCTTCCGCGATATTTCCATAAATTTCTGGACGTAAAGCCAATAATGATTCGCGCAAGCTGTCGCCAGAAACTCCCATTGGTTTGTAAAAACCACGGTTGAATAAATGGCGCATTGTAATGTACATTTTTTCTATAGCCGCAGATGATTCTTGCGCTCTAGATCTTGATATATGTTTAGTTTCTTTCATGTTTTTTCTATTTTAAAAATCATCTTCATTTTTAAAGAAGATGCGAATATTTCGATAAACGAAAGTAGGAAATATTAATATTATTTCAATCGAAAACTAAAAATGTGATTTAATTATAACGTTTATTTCAAATTAGGATTTACCATCTGTTTTAAATTTATCCTTTGCCCAATTTTCTGGATTTGAAACAATGTAATCAGAAATTCTTTGATATTGATTATTGTCTCTAATGATATTGTCATAAAATAATTTTTGCCATTGATGCGTGTATCCCAATCTATTGGCGTGTTTTGTTACAGCAGATTTATATGATCCAACAATTGACGAAATGGTGTTTTTTCCAATGTTTTGAAAACGTTTTAAACCTGGTTTTTGAAATTCGACATGCGACGACGTTCGGCAATAATTCCGACATGCGATAAAATCATTTTATTATTTTGAACTTCTCCAAAATAATGTTCTCTGTTTTGTGTACAAATTGTTATAAAATAGGCTCCATTCCAGCCATAAT
Source organism: Flavobacterium sp. F52 (assembly GCF_000278705.1). Classification (NCBI taxonomy): domain Bacteria; kingdom Pseudomonadati; phylum Bacteroidota; class Flavobacteriia; order Flavobacteriales; family Flavobacteriaceae; genus Flavobacterium; species Flavobacterium sp. F52. Next base: position 126,138 of record NZ_AKZQ01000026.1, on the reverse strand, counting down.
CCCACCATTGAGCTCTAATTGAAGAAATACGATATTTATTTTGAAACTTTCCTTGACTCATTTAATTTTCATTTACTTATCCATCCTAATTCATCTGAATAAATAACTGCTTAATCTTGGAAATATTATTTCATTTTGTAAGATTATCCGCAATATCCCTATTATTTGATAATCTCGGAATTTTATTCTGTCCACCCAGTTTTCCTTGCGATTTCATATAATCTTGAAATCCGTTTTTAGAAATCTTTGTAATCACTACTTTTCTTAAAACATTTCCAGTAATTAAATCGTCGTAATAAATATTCTGTTTACGCATTGAATTATCGATCGTTTCGGCAAAAGCTTCCATGTTTTCAGGTTCTTTTTCGAACTCAATTAGCCACTCATGATACGGTAAACCGCTGGCAGGAGTAATTTGCGGTGCGACTGTAAACTCGTTTATTACAATATTTGTTAAATTTACAGCCTCTTTCATTGCATTTTCGACTTCATTGGCAATAACGTGTTCTCCGAAAGCAGAAATATAATGTTTGATACGTCCAGAAACTATAACACGGTAAGGCGCCAGAGAAGTAAACTGGACGGTGTCACCAATATTATAACGCCAAAGTCCCGCATTGGTAGAAATAATCAAAACATAGTTCACTCCTACCTCAACTTCACCAATGGTGTAGACTTTCGGGTTTTCGCTAAAAAATTCATCTGCTTTTATGAATTCGTAGAAAATTCCAGAATTCAAAAGTAGTAACATTCCTTTTTCTTTCTGCGAATCTTGATACGCGAAAAATCCTTCAGAAGCAGGAAACAATTCGATGCTGTCTACTTTTTTGCCTATCATCTGCTCAAATTTAGCACGGTATGGTTCGTAATTGACACCGCCGTAGATAAACAGATTAAAGTTTTTGAATATCTCACTAATCTTTTTACCGCCACTTTTTTGCTGTAAACGTTCAAAATACATCTGTACCCAAGACGGAATTCCCGAGATAACCGACATATCTTCTTTTATTGTTTCGTCTACAATAGCATCTACTTTGGTTTCCCAGTCTTCTATACAATTGGTTTCCCAAGATGGCATTCTGTTTTTCTGGAGGTATTTAGGAACAAAATGTGCTACAATTCCAGAAAGTCTCCCAAATTTGATTCCGTATTTCTCAGTCAAGATGGGACTTCCTTGTAAAAAAATCATTTTCCCGTCAACAAAATCGGCTTTTCCAGTTTCGTTAATATAATGTAGAATGGCATTTCTGGCCGCTTCTATATGATAAGGCATTGATTCTTTGGTAAGCGGAATAAATTTCGCCCCCGAAGTCGTTCCCGAAGTTTTGGCAAAATATAATGGTTTCCCTTTCCATAAAATATCTGATTCTCCTTTTACAACCTTATCAACATAAGGTTTTAAATCTTCGTAATCCCTTACAGGAACTCGTTTCTGAAAATCTTCAAAAGTTTTTATCTGATTAAAATGATGATCTTTTCCAAATTCGGTGTTTTGTGCATTTTCAATCAGATTTTTAAAAATCTTTTGTTGCGTTTCAACAGGTTTTTGAGCCCATTTTAGTGTTTGTTTATATATTTTTCTGGCAAATATTTTTGCCGCAATTGACTTAATTGACATTTTCAGTGGTATTATTTTTTATCACTTTTCTTTTTGTCTTGAGATTTAGCCTTCAGTTCTTTTTCTGTTTCGGCTACATCTTCTCTCAGTTTTATTTCAGCATCAGATGCTTTCATATTTAAATCTGAAGCATCTTCAACAGATTCTGATAATATTGAATCTTTATTAAATTTTGAATATTCTAATTCGCCTTTTAAGACTTTCTGAATCCCTTTTATATAAGCTTCATTTTGTCTCAAAGCCGTTTCTAAAGAATCTGATTTAATGGCCAGTTTAGTAGCATTTCGTTTCAATTCTGTAGAAGAATATCCAGGGATAAATTCGCGAAGGGGCGTAAAAGCAATGATAAAAGTAGTAACCAAAATTAGAAATATTCCTCCTAAAGTAAACGTTACAAAGACATTCATTAAAGTAAGCCTAAAAGAAAATATTTCTTCAAAAGTGTCTTCATTTAAAATTACTAACCGGTTTTTAATGAACAGTTTTTTTCTAAAATTCTTTTTCTTTTTTTGAGTCATTATCCTTCTTTATGCTAGCAAATATAATAATTAATCAACATGATATTTATTCGAAAAATTACTTGAAGAGCTATAATTTACGATTTTATAAAATATTTAACGCGGTCTAATACGAATATTTTAAACTAAAAATACTTCTATTTCGTATATTTCTATATACCTTTGCGGAATAATTAAGAAAAATAATTTGCTTCGGCATTAAATATATTAGTCATGGGAAGATTAGGTCTTACAGAAATCCTTGTTATCGTAGGTATTGTGATATTACTTTTTGGAGGTAAAAAAATTCCAGAATTAATGAAAGGTTTAGGAAGTGGAATTAAGGAATTTAAAAACGCTGCTAAAGACGATCAACCTGCTGCTTCTAAAAAACAAGAGGAAGAAACAAAATAAGAAATTCGAAAAAATTAAAATCCCAGATTACAATGTAGTCTGGGATTTTTTTGTTTGTTCCAATTGGAATTTGGAACTTTATTTTTGAAATTTAAAGTATCATCGTCAACTGAATTCTCTTTCTATCTTCATCAACTTCAGTCACTTTAACATCAACATGCTGATGTAATTTCACAACTTCGTTTACATCGCTTACAAATCCAGCTTTTAACTGAGAAATGTGAACTAAACCGCTTTCTTTGATTCCGATGTCAACAAAACAGCCAAAGTTGGTGATGTTATTCACAATTCCTGGTAATATCATTCCGGTTTTCAAATCTTTGATTGATTTTACATTGGCATCAAATTCAAAAACCTTGGCCGACTTTCTTGGATCTAATCCTGGCTTTTCAAGCTCTTTTATGATGTCTTTTAATGTAAGTAAACCAATTTCAGGCGTAACATACTTTTCGGGCTTAATAAGCGCTGTTTTCTCTTTATTTGCAATTAATTCATTCAAAGAAATATTCAAATCCTTAGCCATCTTTTCAACAACCGGATAAGCTTCTGGATGCACCGCCGAATTATCCAACGGATTTTTAGCATTTGTAATTCTAATAAACGCTGCTCCTTGTTGATACGCTTTGTCTCCAAGACGAGGTACTTTTTTCAACTGTTTTCTATCTTCAAAAGGACCGTTTTCAGAACGGTATTGTACAATGTTTTCTGCCAGCTTCTCCCCGATTCCACTCACATAACTTAACAAATGTTTACTTGCTGTATTGATGTTAATTCCAACTGAGTTTACACAACGAATTACCGTGCTATCCAATTCTTCTTTCAATTTAGTCTGATCAACATCGTGCTGATACTGCCCTACTCCAATTGCTTTAGGATCAATTTTTACCAATTCGGCCAACGGATCTGAAAGGCGTCGCCCAATAGAAACCGAACCACGAACTGTTACATCATAATTTGGAAATTCTTCTCTCGCAATTTTTGAAGCAGAATATACCGAAGCTCCCGCCTCAGAAACCACAAAAACTTGAACTGGTTTGTCAAACGCGATTTTTTTGATGAAAAATTCAGTTTCACGAGAAGCCGTTCCGTTCCCGATAGAAATGGCATCAATTTGATAAGCATTTACCATCGAACGGATTTTTTTTATCGCCATTGATTCCTCGTTTTGAGGCGCGTGCGGATAAATCGTTTCGTTGTATAATAAATCGCCTTTTTCGTCTAGACAAACTACTTTACAACCGCTTCTAAATCCTGGATCGATTGCTAAAATACGCTTTTCTCCCAACGGCGGAGCCAATAACAACTGACTTAAATTGTTGGCGAAAACCTGAATTGAATTCGCATCTGCCTTGGCTTTTGCTTCTTGCAACGTTTCATTTCCAATTGCTGGATTCAGTAAACGTTTATAACTGTCCTCAATCGCTAATTGTAAATGAGCTGTTGTATTATTTTGTTTTTTAATGATGATTTCGTCAATTACATCATATGCATCGTCTATATCAACATCAATTTTCATTTTGATAAAACCTTCATTTTCTGCACGCAACATTGCTAATAAACGGTGCGCTGGCGCTTTTGTCAACGGTTCTTCCCAATCAAAATACTGGCTGAATTTCTGTGCTCCTTCTTCTTCGGCTTTCTTTTTAACCACTTTTGTAGCAATAGTCGCTTTTCGCTGAAACAATCTTCTTAATTGTTTACGAACATAAATATTTTCGTTAATCCACTCGGCTACAATATCTCTTGCGCCTTGAATAGCGGCTTCTTCATTAATAACATTTTCATTAATATACTGAGTCGAAATAAAATCGATATCGGCATCACTTTCAGATATAATGAGTTTCGCTAAAGGTTCAAGACCAAACTCACGAGCGACATCAGCTTTTGTTTTTTTCTTCTTTTTGTATGGAAGGTAAAAATCTTCTATTTCTTGTAAATCAAAACTGTCTTCAATTTTTTTCTTCAAATCTGGCGTAAGCGCTTTTTGCTCTTCAATAGATTTTAAAACGGCTTCTTTACGTTTAATAAGTGTATCATAATCTTTTTGAAGTTTTGCAATCTGCTCAATTACAGTTTCATCTAGATTTCCGGTTGCGTCTTTTCTATATCGCGAAATAAACGGAATCGTACAGTCCTCTTCTAATAATTTAACTGTGTTTTGAATACTGACTGCGGGTGCCTGAACAGACTTGGCAATGAATTGAATATTAGTCATACTTTTAATGAAATGATTTTCTTACTTAAAAATGATATAATTTACTTGTTAAAGCGTTTCTGCAAAATAGTAAATCATTCGGCTAAAATAATATCTTTGTTTTTAATTTTAAGCCAATGAAAGTTTTATTACTATATTTTTTATTTATAAACATTCTCGTTTTTATTTTCGCGGGATATGACAAATCTCAAGCCCGAAAAAATAACCGACGTGTTCCCGAAAAAACCTTATTTCTCATGGCTTTAACTGGTGGATCGCCAGGGTTATTAACAGCGATGTTATTATTTAGACATAAAACGAGTAAAACTTCTTTTATTGTGAAGTTTGCCGTGATTTTACTAATTCAAGTGACTCTTATACTTGCTTATATAAATTATAAAAAGTAGATATTAATATTGTTGATAACTCAAAAATTACATTTTAAAATACTGAATAATAAACACTTAAAATAAAAAACCGAGCAAATTAAAAATCGGCCCGGTGTGTTTATGAATAGGTGCGAAGCACCGAATTTTTTTTTGACTTTTTATGCGCAAGCAATTTTATTCACTCTATTTTGGTGTCTTCCGCCTTCAAACGCTGTATCAAGGAAAGTTTCAACGATTTCAACAGCTTGATGAATAGAGGTAAATCTCGCTGGAATACTCACAATATTGGCATCATTGTGTAAACGCGTCAAATACGCGATTTCTTTAGTCCAGCATAAACCAGCTCTCACTTTCGGGTGTTTATTAACAGTCATTGCGATTCCGTTTCCGCTTCCGCAGATTACGATCCCAAAATCAGCTTTTCCTTCAGATACATCATTAGCAACTGGATGTCCAAAATCTGGATAATCTACAGAAGCATCAGTATCTGTACCGTAGTTAGTTACTTCATATCCTCTAGCTTTAAGCATTTCAACAATTGCTTTTTTATATTCTGGTCCTGCGTGGTCGTTTCCTATCGAAATTTTCATTTTTCTATACTATTAAGTTGTGTTATGCAAATTTACTCAATTAATAAATGGTTGCCACGAATTACACTAATTTTCACAAATTTTTTTCTTTTCAAATACTATATAAACATTCCAATATAAATTCGCGTCATTCGTCAAATTAGTGATAGAAAAATAACAATCACAACTATCTTACTGTCAAAAACTTAAAGGTTATTAACAATTTTGATAACTCTATAACTATCTCACAATCAATGAAGAATAAACAGAATATTTGTTAAAATTTTGAGGTGTTAATAGCAGTTTGTAATTGCTTGATATTCAATTAACTTTAAGTTAACAGAAAATGTTAATAAGTTCGAAAAGAAAATTAGAAGTTTTTTTTGGTTGTTTTTAAAAATTTCATAATCCAAAACTGAAATTAAATATGCAAGAAAAGTTTCGTGAATTTTTGGAAAAGTTATCAATATCAAAAATACCATTTTCAACAGAAATCAACATATCAACTTATCTACAAAATCAATTCAATTTTGGTTGTCAACCGTTGTTAATTAAAATACAAAAAGTCTTATAAATTAATCATTTAACCAAAAATAACTATGTTGATAACTCAGAATAAATAAGTAAAACGAGATTTCAATGGCTTCAAAAAAAAAATTATTCGACATATTAACAAGCTATAATAACAACCAAATTTTTTTAAATTTTAAAAATTCTTTTTTGTTGTATTTAATATATGTTGAAAACTAAAAAAGTTGAAATTGAAAAAATTTGATTTGAGTTTGAATTTTATTCTGATTTGAAATTGATTTTTGAATTTTTGTTTCAGACGATTTTAAGCGGATTGTTGAGATTGTCTAGAATTTGCTGGACTTCTTCGAAATCGTTTGGATGGACTTTGAGTTTGATTCCGCCCAGAGCAGCCGAGTACAAGGGAACGACTGAGAGCGTCATTTCATTTTCGAAAAAATAAGGGATTCCTTCTTGTTCCAGTAAGTGTTTGAGAACTACGGTTTCGTGCAGATAATTGAATACGGCGATCGTTTTAAAGCTTTCCATATTAGGTCTTTTTGTAAATGTACGAAAAGTTATAATTTTAATAATTCTATTTGTTAAAATCTGTAATCTGATTTCTTATTCGTAATTTTAAACCTTATTAGAAAAGATATATGAGTAAGAAAATTAGAAAGCCGATAAAAAAAGAGAAAGATTTCTCTGGGAAAATCCTGAAGATTTTATCGCAAAACGCTAATAAGCCATTCAATTACAAACAGATAGGAGCAAAGCTAGAACTTGATGATACAAAAAGCAGAAATCAGATTATAAAAGATCTAAAGATTCTGGCAGCTCAGAAGAAAATCATAGAAACAGGACCTGGAAAATATTTAGTAAAAGCAATTAGCCAGGATTACTACGAAGGAACGATAGATATGACGAGCAGAAAAACGGCATATTTTATTTGTGACGAGTTTGAAGAAGATGTTTTTATTCCGACCAATAATTTGAATCGTGCTTTAGACAAAGACAAAGTAAAAGTTTACGTTTATAACAGAAGAAAAGGAAAAAGACCTGAAGGTGAAGTAATTGAAGTTATAGAAAGAGATAAAACTGAATTTGTAGGTGTAATAGATATGCAGCCAAATTTTGCTTTTGTTTCTACTGCAAATCCTAAAATGTATACCGATATTTTTATCCCTAAAGATAAAATTGGTGAAGCAGAAAACGGTGATGTTGTTTTAGTTAAGATTGAAGATTGGCCAAAAAGAGCCGATAGTCCGTTTGGATCTGTAATTCGAGTTTTAGGAAAACCTGGAGAACATAATACTGAGATTCATGCTATTTTGGCTGAATATGGTTTGCCAGCAGATTTTCCAGTAGAAGTAGAGGTTTTTGCACAAAAACTAGATACTTCGATTCAGGAATCTGAGATTGCAAAACGTCGTGATATGCGTGATACGCTTACGTTTACGATAGATCCAAAAGATGCAAAAGATTTTGATGATGCCTTGTCTTTCAAAAAGTTAGAAAATGGAAACTTTGAAATTGGAATCCATATTGCCGATGTTTCGTATTATTTAGAAGAAGGAACAATCCTAGATGATGAAGCGTATCAAAGAGCTACTTCGGTTTATTTGGTCGATAGAGTAGTGCCAATGCTTCCAGAAGTATTGTCTAACTTTGCTTGTTCACTTCGTCCAAATGAAGAGAAATATACCTTCTCAGCGATATTTGAAGTTTCTCCAACAGCTCAGGTTATCAACCAGTGGTTTGGAAGAACTGTAATTTATTCAGATCAGCGTTTTGCTTACGAAGAGGCTCAGCATATTATTGAAACAAAAGGAAATAATACGATTCCAGTTGATATTTCTATTACTGGAGAATCCTATGTGGTTTCAGATGAAATTGTTGAAGCTACTTTGAAACTAGATGAATTAGCTAAGATTTTGAGAAAGAAAAGAATGCAGCAAGGTGCTATTTCTTTTGATAAAGTAGAAGTGAAATTTAATCTTAATGAAGAAGGTGAACCAGAAGGAGTTTATTTCAAAATCTCAAAAGATGCCAATCATTTGATTGAAGAATTTATGCTTTTGGCCAATAGAAAAGTGGCTGAATACATTGGTAAACAAAAGAAAACTTTTGTTTACCGTATTCACGACGAACCAAATGAAGATAAACTTATTGCAATGCAAACTGTTATTGCTAAGTTTGGTTATAAAATTGATTTTAGAACAAAAGGCGATATAGCAAAATCAATAAACGCTTTGATGGAAGAAGTAAACGGTAAGAAAGAACAAAATCTTATTGATACTCTTGCCATTAGAAGTATGAGTAAAGCCAAATATTCGACCGATAATATTGGACATTACGGTTTAGCTTTTGATTATTATAGCCATTTTACATCGCCAATTCGTCGTTATCCAGACGTAATGGTACACCGTTTGCTGCAATATTATTTGGATGGAGGAGCTTCTGTAGATGAAGAAACTTATGAAACCAAATGTCTGCATTGTTCAAACATGGAAAACTTAGCAACAAATGCTGAGCGTGACAGTATCAAATACATGCAGGTTAAATACATGCAAGATCATCAGGACGAAGAATTCCTTGGCGTTATTTCTGGTGTGACCGAATGGGGAATTTATGTTGAAATCGTTTCTAACAAATGTGAAGGAATGGTAAGAATCAGAGAGATAAAAGAGGATTACTATACTTTTGACGAAAGGCAATATGCATTGGTTGGAGCAACTTTAAACCGTTTACTACAGTTAGGAGACGAAATTTATGTGAAAGTAAAAAATGCCGACTTAGTGAAAAAACAACTGGATTTTCATTTTTTAAGACGAGCAGAATAAATATTAATTTAAAAATAAAAGTATGAAAAAGCTAATTATAGGAGCAGCAATTTTATTTGTACAAATGTCTTTTGGTCAAGTTACCAAAGAGTTAGGTGATTTTGATACCGTAAAAGTATTTGATAAATTAAGTGTAAAACTAGTTCAAGGATCTGAAAATAAAATTGTTATAAAAGGAGCAAGAGAAGCAGAAGTTGAGGCTGTTAATAAAAATGGTATTTTGAAGTTAAGAATGCCTTTTCCAAAACTGCTGTCAGGAAATGATCTTGATATAACTTTGTATTATAAACACATCGAATTGATTGATGTAAATGAAGGAGCAGAGGTAAAAAGCAATGAAGCCATCAAAGCGACTTCTTTTAAAGTGAGTGCTCAAGAAGGAGGTATCATTAACGTAGATTTGGATGTTGATAAACTAAAAGTAAGTTCAGTTTCTGGCGGTAAAATTACGCTAACAGGAAAAGCTGCAAATCAAGATGCAAGTTTAGGAGCAGGAGGATATTTACTAGCAAGTAAATTAGAAACGTCTCAGACTACTGTAAGCGTTTCTGCGGGCGGAAAAGCCGATGTTAATGCTTCTACCCTTGTCGATGCAAAAGTAAGCGCAGGAGGCTCTATTTACATTTATGGAAAACCAAAGCAAATAAACCAAAAAACAGTTTTTGGCGGTAAAATAGAAGAAGTAAAATAACAAGTAGTAATTGATGATTAACGATATTCTAGCGGGACTTCCTTGGGGACTTGTTCTTAGTTTTATGGTAGGTCCTGTATTTTTTGTTTTATTAGAAACCAGTATTACAAAAGGATTTAGAGCTGCACTTGTTTTTGATTTAGGGGTAGTATTGGGCGATATTTTCTTTATTGCTATAGCTTATCTCGGAAGTTATAGATTGATTTCTAGTTTAAAAGACGATCCAGCACTTTTTATTTTTGGAGGAATAATTATGCTTACTTACGGTATTATTTCGTTTGTAAAGCTAAAGAAGGAAGAAAAAATAAACGATGAAGAGATTGACCGTGATATTCTGAAAAGAAATTATGGCAGTTTGTTTGTAAAAGGTTTTTTATTGAACGTTATCAACATTGGTGTTCTTGGTTTCTGGCTTGCTGTAATTATTTCTGTTGGGCCAAAATTAGATATGCAAACTTCAAGAATGATGACATTTTTTACTGCTGTAATCATCACTTACTTATTAATTGATTGTGCTAAGATTTTATTAGCCAAACAGTTAAAATCAAAAATGACTCCGAATAATATTCTTAAAATTAAAAAAGGAATTAGCGTTGTTTTAATGATTTTCGGATTTGCGTTAGTAATTCAAGGATGGTTTCCAAAAGAAAAAGAAATGGTTAAAAATGCTTTCGAAAGAATAGAAAAGAAGTAGTTGTTAATAACTCAAAACTATAAATTAAACCTCTGAATTTCAGAGGTTTTTTTGTGTTTATAACTGTTAGTTTTGTACTTTGTCAAAGTTTCAAACTTTGACAAAGTTGACAACAGTTTGTCATTTCGACGTAAGGAGAAATCTTCACGAGAAGCTCTACAAAGATTGGACAAATTGTTGCGGAGTTACTTGTGAAGATTTCTCCTTACGTCGAAATGACAAGATTATGGAAAAATTAAGCATAAAAAAAAGAGACACATTTCTGTATCTCTTTTTGAGAAATCGTTCGGATTCGAACCGATATATTTAATTAATTTTTTCTAAAAATTAGACATAAAAAAAACCTTCAAATTGCTTTGAAGGTTTTGAGGCATCGTCCGGATTCGAACATATATTTTAATTAATTTTTTCAAAAAATTAAACATAAAAAAACCTTCAAATTGCTTTGAAGGTTTTGAGGCATCGTCCGGATTCGAACCGGAGTAGGAGCTTTTGCAGAGCCCAGCCTAGCCGCTCGGCCACGACGCCATTACTTGAACGGTTGGCAAAAGTAACTAAAATCTTTAAATTTCAAAAGTTTCATAGTAACTATTTTAAAATTTTAGGATTTTAATTTTAAACATTACTTTCTAATTTCCGTCATTTTTATAGTAACTGACTCAACATCACCACCAATAGGCGGATTAATTTTAGAAACCCAAACTGTTGTTTTTTCTACAGTTTCTATCTCTGCCAATACTCTAAGATTGATTCTTTTGGCTACATGTTCCAATAAATGCGAACGAATTGCCATTTCTTCCGTCACAATTTTGTTCAAATGTACATAGTCAACAGTGTCTAAAAGATGATCTGTTTCTGCTGATTTCTGTAAATTGGTTTTAATTTTTAAATCTACTGTGTAATCAGATCCAATTTTTCCTTCTTCAATTAAACATCCGTGGTAAGAAAAAGTACGGATATTTTTCAGTTTTATAACTCCCATTTTTATGTTGTTTCACGTTTAAAGTTTCAGGTTTTGCGCTAGTTAAATAACTTTAAACCTGAAACCTGAAACCTTTTTTTTATCTTTGCTAAAATTACTATAAAATAATGGCATCAGAAGAGAAATCACTCAATTTTATTGAACAAATCATAGAGGAAGACGTAAAATCAGGTCTTTCAAATACTAAACTTCGCTTTCGTTTTCCACCAGAACCTAATGGTTATTTACACATTGGGCACGCGAGTTCTATTGCGTTAAATTTTGGTTTAGGAATTGATTATCAATCTCCTGTGAATTTACGTTTTGATGATACAAACCCTGAAAAAGAAGAACAGGAATTTGTTGATGCTATTAAAAAAGATGTAGAATGGCTAGGTTACAAATGGGCTGAAGAATGTTATGCATCAGATTATTTCCAACAATTATACGATTGGGCAGTTTTATTAATTAAAAAAGATAAAGCGTATGTTGACAGTCAATCTTCTGAAGAAATGGCGATCCAAAAAGGAACTCCAACAACTCCAGGAACTGACAGTCCATACAGAAATCGTTCTGTTGAAGAAAACTTAGATTTATTCGAAAGAATGAAAAATGGTGAATTTGAAGCTGGTACACATATTCTTCGTGCGAAAATTGACATGAAATCAACAAACATGTTAATGCGTGATCCTATCATGTACAGAATTTTACACAAACATCACCATAGAACTGGAGATGCTTGGAAAATCTATCCAATGTATGATTGGGCGCATGGACAAAGTGATTATTTAGAACAGATTTCTCACTCATTTTGTACACTAGAATTTTTGCCTCACCGTGAATTATACGATTGGTTTTTAGATCAAATTTTTGATGAAAATAAACTGCGTCCAAAACAAAGAGAGTTTGCAAGACGTAACTTATCACACACTGTTGTTAGTAAAAGAAAATTACAGCAACTAGTTAAGGAAAAGCATGTTAACGGTTGGGATGATCCAAGAATGTCAACAATTTCTGGGTTAAGAAGACGTGGTTATACAGCTGCTTCTTTACGTAATTTTGCCAATACAATTGGTATTGCAAAACGTGATAATTTAATCAATGTATCGGTTTTAGAATTCTGTATTCGTGAAGATTTGAACAAAATTGCACCTCGTGTAATGGCTGTTTTAGATCCTGTAAAATTGGTAATTACCAATTATCCAGAAGGAAAAGAGGAGTGGTTGGAAGCTGAAAATAATCAGGAAGATGAAAGTGCTGGTTTCAGAAAAGTGCCTTTTTCTCGTGAATTATACATTGAAAGAGAAGACTTTTTAGAAGAAGCTCCTGCTAAATTTTTTCGTTTGACTTTAGGAAAAGAAGTTCGTCTTAAAAATGCATATATCATTAAAGGTGAATCTGTTATAAAAGATGAAAACGGAAATATAACCGAAATTCATGTTACTTATGATACTGATTCTTTAAGCGGAAGCGGAACAGAAGCAAGCCAAAGAAAAGTATCTGGAACATTACATTGGGTTTCAATCAAACATGCATTGGAAGCAGAAGTTCGTTTATACGATCGTTTGTTTACAGATGAAGCACCGGACAGCTACAAAGAGAAAAATTTCTTAGATTTTGTGAATCCAAATTCGTTAGAAATTGTAACTGGATATGTTGAACCAAGTTTATCAACTGCTCAAAATGAAGATAAATTCCAGTTTCAACGTTTAGGATATTTTACTGTTGATAAAGATTCAACTCCTTCAAAATTAGTATTTAACAAGACTGTTGGATTGAAAGATGCTTGGGAAGAAAAAGGTAAAAAAGAAGAAAACAGCATCAATAACTCTTTAAAAGAAATCAACAAATATTTTAAAGTTGAAACTAAAGCTGAAAGAATTGCAATTGAAAGTGCGATAGGCGATAATATCAGAAACATCTCTAGTTTTTCTCTTTTACAAAATTCTTTGAAGAAAAATATCAACAATAATAAGGCTTCGCTGTTGTTTTCTCAGTTTATTTTGAAATATTCAAACTGGAAATCAACAGATTTTGAAGAAGAAGATATTAAGAAATTATATTCAATGTCTTTAAAAAGTGAATCGACTTATGTAAGATCAAAAGCACTTTTAAATTTAAGAGATATTGAAAGTGAAGATTTGAGAAATCAATTTTCTGACGAAATTTTAAAATTATATTCAAATCCACCAAAAAATGCTTCTGAAAGAGAAATAGAAATTCTTTCTGAAATGGTGAAGAAATAATATCAACTAAATTTATGAAAAGCGCTTTTATAAGCGCTTTTTTTTTATTATATATATTTACTATTGAAATTTAAAATATTATAACTTTTATAAATTAAAAACAACTTTCATAAATTGATTTTAAAAGAAAATAAAAAAATGCTGGATAAGGAATTCATTTTTTAAATTTTTATCTACCTAGAAGCTTTATTTTGATTTTTGTCTTTTTTAGCTCCTAATTTTTCGCATCAAACTTAATAATATAGTTTTAATTGATATTATTTATGTATTTAATTATATGTACTTATTATTTATAAAATCTATTATTTTTATAATTTTAATTTATTTTTTAGATAAAAAATGACTTTAATAAATTGTCTTTAAGCAAGCATAAAAAATAGTTGAATAGAGAAGACCTTTTTTTGTTTTTCATACCTTAAAATTCTTTATTTTAATTTTTTTGTTTTTCAGTTCTAGTTTCTTCTCAAAAAACTGAAATTAAAGTTTTTTCCTATTTTTTAAGTTTATAAATTCAATTTTTGTAATTATAAGTTTTGATTATTATTATAACAAAAAATTTAGATTATAATTATTATTTATAAAACTGACTATAGAAGTTAAAACTATAGTTTTTTGTTATTTTTTTAAGTCTTTGATAATTATAAATTTTTATTATTATTTTTTTTAATTTTTAGTTTTTAATTATTATTTATAAAAGTGATGTTAAATATAGAAATAATAGTTTTTATAAATTGATTTTAACCTTTATAAATTGATTTTAAGACGTTTTTTAAAGTGATTTGATAGATAACTCATTTTTTGAATTATTGTTTATCTAAAGTCTTTATTTTAATTTTTACTGTTATTTTAGTCAGTTTAACGGCTTGTTAACACACAATTGTTTATAAAGTTGCTATTTTTAACTCAATACCAAAAGTCAGAGATGATTTTTGTAAAAAATTAAAATTTGCCGTAAAGAATCTAAGTTGAAAATGTATTGTTTTTAGAAACTCGTAATTTTTATGACAATGGATTTTCAAAACTGATTTCCCAAAAAGACAATTTTATGTTCTCATTTTTATTATGATGCAATTTTGATAATATTTCCCGTAAAAGATATTTTTCAAATTATATTGTAATAACAAAATTCCATAATGTTGAATTTGAGTGAAAGTTTAGTTTTTAAATTTCAATTCTGACAATTTTTAATTTAAATCTAATTTATCATGAAAATTTTATATTTCGCAGTAGCACTATTATTTGCAAACGTAGCAATTTCACAAACACATCAAATTACAAAACACAATGGAGAACAGCTTGATGTAAATTTTATTAAAAACGAAAATGGTTTTGTTTATTATTCTTTAAATGGAAGTTCTGAACAAATCAAAATTAGCAAACATGCTGTTTCATCAATTACAAACAAGCAAACAAAACAAACTCAGAAAATTTCTGATAAAATAGTAGTTGATTCTAAAGACGATTACAAAATGGTAACTGTTCTTCCACAAGAAAAAACAATAGGACTGAAACAGGCAGCTAGTTTTACAGGAGTCTCAACAAGGACAAAAGGTGAACCGCCAATTGCAAATCAGAAACAGACTGCTATGAGAATCAAATCTAAATCGGCTTCAAATGGTTATCCTTTTGTTAGCATTGTCGAAAAAGCAGATGGTAAGTACGAAGCTGTAGCTTATGTGTATTAATAAGACTGTTAATTTTTTGTAAATTGCAATTTATCAAAGTTTTATCATTTTAAAAAAGAGTATCTTTATTAATAATTTTAAATTGTAACTACCATGTCTAAGAATTTAAATACAGCAGCAGCAATTTTAGCTGCAGCAGCTGCAGGAGCGGCGATCGGAATTTTATTTGCACCTGATAAAGGATCTAAAACTCGAGCAAAAATTAAAGAAGGTTTAGATGATGCAAGGCATAATTTGAAAGATTCTTTTGATGCAAGTTCAGAAGTTTTACGTGAAAAGTTTGCTCACGCAAAGAAAAACTTAGACGGAACGTATGAAGATTTACTTTCGAATATGAGTTACAAAACAGAAGAAGTGATCACTTTTTTAGAAAGTAAACTTGCTGAACTAAAAGCACATAACGCTAAACTTCAGAAATAATATTTTTATAAAGCACATTACTAGCTTATTTTTATAAGACAGTTTTGTGCTTTTTTATTAAAAAAAAATAGAATTTATGGCTTTTGAAGAATTAAAAGAAAACACTGAAAAAGTTCAAGATCAGGCTAAAGAATATATTGAAAGTCATTTAGCTTATTATAAACTTTGGGGGTTTAAGGTTGCAATGAAATCAACAACTTTAATCTTTAAGTTTACTTTGATTTTATTGTGTTTCAGTATGGTTATGATTTTTGGATCTTTTGCCGCAGCGTATGCTTTTGGTTCTTTGTTTGAAAGTAATGCTCTCGGATTTTTGACAGTAGGAGGGATCTATTTGGTTATAACTATTTTACTTTTCTTTGTAAAAGATAAAGTAGTAGAAGGGCCAATCTTGGAGAAATTTTCAGAAATCTTTTTTAATGATTAATTATGGAAAGAAAAAAATACTCTTCGTATGCTGAGATTGAAAGAGATCTGGAAATTTTGAAATTGGAAAAAGAAATCAATTATCAGAAATTGGTTTTAAGTTTTCAGAAAACCAAAGAAAGCATTACTCCGCAAAATATTGTAAATGGTTTTATTTCATCTTACACAGGTTATGTCAAAAAATCATTTCCAGAAATTTTGCAATCCGTTTTACCATTTATCATCAGTTGGTTTATAAATAGAAAAAGAGGCGATTAAGCCTCTTTTTGTTTTTCAATTATTGTTGAACATCTGGTTGAACGTCATCTTCGTAACCAGATTGTCTTGGTGTTTGTTTTGGTTTTTCAATTTTCTTATTTCCTTTTTTCATCATTTCGCCAACTTGGTTAGAAGCTGTAAAGGAAGCAACCATATTGTTTAACATGTCACTTCCAGCTTGTGGAGAATTTGGAAGAAGAATTAGGTTTGAATTTGTATCAGATCCAATAGATTGTAATGTATCATAATGCTGAGTAACTACAATTAGGGCAGAAGCTTCTTGAGAATTAATTCCAACTTGGTTTAAAACTTCAACACTTTCTACAAGACCTCTTGCAATTTCACGACGTTGATCTGCAATACCTTGACCTTGTAAACGTTTACTTTCTGCTTCGGCTTTTGCTTTTGCAACGATTCTAATTCTTGAACTTTCAGCTTCAAATTCTGCAGCAGTTTTTTCTCTATCTGCAGCATTGATTCTATTCATTGCATTTTTTACTTGAATGTCTGGATCAATATCAGTAACCAAAGTATTGATGATATCATATCCGTATGCAGACATTGCTTCGTTCAATTCGCGTTTTACTGCAACTGCAATATCATCTTTTCTTTCAAAAACATCATCCAATTTTAGTTTCGGAACTTCAGCACGAACCACATCAAATACATAAGAAGTAATTTGATCGTGTGGATATTCTAGTTTATAAAATGCTTCGTATACTTTTTCTTGTATTACTTTGAACTGAACCGAAACTTTCATTTTAATAAAAACGTTGTCTCTAGTTTTAGTTTCAATGATAACATCCAATTGCTGAATTTTAAGATTTACACGCCCGGCCAATCTATCAACCAACGGAATTTTAAGTTGTAATCCTGAATTTCTAACACTCTGAAATTTTCCAAATCGCTCGATAATAACAGACGATTGCTGTTTTACAGTAAAGAAAGACGACATAAAAATGAAGAATGCCAATACTAAAAAGATAATAAATGCTGTACTCATGGTTATTTAGTTTAATTTATGAATTTTGGTAAATTACGAAAATTCTTCTAAATTAAATTTTTTAAGCATTAAAAAAACGCTAAGAACATTTTGAAGATGTTACTTAGCGTTTGCTTTTTTTAAACCATTAAGGTATTAATATAATTAAGTCAAAACTTTGTCAAGACAATTAAGCTTTATGAACTTAAAAAACTTTCCTTTTTTTTACCATTAAGTTGGGCTTAATTTTTTTAATATCTTAATGGTAAATTTTTTTTTATAAAGTTGAAATCGCTTTCTGAATTCTAGAAATAGTTTCTTCTTTTCCAATAATTTCAACAATGTCAAATAGGTGAGGACCTTTTAAAGCTCCAACCAAACTTAAACGGAAAGGTTGCATTACTTTCCCCATTCCGATTTCGTTTTTGGTTAACCAATCTTTGACAACTGCTTCAATATTTGCAGAAGTAAAATCTTCAATATTTTCTAAAACAGAAATCAATTCCTGCATTAAAGTTGGAGTTTCTTCTTTCCAGTTTTTGCTTGCTTTTTCATCGTATGATGTTGGAGATTGGAAAAAGAAATCAGTTAAATCCCAAAATTCTGATACAAAGTTTGCTCTTTCTTTTACAAGTGAAACAATGCGAGTTGTCACTTCGAGCGGAGTCGAGAAGCCTTTTTCTTCTAAAATAGAAGAGAAGGTTTTCGCTAAATCTGCATCATTTTGTTTTACTAAATATTGGTGGTTGAACCATTTGTTTTTCTCAGGATCAAATTTTGCTCCAGCTTTGTGAACTCTGTTCAAGTCAAAAGATTGAGCTAATTCTTCTAAAGAAAATAATTCTTTATCAGTTCCGTCATTCCATCCTAAAAGAGCAAGGAAGTTTACAACTGCTTCTGGGAAAAATCCCTTTTCTCTATAACCAGATGAAACACCTTCTTCAGTTTTCCATTCTAATGGAAATACTGGAAATCCCATTTTATCTCCGTCTCTTTTTGATAATTTTCCATTTCCAACTGGTTTCAAAATCAAAGGTAAATGTGCAAATTCTGGAGCTTCCCAACCAAATGCTTTGTATAATAAAACGTGAAGTGGCATAGAAGGCAACCATTCTTCACCACGAATTACATGTGAAGTTTCCATCAAATGATCATCGACAATATTCGCTAAATGATACGTTGGCATTCCGTCACTTTTGAACAAAACTTTATCATCCAAAAGATTCGTTTCAAACTTAACATCACCACGAATGATATCTTTCAAATGTAAAGTTTTATCAACAGGAGTTTTAAAACGGATCACGTAATGTTCTCCATTGGCAATTCTTTTCGCAGTTTCTTCAGCAGAAATTACCAAAGAAGTATCTAACTTTTCACGATTGTGATGATTGTAAATAAATGTTTTTCCTTCAGCTTCGTGTTGTTTTCTATGTGCATCCAAAGCTTCAGGAGTATCAAAAGCGTAATATGCCCAACCAGAATTGATCAGTTGATTTGCATATTGCTGGTACAAATCTTTACGTTCGCTTTGTCTGTACGGACCAAATTTTTCATTTTTCCCAACTGTTTCTTCAGGAGCAATTCCTAACCATTCAAGAGCTTCCATAATGTAAGCTTCTGCACCTGGAACAAAACGAGTCTGATCTGTATCTTCAATTCTCAGATAAAAAACACCGTTATGTTTTTTTGCAAATAAATAATTAAATAAGGCAGTACGAACTCCGCCAATATGTAACGGTCCAGTCGGACTTGGTGCAAAACGCACACGAACTTGCTTTGACATTTGTTTAAATTTTGTTGCAAAGATACGTTTTATGATTTTAGATTTCAGAATGTTGATTTTAGATTTTAAAGTCTTAGAACCTTAGTGTCTTAGTAACTTAGAATCTAAAAAGGTATTATTATAATTACTACTTTTATAGGTTATAATTAAAACAGATTTATTTTGAAAACATCATCTGCTATATATCAAAAGTTAGAAGCTTTCATTAAGAAATATTATACCAACGAATTGATAAAAGGGATATTACTTTTTACTGGTTTTGGGTTATTTTATTTTCTATTTACGCTTTTTGTAGAGTATTTTCTTTGGCTAAAACCTATAGGAAGAACGTTTCTATTTTGGATATTTATTGCAGTTGAAGTTTTCCTTTTGGTACGTTTAATTATGTTTCCATTGTTTAAATTATTTAAACTTCAAAAGGGAATTGATTATACTCAAGCTTCAAAAATCATTGGAAATCATTTCACAGAAGTTAGCGATAAGCTGACAAACTTTTTGCAATTGTCTTCAGAAAATAATGCTGAAAGTTCAGAATTGGTTTTGGCTTCGATAGAACAAAAGGCTAATTCTTTACAGCCAATTCCATTTGGAAATGCGATTAATTTTAAAGCTAACAAAAAATATTTGCCATTAGCTTTAGTTCCAATTTTGCTTTTTGCTGTGTTTTATATTTCTGGAAATAGCAATGTAATTTCTCAAAGTTTGAATAGAGTAGTGCATTTCAACTCAGCATTTTTGCCACCAGCTCCATTTAAATTTGTGGTTTTGAATTCTAATTTGCAAGCAGAACAAAACAAAGATTTCGTGATCAAAATGGAATCTGTTGGAAACGTTGTTCCAGAAAATGTGATGATTCATATTGGTGATGAAAGCTATTTTATGGAATCTTCTCAACCTGGAAAGTTTGAATTTAAAATTGAAAAACCTGTTGAAAATGTTCCCTTTTCTTTTGAAGGAAATAATGTAGTTTCAGAAGAATATGAATTGAAAGTAATCACAGTTCCATCCATTGCAAACTTCGAAATGGTTTTAAATTTTCCATCTTATCTGAAGAAAAAATCAGAGACGATTCAAGGAACTGGAAACGCTATTGTACCAGAAGGAACAACTGTAACCTGGAAAATGAATACCAAATCTACCCAAGAAGTAGTATGGAAAAGAGATAATGAAGTATTTAAGTTCAATAAGGCAGAAAATGAGTTTAAATTGGCTAAAAATATAAGTCAAAATACCGAATATCAAATACTTACGTCTAATAATAAGGTTAAAAACTACGAAAAACTAGACTACCAGCTGTCTGTTATCAAAGATCAGTTTCCAACCATCAATGTAGGCGCTGCACCAGACAGTTTGAAGCTAGATAAGAACTATATTTTAGGAAGATTGGGTGATGATTACGGACTTTCGAAATTGCAAATTGTGTATTACGAACGTAACAAACCTCAATCTGCAAAGCGTGGAAATATTCCTGTGAAGGCTGGCGTATTTGATCAGTTTGTTTTTAATTTTCCAAGCAACCTTCCAGTAGAAGAAGGGGTTTCATATGAATACTATTTTGAAGTATTTGACAACGATGCACCACATGGATTTAAGTCTACAAAGTCTTCTATATTTTCAGATCGTGTAGCAACAACAGATGAAATTCAGGATCAGGAATTGCAACAGCAAAATCAAAACATCAATAGTTTATCTAAATCTTTGAAGAACCAAACGAAGCAGATTTCAGAAATGGATAAGCTTCAGAATACAGGAAAAGAAAAAGATAATTTAGAGTTTAAAGATCAGCAGAAGATCAATGATTTTATCAAACGTCAGAAACAACAAGACGAAATGATGAAACAGTTTTCTGAGAAAATGAATCAGAATCTAGATAAGTTTAAAGATGATAAGAAAGATAAAACTGCTGAAGATTTACAAAAGCGTTTGGATAATGCACAGAAAGATTTAGAAAAGAATCAGAAATTATTGGATGAATTAAAGAACTTAAACGATAAATTAAATAGTGAAGAACTGTTTGATAAGATGGAAAAGTTTAAACAAATCAGTAAAAACCAATCTCGTAATTTAGAACAATTGGTCGAGCTAACCAAACGTTTTTATGTTTCAAAGAAAGCAGAGCAGGTTGCTGAGAAACTAAACAAACTGTCAGAACAACAGGAACAGTTATCTAATAAAGAGAAAGAAAATACTAAAGAGAAGCAGGATGAAATCAATAAATCCTTTGAAAAGATTCAAGAAGATTTAAAAGATTTGAAAGAAGAAAATAAGACTTTAAAGAAACCTTTGGACATTCCATCTGATGCTTCCAAAGAGAAAGATGTAGACAATGACTTGAATAAAGCTTCTGAGGAATTGAGTAAAAAGAATACATCTGGAGCTAAACCAAAACAGAAGAGTGCGGCTAAGAAAATGAAGTCTATGGCTCAGGAAATGCAGAGCGAAATGGAACGTGGAGAACAGGAACAATTGGAAGAAGATGTTGTAATGCTTCGTCAGATTCTAGATAATCTTTTAGCGTATTCTTTATCACAAGAGGATGTGATGAAACAGTTTAAAGCAATGAAATTAGGTTCTTCTACATTCACAAAAAACATTAAGATTCAGCAGAATTTGAAACAGCAATTTAGACATGTTGATGATAGTTTGTTTGCACTTTCATTACGTAATCCAAAGGTAGCAGAAGACGTTACCAAGGAAATTGGAAACGTACAATACAACATGGACAAGGCTATAGAAACCTTAACCGATGTTCAAATTCCAAGAGGAGTTTCGCACCAGCAATATGCAGTTTCATCAGCAAATAAGTTAGCCGATTTCTTAAGTGATTTATTGAATAACATGCAGATGTCTATGCCTAAACCGGGAGCAGGAAAACCTAAACCAGGAGACGGACAAGGAATGCAGTTACCAGATATTATTCAGAAACAAAAAGGTCTTGCTGATAAAATGAAAGAAGGAATGAAACCTGGACAGCAACCCGGAGATAAACCTGGAGAGGGTAAAGATGGGAAGTCTGGACAAGGACAAAACGGACAGGGTAAAGATGGTCAGGGCAAGGAAGGGCAAGGAAATAAAAGTGGCGATAAAGGTACTTCTGGTAAAGATGGAAAGAATGGAAAAGGGGAGAAGAATGGTAATGAAGGAGAAGATGGAGAAGGTGACGCAGAAGCTATAATGGAAATTTATAGAGAGCAAGTTAAGCTTCGTGAAGCACTACAAAAAGAATTAGCGAAGAAAGGTTTAGATGCTCAAGGCAGATCTATTATTGATCAAATGAAACAATCTGAAAAGCAGATTTTGAATAAAGGATTTAAGAATGAGAACCTGCAACGTATTCTTAATATCCAGCAAGAATTATGGAAATTGAACAATGCAGTTCAGCAACAAGGACAAGATACACAAAGACAATCTGAAACAAATAAAGCAGAATTTACAAATCGTTCAAATGCTTTACCAAGTTCGCTATTGGAATATTTAAACAGTGTAGAGATATTAAACAGACAATCACTACCTTTGCGCTCGAATTTTAATCAAAAAGTTCAAGAATACTTTAATACAAAATGATAAATTTTAATTACGAAACAGATTTTGCTTTAGGAGACGAGAAGGCTTTTAGTGACTGGTTAAGTGCTGTAATTGTTTCTGAAAACAAGAATGAAGGAGAGATCAATTATATATTTTGTGATGATGAATATCTTCATAAAATCAATGTTGAATATCTAGATCATGACACTCTTACTGATATTATCAGTTTTGATTATACAGTTGGTAACGAGTTAAATGGAGATATTTTTGTTTCTGTAGAGCGAGTTGCTGATAATGCAAAAGACTTCAATGTTTCATTTGCTGAAGAACTCAAAAGGGTACTATCTCATGGTATACTACATTACTGTGGGTATAAAGATAAGACGGATGAAGATGCTCAATTAATGAGAGCTAAGGAAGAGGAGAAGATGAAGATGTTTCACGTGGAACAGTAATTAAACATCTTAAAGAAGATATATGTTCCACGTGAAACGTTTTAAATTTAAATTTTTACAACGTTCCACGTGAAACATATTTAGAAATTATAAGTAAAAATAATAACGTTCCACGTGGAACGTTATATAGAAAATTAAAATGAAAGATTAAAACGTTTCACGTGGAACGTTTTTTAGATTTTGAATTTAAAGAATAAAACGTGATGTTTCACGTGAAACATTATTTAGTTTTGAGTTGCAAGTTGTGTTTTGAAGTTTGTAATTGTTTTATGTGAAACGTTTTGATTTTGAAAGCTCTGTTTAGAAGTTTAGAATGGAAGTTTTTTAAAATGTTTCAAGTGAAATATTTTGAAGATTTTAATTTGAAGATTTTAGTTTGAAGATTTTAGTTTGAAGATTTTAGTTTGAAGATTTCAGTTTGAAGATTTTAGTTTGAAGTTTTCAGTTTGAAGATTCCAGTTTGAAGATTCCAGTTTGAAGATTCCAGTTTGAAGATTCCAGTTTGAAGATTCCAGTTTGAAGATTCCAGTTTGAAGATTCTAGTTTTGGAATTTGGAATTTGGAATTTCAAAAAATGAAGATTAAATGATTTCGTTCCACGTGGAACAAGAAAAATATAAAAGTAATTCTAGAAACCACGTTAGCGGTTTTTGGAGAATAACAAAACAAAATGTTTTTAGAAGAATACGATGTTATTGTGGTTGGTGCAGGCCATGCTGGTTCTGAAGCTGCAGCTGCGGCTGCAAATTTGGGATCGAAAACTTTATTGGTTACAATGAGTTTGCAAAACATAGCACAGATGTCTTGTAATCCTGCAATGGGTGGAATTGCAAAAGGACAGATCGTTCGTGAAATTGATGCGCTTGGTGGATATTCAGGAATTGTTTCTGATAAGACTGCGATTCAGTTTAAGATGTTGAACAAATCAAAAGGACCAGCAATGTGGTCGCCAAGAGTTCAAAGTGATAGAATGCGTTTTGCAGAAGAATGGAGAATGATGTTGGAGGCGACTCCAAATCTTGATTTTTATCAAGAGATGGTAAA
Organism: Flavobacterium sp. F52; assembly: GCF_000278705.1. Taxonomy (NCBI): domain Bacteria; kingdom Pseudomonadati; phylum Bacteroidota; class Flavobacteriia; order Flavobacteriales; family Flavobacteriaceae; genus Flavobacterium; species Flavobacterium sp. F52. Next base: position 101,934 of record NZ_AKZQ01000026.1, on the reverse strand, counting down.
AGGGTTGATAATCGAAGATGGAAAGATTAAAGGAATTAGAACTTCGCTTGGTGTGGAGATTCGTTCCAAATCTGTGGTTTTGACAAATGGTACTTTTTTGAATGGTTTAATTCATATTGGTGAAAAACAATTTGGAGGAGGTAGAGCAGGAGAAAGTGCTGCAACTGGAATTACCGAAGATTTGATTAAAGCAGGTTTTGAAGCTGGAAGAATGAAAACAGGAACGCCACCTCGAGTAGATGGACGTTCTTTAGATTATTCTAAAATGAATGAAGAAAAGGGAGATGTAAAGCCAGCTAAGTTTTCTTATTCAGATGTGACTTCTCCGCTAACGCATCAGCGTTCTTGTTACATGACGTACACTTCGTTGAACGTTCATGATATTTTGAGAGAAGGTTTTGATCGTTCTCCAATGTTCAACGGAAGAATTAAAAGTTTAGGACCAAGATACTGTCCATCGATTGAAGATAAAATAAATCGTTTTGCAGATAAAGAGCGTCACCAATTATTTGTTGAGCCAGAAGGATGGAATACTTGCGAAGTTTACGTAAATGGATTTTCAACTTCACTTCCAGAAGATATCCAGTTCAAAGCGCTTCGTTCTGTAGCAGGTTTTGAAAATGTAAAATTCTTTAGACCTGGTTATGCAATCGAATATGATTTCTTTCCGCCGACACAATTGAAACATACTTTGGAAACAAAGTTAGTTGAAGGATTATATTTTGCAGGACAGATTAACGGAACTACGGGTTACGAAGAAGCAGCTTCTCAAGGTTTGATGGCTGGAATAAATGCACACTTGAAAGTACACGAAAAAGATCCTTTGATTTTAAAACGTGATGAAGCGTACATCGGAGTTTTAATTGATGACTTGATTACGAAAGGAACTGAAGAGCCATATCGTATGTTTACATCGAGAGCAGAATATAGAACATTGTTGCGTCAAGATAATGCCGATTTCAGATTGACTCCAATGTCATATGAAATTGGTTTAGCTTCTGAAGATCGTTTACGAAGAATGGAAAAGAAATTGAACGAATCTGAAAAGATGGTTCAATTCTTCAAAGAAACTAGTGTTACGATTGCAGAAACAAATCCGATTTTGGAAGCAAAAGAATCTGCGCCAATTTCTCAGGGAGATAAAATGTTCAAGATTTTCTCTCGTCCGCAAATTGAATTAGAAGATATGCTGAAGTTTGAAAAGGTTGAAGCCTATATCAAAGAAAATGATTTGGATGAAGAAATTGTGGAGCAAGCCGTAATTCAGGTAAAATATTCTGGTTATATCGAAAAAGAAAGAAATAATGCAGATAAATTAAATCGTTTGGAAGAAGTAAAAATTCCAGACAATTTCGATTATAATAAAATTAAATCAATGTCGATTGAGGCAAAACAGAAATTAAGCAAGATTCGTCCTGTAACTATTTCTCAAGCTTCAAGAATAAGCGGAGTATCACCAAGTGATATTTCCGTGCTTTTGATTTATATGGGAAGGTAAAAAGTTTGGAGTCTTAGTTTTCAGCTTCCAGTTTTTACTGAGACTGTAAACTGGGACTATAAACTTTTAAATGTTCCACGTGAAACTATAATGCTTTTAGTTTTTTATTTCAGAATCGAGAATAAATCTAGAATCTAAAGTCTGAAATCTTAAATTGTTTCTGTTCCACGTGAAACCTTTTGCTGAAACAAGAATGATTTTTTTGAAATAGTTTGAATTATTAGCCGTTTCAGATGGAAAGAAAATCAGATTTGAAAGGATATTATTTTGCAAAGAGGCTGAATAAAGTAGATTTGCAATTGTATTGAATTATCAATTTTGAAGAAATCAAAAAGAGTTTAGAAGAATAAAAGAAAAAACAAAAATCCTAAAAGCGATAAAATTTCGTTTTTAGGATTTGCTATAAATTAAACCCAAATATCTATAAATTTAAAAAATGAACGTTTTAAACAAAAAACACTTTCTTACGGTAAAAGACCATTCTGTTTCAAAAGAAATTTTTGATTTGTATTATGATGAAGAATTAGACATGCTAATTACTTCTCCACAACCTGAACTTCAAAATTTGGGTAAATATTACGAAAGCGAAGATTATATTTCGCATACAGATAACAAACGTTCGTTGTTTGAAAAAGCCTATCATTTCGTAAAAAATATTGCGCTTAAGAATAAATTGAATCTTATCAATAGCCAGCAACCAAAAAAAGGAAAACTTTTGGATATTGGTGCTGGAACCGGAGATTTCCTTTTAACAGCAAAAAATGATGGTTGGGAAACCATTGGAGTAGAACCAAGCGATCGTGCTAAAAATATTGCTAAAGAAAAAGGAATTTCATTTGTAGAAGAAACTAGCGCTTTAGAAAGTAATTCTTTGGATGTAATTACCATGTGGCATGTTTTAGAACACGTTCCAAATTTAGAGGTTCAGATTCAAGAATTGAAGCGTTTATTAAAACCAACTGGAACATTAATTGTTGCGGTTCCAAATTACAAATCATTCGATGCAGGTCATTACGAAACTTTTTGGGCTGCTTATGACGTGCCAATTCACTTTTGGCATTTTTCTAAAAAATCTATTCAATTGCTTTTCGAAAGAGTAGATATGAAATTAGAAAAGATACTTCCAATGAAGTTCGATTCGTTTTATGTCAGCCTTTTATCTGAAAAATACAAAACAGGAAAGATGAATTACATCAAAGCTTTTTTCATAGGTCTAAAATCAAACTGGAAGGCAAAAAGCTCAAAGGAATATTCTTCGCATATTTACGTTTTAAAAAACAAATAAAAATTAAAATCATTGAAAGCCATTTTGCCTCCAAAAGACAAGATGGCTTTTTTTAGTTGATATAAAACAAGACAAAAAGTTACTAGAATATTGCGATAACATTGGTTTATGGCTATATTTTTTTCTATAAATAAAAACAATATCATAAATTTTGCGCATTTTTTAAACTTTATGTTGATGCTATTGATTTTTTTATATTTTTGTCTTCAATACTTAAAAAATAGAATTTAAAAAAAATGAAAAAAGCATTAGTTATTATCGCACTTTCAGTTTTCGCAGTTTCTTGTAACAAAACAGCAGAGGTAAAGGAAGTAAAAACAGCTTACGTGGATACTTCGGTTTTGATGAAAGAATACACTGAGGCAAAAGATTTAGAGGCAAAGTATAAAGCTCAAGCGGAAGAAAAAGGTAGACAATTACAAGCTGAGATTTCACGTTTTAAACAAGACGCTGCTAGTTTTCAAAGTCAGGCACAAGCAAACGGTCAAGCTTGGGCACAGCAAAGAGGTGCTGAATTGCAAAAAAGAGAGCAGCAATTAGGTTATGCACAACAAGCATTAGCTCAACAGTTACAACAAGAAAGTGGTGTTGAGATGGATTCTCTTGTTAGTGGAGTTAAAAAATTCATTAAAGATTACGGAAAGAAAAACGGTTACTCTTACATCTACGGAACAGGAGATGCTGCAACAATTTTGTATGCTGAAGAGAAATACGATATCACAAAAGAAATTATCAAAGCTTTAAATGATAAATACAAAGCAGAGCCAAAAGCAGATGCAAAACCAGCAGCTGAAACAAAAGAAGGCGAAGCAAAAAAATAAAAAACTACCAAACTAACTAAATTACTGAAAACCTAAATCCACTAAGATTTAGGTTTTTTTTTTATAAAAATGCGGTAATTTTATTATTTAATACAAGCCCAATGCAGAACGTTTCAGAAGCGGCAGCTTATACTTTGCAATTCATTAATCAGACTCAGAAATCTATTTTCCTTACGGGGAAAGCAGGTACTGGAAAAACTACGCTTTTACGCGAGATTATCGCGACAACGCATAAAAATACTGTGGTCGTTGCACCTACGGGAATTGCAGCTTTGAATGCTGGTGGTGTCACAATCCATTCTATGTTTCAGCTTCCGTTTGCTGCTTTTATTCCGTCGTATGAAGGAAGTGCTCAATTTACCGAAACGGTGAAGTTTGAAAACAAAGAATCATTGCGACGTCATTTCAAGATGAATAATGTCAAGCGAAATGTAATCAAAAACATGGAGCTTCTTGTGATTGATGAAGTCAGTATGCTTCGCGCCGATTTGCTTGATGCAGTCGATCTCATGATGCAGACCGTTCGAAGAAATACACAGCCATTTGGTGGAGTTCAGGTTTTGTTTATTGGAGACTTGCTTCAGTTGCCGCCAGTTATTCGCGATGAAGAATGGCGAACGCTGAAAAACTATTATCGCGGAAAGTTCTTTTTTCATTCACATGTTCTCCAAACATATCCGCCAATTTATATCGAATTGTCAAAAATTTACCGACAGACAGACGATGCTTTTATTTCGGTTTTGAACAATTTAAGAAATAACCAGATCACTCCAGAGGACATAGCTATTCTAAATCAGTATGTTAAGCCAGATTTTGATTTCAAAGAGAACAAAGGTTATATCACGCTCACAACCCATAATGCTAAGGCTGATTCTATCAACTCGCAGTCAATCAATGATTTAGATGGAAAAGAATATATTTATACGCCATTTGTGGTGGGAGATTTTCCTGAAAAGATATTTCCTGTTGAGGAAGAATTGAAATTGAAAGTTGGCGCACAGATCATGTTCGTCAAAAATGATCTGTCTTTTGAGAAGAGATATTTCAACGGAAAGATGGGTGTTATCAAATCGCTTTCAGACGAAGAAATCTTTGTTCACTTTCCAGAAGAGAACATGACATTGGAAGTTGATAAGTACGAATGGAAAAATATCCGCTACAAAGTCAACGAACAAACCAAAGATATTGAAGAGGAGGTTTTAGGAACTTTTGCGCATTACCCGATCAAGCTGGCGTGGGCGATTACGGTACACAAAAGCCAAGGTTTAACTTTTGACAAAGCAGCGCTCGATGTATCGCAAGTTTTTCTGCCCGGGCAAGCCTATGTAGCACTTTCGCGTTTGCGTTCCTTAAATGGGCTTATTTTGCTTTCTCCGATGCAGATGAATGGTATTTCCAACGATCAAGATGTGATGGATTACGCTTTAAACAGAGCAACGGAAGAAACTTTAGAGAAGGCGCTTCACTTCGAAACCAAAAATTTTATTCATAACTATTTGGTTAACAGTTTTAATTGGGGTGAATTGGCGCAAGAATGGCGAAATCATCGTTTCAGTTATAACGAAAATGCGGCAGGTTCCGAAAAAACGAAACATGCGGTTTGGGCACATAAACGGATGGAAACTATGGAGCAGCTTTTAGATCCTTCGCAGAAATTCATTTCTCAACTCAATAAAATTTTCATCAAAGAAACAGTCGATCTGTTTTTTGTGAAAGAAAGGGTAGAAGCGGCCTACGATTATTTTTTCAAACCAATGGACAAATTAGTTGATGATCTAATTTATAAAATGGCTGAAATTCAAAAATTTAAAAAAGTAAAAGAGTTCTACGAAGAGCTTAATTTTTTAGAAGATCTCCAGACAAAAGCCGTTTTGAGATTGATGAAAGCCAAATTACTAATTGAAGTAGTAGTTGCAGGCGAAGCTATCAGTAAAGAAAAGCTTTCGTCGCCAAATATTAAAAATTACAAAACGAACAAAGCGGAAAGAATCCGAGAAGAGCTGAAAACGACAAATACAGACATTTTTAGAACAGAAGAGCCTGTTGTTCGATACAAATCAGCTAAAGCGGAAAAAAATGAGCTTAAAACGGCTAAAAAAACGACAGTCGAAGAAACATATGATTTGTGGATGGAGAAAAATTCGGTTGAAGATATTGCGAGAATGCGTAAATTGAATGTTCAAACAATCGAAGGGCATTTGATTAGACTTATTCAAGCGAAGAAAATTGAAATCACTGATGTTTTGCCTTATGATAAAATTTTGGCTTTGCGTGAGGCGTTTCAGTTTTATCAGGAAGAATCTTTGAGTCCTTTGAAAGAAAAATATGGAGATGAATTTACTTGGGACGAATTGAAAATGTTCAAAGCGAGCATAAATTGATTTTTTGGAGCGTCCTACGTGAAACAGTGTTTTCAGTTTTTCAAAATTTTAATTACTAACGTATTAAATTATTTCTGATATGAAAATATTTAAATTATTGCTAACAATTTTGGTTTTTAGTTCTTCGTTTCTGAATGCGCAAGATTTGAAGCCAGAATACCAAAAATTCATTTCGAAATTTATTCTTGAGGTAAAAAGCAACGATAAAGAAGCAATTGCAAATCGAGTAAAATTTCCGTTCAAACGTGAATATCCAATTCCGCCAGTGAAAGACAAAGCCGATTTTATAAAAAGATATAATCAGATTTTTGATAAAGTTTTGATTGAAAAAATTGTAAAATCAAATCCAGCAAAAGATTGGTCAGAAGTAGGCTGGAGAGGAATTATGCTTAATCAAGGTGATTTGTGGATCGATACGGATGGAAGAATCATCAGTATAAATCATCAGTCTGAGGAAGAATTGAAATTGAAAAATTCAAAGATTTCAGAACAGAAAAAAAATGTAAATCCGTCACTATCAAATTTTAAAGAACCTGTCGCAATTCTCGAAACCTCTAAATTCAGAATTCGAATTGATGATTTGGGAAATGATAACTATCGATATGCATCATGGTCTCTGAACCAGAAGATGACTGACAAACCAGATCTAGTAATTGAAAAAGGAACTTTTCATGCTGATGGAACTGGTGGGAATCATCATTACGAATTTAAAAAAGGTAATTTCAGATATGAATGTCATTTCATTGTTTTGGGTGAAAAAGGTTCAGCTCCTGCGATGCTGATTGTTTATCAGTCAGAAAAAGAAATTTTATCTCAAGATGCGAAAATTGTTTCACGATAAACAGTGGATGATAGAGAGATACAAAAAAATCCCGTTCTTTTGAAACGGGATTTTTTTTGATTTATAGATTTTCGACTAGAATCCAAGCTTGTGGATTTTCGCCTTTTTGTATTTCTTTTTGAGCTTGTTCAGCTTCTTTCATTGTAGCATAACTTCCGTACAAAACAGGAAATAAGCCATGTTTGTTTTCTTTCAGCATTCTAGCTTTGAAACCATCTTTGATGAGTTGATTGTAAGCTTTTCTAGCATTAGCTTCACTTCTGAAAGCACCAGCCATAATATGATAAGGCATTGTTGGTTCTGCAGTTTCAACTTTGGCAGAATCAACAGAAAGAGTTACAGCTGGAAGCGGACTTTTGATAAAAAAAGTGGCTTCTTGAATTTTGTTCTGTACTTTTTTCTGAACTGCTTGTTCTACAACAAGTGTTTGGTTATCGATTTGATTTTGATATAATGGGTAACCAATGCTTCCTGTAATTCCAAGTCCCAGAACTAGAATTGCTGCATAACGCAAGAACGGGTTTGAAGATTTGGTTTCTTCTTCGTTTTCGTATAATAAAACAGCATCTTTTTCTTTTGCCACAATCTTTTCGATTTTTTTCTCAAAAGCCTCTTTTTTCACCATCGGAGAAACGAAAGGACTTAATCCAAAAGAAGTTGCCAGATAATTGGTTTGGTCGTTTGGTTTAAAAACAATATTGCTTTCAGAATTTAAACGCAGTTCTCCAATGTTTTTTAAAAGAATTACGCCTTCTTCTTCCAATGTTTTTTTCCAGTTCAAAACCTCAAATGCAATTGCGCTTACAGCAAAACCATAAGATGTTTTTTCTGCTTGTGCAATATGATTTGCCAACAATCCGTCATTGTTTTTGATGCGACTGTTGAAAGAAATGGTTTTTTTTGGAGGAAAAAACGAATTAGTGCTTTCATTTAGCTGCGCCGAATGTGTTTCGGTTAAAAATGCACCAAATCCTGGAACTGTTACACACTGATAACGATACAATAACTGTGAGATATATACTTCGATTTTCATATTAACAAAGTTAGCCAACGCGTATAGTTATCAAAATTTTATTCACAATTTTTATTAACAATTCAGAATTATTTTTAGATAATTCGTTTTCAATTAATTAGACTAACGATTGCGCGCTTTATAAAATGTTTCGATAATTTATTTTTAAATTTTATTAAGAAATTACATTGTTTTATAGATATTTGCCCTTCAAAAAAAGTAGATTTATTTTTTCTATTTTACATAATGTTAAAAACAATGAGCGATCAGGAATTATTTAGTTTACTTGCCTTATTAAAGGTTGATGGAGTGGGAGATATAATGGGCAAGAAATTGCTTAATTCGTTTGGCGATGCTTCTGCCATTTTTAAAGCTAAGAATTCTGAGTTGGCAGCTGTTGACGGAGTTGGATCAGTTTTGATTAAGAATCTTAAGGATAAAACTATTTTCGAAAAAGCCGACAAGGAACTGTCATTTATAAAAAACAATAATATTCAGGTTTCTTTTTTTCAAGATGAAAACTATCCAGAAAGGCTTAAACATTGTTTTGATGCTCCAATTCTAATTTTTACTGCGGGTAATCTTGATTTCAAGAAAAAAAGATTAATAAGTATTGTCGGAACCAGACAGATTACCTCTTACGGAATTGATTTTTGTAAAAAACTTATAGAAGATTTGGCTCCGTTAGATCCTGTTATCGTTAGTGGTTTTGCTTATGGAGTTGATATTGTGGCACATCAAGCATCAATGGATCATAACTTGCAAACTGTTGCTGTGCTGGCCCATGGACTTAATCAGATTTATCCGCGTACGCATAAAAAGTACATGGCTAAAATGGAAGAGAACGGTGGATTTATAACGGAGTTTTGGAGCGATTCTAATCCTGATAAAGAGAAATTTGTGCGTCGAAATCGAATCGTCGCGGGAATGACAGAAGCAACTATCGTCATAGAATCTGCCGATAAAGGCGGATCATTAATTACGGCAAATATGGCCAACGAATACAATCGAGATGTTTTTGCCGTGCCAGGAAGAGTGACCGATAAATACAGCCAAGGCTGTAATAATTTGATTAAAACGCAGAAGGCAAATCTGTTAACAAGCGCCGCAGATTTAATTTATATGCTGAATTGGGATATAAAAGAAAAGCCGAAAAATATTCAGAAACAGCTTTTTATTGATTTAGAACCTCAAGAACAAAAGGTTTATGATTTTCTTCAAAAAAATGGGAAAGAATTATTAGATATCATTTCAATTGAATGCGAAATCCCAATTTTCAAGCTGTCTGGGATTTTGATTGGTATGGAATTAAAAGGCGTTATTAGACCACTTCCAGGAAAACTTTTTGAATCAATTTAACGCAGAAAATCCTATATATTATTTTCTTGTAAAATGTTTGTACAATCGATATAGAATATAAATCACCACTAAGCCGAATAGTATATTCAAGACTTGAAATAGATATGGCGGAACGTTATAATCTTCAATATACTTATCCATTTTTTGTTTTTAAATGATTAATATACATGAAGTTACAAAAAAATAATTAAAATCAATGTTAAAAGAAAAACGCTGACCAAATTTAAAATGATCAGCGTTTCTTTAAAAGATAGTTTTTGAATTATTTTTCAAATCCTAAAACTTCTCTAACTTTTGCTAAAACACCATCAGCAATTACAGAAGCTTTTGCAGCGCCCTTTTTCAATAAAGCGTCCACTTCTTCAAGGTTGTTGATGTAGTAGTTATATTTCTCTCTTTCAGTTTTGAATTTTTCTGTAATCAATTCAAACAAAGCTTGTTTGGCATGACCGTAACCGTAATTCCCACCTAAATAATTTGCTCTCATTTGGGCAGTCTGCTCTTCGTTTGCTAAAAGAGAATAAATTGCAAATGCATTACAAGTATCTGGATTTTTTGGCGCTTCAAGCGGGGTACTGTCAGTTTCAATGCTCATTACTTGTTTGCGTAAAGCCTTATCATCCAAGAAAATGTTTATGATATTATTAGCAGATTTACTCATTTTCCCGCCATTTGTTCCAGGAATCAGCATAATGTTTTCCTGAATTTTTGCTTCAGGAAGAACAAATGTTTCACCCATTTGGTGGTTAAAACGTGATGCTACATCACGAGTAATTTCTAAATGCTGCAACTGATCTTTTCCAACAGGAACAAATTCAGCATCGTACAATAAAATATCGGCCGCCATCAACATCGGATAGGTGAAAAGTCCCGCGTTAACATCGTCTAAACGATCAGCTTTATCTTTGAAAGAATGAGCTAAAGTCAATCTTTGAAACGGAAAAAAACAGCTTAAATACCAAGTCAATTCAGTAGTCTGAACCACATCAGATTGTCTGTAAAATGTAACTTTTTCAGGATTTAAACCACAAGCAAGCCAAGCCGCAGCTGTGCTATAAGTATTTTCTCTTAAAGTTTTTCCATCTTTAATCTGAGTGATTGAATGCAAATCGGCAATAAACAAATAAGATTCATTTGCTGGATCATTTGATAACTCAATTGCCGGAATAATTGCTCCTAATAAATTTCCTAAATGCGGTGTTCCTGTACTTTGAACACCAGTAAGTATTTTTGCCATTCTCGTTTTTTTCTTAATTGCAAAGTTCGTGAAGTTTTTTATAACCGCAAAGTTCATAAGGATTTTGGTTAAAGTTTTACCAATTTACTGTATGTTTTTTAACGCAAAGTGCGCAAAGGTTTTTCGCAAAGGAAATAAGCTTATTTCTGAAAGAACCGCTTTGCTGTAAGTTCACAAAGCTTCATCTTAAGCAAAATAATCTTTTATGCGTAAGTATTATTGTTAGAATTGAAAAATAGGAAAATATTTATAAATTTGATTTTTGAATATGACAGAAAACGAAATATCAAATATTATAATTGGCCTTGCTATAGATGTCCATAAAAAACTCGGACCAGGTTTATTGGAAAATGTTTATAAGGAATGTTTGTTTTATAAAATTAAACAAAGAGGACTTCTTGTAGAAAAAGAGAAAGCTTTGCCATTAGTTTTTGAAGAAGTTCAACTTGATTGCGGATATCGGATTGATTTGCTTGTAGAGAACAAATTCCTAATTGAAATCAAAAGTGTTGAATCACTAACTGTTAACCATTTAGCACAAACATTAACCTATTTAAGATTAGGAAATTTTTGACTTGGCTTGCTCATAAATTTCAGTGAAAGTTTATTAAAAAATGGTATTAGAAGAGTTGCTAATAATTTATAGATAAAGCTTTGCGAACTTATAGCAAAGCAAATTTTCACATTTATTGCTTTAAAAACTTTGCGAAAATACTTTGTGAGCTTTGCGTTAAAAGAAGCCTTACACTAGAAAAAAAATCTTGTTTAGAATTCATTTCTGTTTTCTTACATTTGAAGCTATGAAAATATTTAAAATTGCTTTTTGGATTCTTTGGAGAGTTTGGTTTTATGTCTTGATGGCGATTCCAATACTCATTATGTTGCCTTTTTTGCTTATTTCTATCCTTTCTGAGAAAGGATATCCGTATTTCTTTAAAATGGCCCGCATTTGGGCTAAATTTATCCTTTTCGGAATGGGTTTCTATTACACCGTAAAACGCGAACAGAAGCTCATTAAAGGGAAAAGTTATATGATTGTGGCTAATCATACCTCAATGACTGATATTATGCTGATGCTGGCACTTATAAAAAATCCGTTCGTTTTTGTTGGAAAGAAAGAATTGGTGAAGATTCCGCTTTTTGGATTTTTTTATAAACGCACTTGTATTTTGGTTGACAGAAGTTCTTCTAAAAGTAAAAATGAAGTATTTAAAAGAGCTCAAAATCGTCTTAACCAAGGTTTGAGTATTTGTATTTTTCCGGAAGGGGGAGTTCCAGATGACGAAAGCATTTTGCTGGATGAGTTTAAAGATGGTGCATTCAGATTGGCAATAGATCATCAGATTCCGATTGTGCCAATTGTTTTTCCGGACAATAAGGAGCGTTTTTCATATACGTTTATGAGCGGAAGTCCTGGTAAAATGCGAGCTCGAATTTTGCCGTTTGTAGAAACAAAAGGTTTGACAAGCGATAACCGAAAAGAGTTACGAGACCAAGTTAGAAATATGATTTACAATGGTTTGATCGATTTTCAGAAATAAGCATAAAAACATTATGTAAAATACAAAATCCGGCAGATTAATTTATCTGCCGGATTTTCTTTGAATTAAAAACCCCTATTTTTATTCAAAAGTTATTATCTGTGAATTATCTTTTCTGAAATAAAACGCAATACTTTCTTAAATTTTAATTTGGTTTTTCTTCGGTTTTTATTGTACAACAATTCTATTTTTTCTTTCATGATTAAAAATATTAATGGTTGATAATAAAGAGTTTGGTTATTAACTCAAGTTAATTTCACATTATTATAGATACAGAAAATTTAAAAAGGTTGCGTTAGAATTTAAATTAAAACAGAATTTTTTGATAAAAACCCGCTAGTTTAAACAACTAACGGATTTTTTTACTCAAATAACCAATCAACGTAAATTCTAAAAAAAACTCCAATTGATATATGGCAGTACCAATTACAAACTGCTTTTTTTTAATAGATGACGGTTTAGTAAAAAGGTTGCGTAGAAATTTAATTTTTTTTCATAATAAAAAAGCCGAGTGATTTTTGTGTAATCACTCGGCTTTTAAAGTGTCTTTTTTTGACTTATTTTTTAGGCATTGGCCAATTCTTTCATGTGTTCTTTAATCTTAACTTCTAGTTCTTCAGCAAGTTCTGGATTATCCTTAATTAAAGTTTTAACAGCATCACGTCCTTGTCCTAGTTTTGTGTCGCCGTAGCTAAACCAAGATCCTGCTTTTTTAACAATGTCAAATTCAACAGCTAGGTCTAAGATTTCACCAGTTTTAGAAACTCCTTCTCCGTACATAATGTCAAACTCGGCAGTTTTAAATGGAGGTGCTACTTTGTTTTTAACAATTTTAACTTTAGTTCTGTTACCAATTACGTTTTCACCATCTTTAATTTGAGCAGAACGACGAATATCTAAACGTACAGAAGCGTAAAATTTAAGTGCGTTACCCCCGGTTGTAGTTTCTGGATTTCCGAACATAACACCGATTTTTTCACGAAGCTGGTTGATGAAGAAAACTGTACAATTTGTTTTGCTGATAGTTCCAGTAAGTTTTCTTAAAGCCTGAGACATCAAACGTGCATGAAGACCCATTTTTGAATCTCCCATTTCGCCTTCAATCTCACTTTTTGGAGTTAAAGCCGCAACAGAGTCAATTACAACGATGTCTATAGCTCCGGAACGAATAAGGTTTTCAGCAATTTCTAAAGCTTGTTCTCCGTTGTCTGGCTGAGAGATAATTAAGTTCTCAATATCAACATTTAATTTCTCTGCGTAATTTCTATCAAAAGCATGTTCGGCATCGATAAAAGCAGCAATACCACCTGCTTTTTGAGCTTCTGCAATGGCGTGAAGCGTCAAAGTTGTTTTTCCAGAAGATTCTGGACCATATATTTCGATAATTCTTCCTTTTGGATATCCGTTTACTCCAAGAGCTAAGTCTACACCTAGTGAGCCAGAAGAAATCGTTTCTACCTCTACAATGGCTCTGTCGCCCATTTTCATTACGGTTCCTTTTCCGTAGGTTTTATCAAGTTTATCAAGCGTTAATTGTAGTGCTTTTAATTTGGCTTCTTTCTCTGAACTCATTTTTTTTAATATCTAAATTATTATTTTGTCTTTTTGGATAAATATAAGAAAAATCTTATATATTTTTATTAATCAGTTTTATAATTTGTAAAATTACTTCTTTTTTTGAAGTTTGATTGTTCCAAATTGTCACAAAATTGTTCTATACAAATAAAGCCTTTAATTCAGTCGCGTCGGTTGGTTTTATTTTTCCGGCCAGCAGTAAACTCAATTGTTTACGACGAAGCGCAGCATCAAATCGCTGAATTTCTAATTCGGTTTCAGGTACAATTGCTGGAACTTCAACTGGTCTTCCGGTGTCGTCTACGGCAACGAAAGTATAAATTGCTTCGTTGGCTTTAGTTCTGTTTCCAGATTCGCGGTCTTCTACCCACACGTCAATAAAAACTTCCATTGAACTTTTGAATGATCTAGAAACCTTTGCTTCTACGGTTACAACGCTTCCAAGCGAAATGGCTCTGTTAAAAGCAACGTGATTTACAGATGCCGTTACTACGATTCGGCGAGAATGCCTGCGGGCCGCAATACTTGCCGCACGATCCATTCTGGCTAATAACTCACCGCCAAAAAGATTGTTTAAAGGATTTGTTTCGCTCGGTAAAACTAAATCAGTTAAAATAGTTAGGGATTCTGAAGGATGTTTTGGATTCATTTTTTATAATAATTTTTTTTAATGCCACTCCCGAAAACCCATCGGGATTACAATTCACAGATTTTCAATCTATAAAATCTGAGGCTTTTTTTTTTAAAACTTTAGTTGAATTAATTCAACCAATAAACAGCCATTACAGCTGGTATAAAATATATAACAATGGTTCTTGCACCATCGTAATCTTTTGCAAGTCTTTGTCCGAAAAGCATCATTAGTAAACAGATACAAGAAAAGATAGCTCCATAAAAACCAAATTCTCTGCCATTATTTGTAAACAATTGAATTGCGCCCACAACACATAAAATTCCAGAAATCAATTCTAAAATCAATAAATGTAAAAGGGCAAGCGGAACTTGATTTTTTAAAGGCGTTTTGGCAAAATGTTCTTTTAGCCAGGTGACATTATCTTTCCAGTAAAAAATCTTTTCGTAACCGGATTGTAGAAAAGTTAAAGCTAGAAAAGCCAAAAGCAAAATTGAGGCAACATTGTTCATTATGAATTATTTTTTATGAATTAAACGAGTCAATTTGATCGATAAATCGGTAAGGATAATTTTTGCATTTCCATTTCTTTCAATATGATACATAGCATCTGAAAGTTCTTTGAATATTTCGTGGATATTATTTCCGTTTACGAAAGGAGCAAAATTCTCTAATTTAAATTTATCCACTTTTGGTTCGATATAAACTAAATCTTGTGCCTGATAATTTAGCATAAGAGCTTGTCGAAACATTTCAATACAATATTGAATAAATTTTTTCTGGCTTTCGCGTCCCAGCGCAGCAATCTGTTCGCTCCAAGAAATTAAATCCTGAATTGCTGCGGCATTTCCTTTTGCCCTAAAAGCAGCACGAACCCAGTTGACAAACCATTGTTCGAACGGAAGATCGTCATCATCTTCTTTTAACAAGTGCAATGCTTTATTAAAGTTCCCTTGAGCTTGATGCGCAATTTTTTTGGCTAATCCCGCATCTATGTTTTCTTCGCTAACTAAAGCGTCGGCAATAACTTTTTCTGGAAGCCCGCTAAAGTGGATCACTTGGCATCTTGAACGGATGGTTTGTATAATATCTTCTTCATTTTCAGAAATCAGAATAAACATCGTTTTGTCTGATGGTTCTTCGAGAAGTTTCAAAAGTTTGTTGGAGGCTGCGATATTCATTTTATCAGCCATCCAGATAATCATAATCTTATAGCCGCCCTCGTAAGATTTTAGCGAAAGCGATTTTAAAACTTCTTGTGCATCTTCTACACGAATTTCCCCTTGTTTGTTTTGAACACCGAGAATTTTGTACCAATCGAACAAACCGCCGTAAGGCATTTCTTGAATAAAGCTTCGCCAATCCTGAATAAAATCTAAACTTTTTGGTTTTGTTTTTACGTCTTCGGTTGTAACGGTTGGGTAAATAAAATGCAGATCGGGATGAGAGATGTTATCAAACTTTAGATTGCAAGAATCATTTCCGTTTGAATTTTCATTACCGGTATTGCCACATAAAATATATTGTGCATAAGCAATGGCAGTTATTAATGTGCCGCTTCCTTCTGGGCCAACGAATAATTGAGCATGAGGAATTCTACCAGAAGCAGCACTTTTTATCAAGTGGCTTTTGATGTAATCTTGACCTAAAATTTGAGAAAATTGCATGACGCAAAGATAGAAGAAAATGTGTAGGCAAAAATTTCAGAAGTAAGATTATTTATTCGTTCCAATTTTCAAATTTAGGTTCGAAGTTTTCGAATGATTTTTTGATTTTTTTTGGATCACTTTCGACAGAATTTTGTTAATAAATATCTTCAAGTGAGTAAATATCAAGATGTTTTTGTTAATATTTTTTTTCCAATTTCGGTAATCGAAGGTGTTTTTTTGATTATTTATAGAGTTAATTTTATATTTTTTATAGTTAATATCTTACGTATTTTTGATTAACATTTTTAACAAAATGCCCGTTAAAACGCACATTTTCTCGACATAACGTTAGTTTTTAAGTTTTTTTTAAGGAAATTTTTTGAAAAAAAAAATCATTACGGTTGTAATTTAAGTTAATTTATATATTTTTGTTTTTATCAACAACCAATTATAAAATAAGAATCTATGAAAGGGAAAATTATTCTATTTAGTGCTTTTTTTATCTTAACTACTGCGGCTGTTTCTGCACAAGCTAAAAACGCACCGAGAAGTATTATCAGTACAACTGCTCTTATCCGAAAATACCATGATCAAAAAGAATTAAGTGGTATGCAAAAGGGTGAACTTTTGGAATTATACATCGAGCGTATTAAAGTATTAGTTAAAACTCTCCCTTACATTGCTTTGGTTACAAAACCTGGAGTTACTATGGCTGATCTTGGTATTCCAGACGATAACGAACACAAAAAAGTATTAGATGCTCAGGCGGTAGGTACATCAACATTTTTGGATACAACTGTAGAATTCCAAAGAAAAATGATGCCTTACTCTGATAAAGGAAATCTAATTGCTGCAATTTTGTTCTACGAAAGTACATTGAAATCATTACACGAGTTCAACGATTTGAACGAAATGTAATAAAGCATTTTTTAAAATCTTTTTTGAAAAGTCTAAGTGAATACCAGCTAGGCATTTTAAGAAACAAAATAAAAGAAACTCACTCTCGAGGGTTCTGAAATCTCAGAAAACTCGAGAGGAGTTTTTACATTTGCGCATACCCAAATTTATTATTAACCGTAATACCCCCTTATCATGAAAAAAATTACTCAATTAATCTGCGTTCTTTTGACGGTTGCGAGTATGAATGCTCAACAAGAGAAAGGAATTATGGGCTACACTAATTGGTTAAATAACTGGACCGAGTTTAAGCCTAATAAAGTTGACTATGGAGAAGCAAACCAAATTTTGGCAGGAAACATTTCTGTTAATACTAAATTGCTGAAAAAAAATATCTACGTTCTGCAAGGAAACGTTTATGTTACAAACAATGCTGTTTTAACTATCGAACCTGGAACTGTAATTATTGGTGATTTCGAAACAAAAGGAACATTGGTAATCACAAAAGGAGCACAATTAGTGGCTGATGGTTTAGAAACAGATCCAATTGTATTTACTTCAAACCGCAGCATGAAAAAAGCGGGAGACTGGGGTGGAATCGTAATCCTTGGAGATGCGCCAATCAATAAATTTGGAAATGTAGGTTCTTATAACTTAGATCTTGATCCTACAATGACTACTTATGGTGGAGACAATGTAGCTTCTAACTCAGGAATTTTAAGATTTGTTAGAATCGAGTTCGCTGGTAAAAAAGTAAAAGGAGCTGATACTTTCAACGCTTTAACTCTTGCTGGTGTTGGAAACAAGACTGTACTTGAAAATGTAATGGTTAGTTACGCTGGAGGAGATTCTTTCGGAATCTTAGGTGGTGACTTAAATGTTACAAAATTTGTTTCTTATAAATCAGTTAATGATGACTTTAAATTCTCTCAAGGAGTTCAATGTCGTTTCTTCAACTCTTTAGCAGTTAGATCTTCTTACTTCTCAAGCACTAAAGACGGATCTCGTTGTATGGAGGTAAGATCTTTTGAGAAGAAAAGTGAAACAGACTTCACTAAAAAACAAACTTTAGTTGTTGCGAGCAATATTACAATGGTTAATGACAGTGAAAACATTAATGCTGACATTCAAGCAGGTTTAGTAAAAGAGGCTGTATATGTAGCTGAAAATGCTTCTCTTGAAATGAAAAGAAGTGTAATCTCTGGATTCAACCCTGCAGTATTATTAGATAGCAAAACTGAAATCAATGATGCCAACCTTAAAAAAATCAAATTTGAGGAAATGTATTTTAACTTATGTAAAGGAAACATCTTTACTGAATACAATTCTAATAACGAAGATTTAGAAAGCTGGTATGGAAACAGTGTATTCTTTAACGTTTACTCTCAAAGTGACAATAAAGAAACATTCATTGATATCTTCAATCCTAAAAAACCAGATTTCAGACTACAATTAGGAAAAATCACAGCTTCTAGCGGTAATAGATAAATAGTTTCGATTTTTATTTCCCACGCGTAAATTTTATTAATTAAGTCCCCAGACACAATTTATGTATCGTCTTAAGGGCTCAAATAAAGATCAAGACATAATGGTATCTACGAAAAAATATTTTTTATATATAATATTTTTGGTTTCGCCTATATCGTTAACTCTATATGCACAGAATACAGCAGAAAACCCTACTAAGGCTGCTGTTTCTGAGTGTGGTTTAACTTTGGCTAATAATAACCAAAACAACACTAATAATGCTGTTGTAGAAAACGGCAAATCAAGTAATTTAAATCAGTCTATAGTAGGGATGTCCACCCCCAAGGATGGCCTTACTATAGCGGCTGAGTCAAATACTGTATCTAATAATTGTGAGGAGAACTCAACACTTGCAGCAACTTCAATTATTGCAAAAGAGGTAATTGAAAATTACAAGTATGATTTCTCTGAAACAGTTATAGATATCTTGTTTTTTGAGCGTATAGATCTAGCAAGAACACGCACTATATGATTCAAAAAATTACTTTATCTTTTTTTAAAGTTTTAATATTATTTAGCATTCTACTATTTGCTAGATCGAATTCCTATGCCCAAACCATAGTTCCTCAAACATTTGATGGATTAGAGAAGCTTTGTGCTGGTAATTCGTTTAACGAATTTTATGCTACTTTTAGTTATATAGATTTTCCCGCAGGTACTACCTTCGTAGTTGAGCTTTCAGACGCTGCGGGAAATTTTACTTCTCCAGTTGCAACCACTCTCCTTCAAACTATTGATGTTTCTGCAACCCAAAAAACAATTAAGTATGCAGTTCCGACAAATTTAATTGGTTCTGACACTTATAGCCTACGAGTAAAAAGCTCAACAGGCGTTACTAGTACAAGATTTAAAAACTCTTTAGGGAATACTTCTTTTCCTGCATACTTCAAAACATACGAGTCATCTTTCTTTATCAATAATAAGAGTGATACAGCAATGTTGTGTTCTGGAGGAAGTTTAACGCTTTCTGTTAGTGCAGACGCCCCATCTCCAATTGACATTCCTAATATCAAATATAAATGGTATAAAGATGATGTCCTTATTACAGGACAATCGTCTAAGGAGATAGTTGTTAATAGTACAGGAAAATATTATGCAGAGATCGATTATGGCCAATGTTCTGACGTTAACTTTAGCTCAAATCGTGTTAATGTAACGTCATCTAGTAGTGGATCTGGAGTAACGATCAATTCAAGTCTAGGAAATCCTTTTTGTGCTAATGGTACAGGAACAGTTTTAACCGCTACTTCAGGAAACAGCTATCAATGGATAAAGAATGGTGATAAGATAATAGGAGCCACAAATCGTACTTATTCTACAAATGAATCTGGTGTTTATACTGTAGAAGTCGATTTTGGCGGATGTAAAGCCACAGGATCTATCAATCTTCAAAGCAATGGTTTTCAAGCAAGCATTGATGCCCAGGATGGATACAAATTAAGCGAAGGCGAAACTATAACGGTTAACGTTACAACAGACGCTTCTGCTCCTACTTTTGAATGGTACTTAAACGACAATTTAATTTCGGGAGAGACAGGAAGTTCTTTTGTTATTTCAGTTAAAGGGAATTATAAAGTAAAGATTTCTCAAGTGTCTGGCTGTGTAGCGAGCAGAGAGTTTTCATTTAGAATAAATGGCGAATCTGGTCCAGCAAGTGTTATTCCTAATATTATAAAATTAAGCGGAATGAATCCGTATTGGAATATTCCAGATGAATATAAAAATGCAAACACAAAGGTAATGATCATTAGTTCAAACGGAGAAATGGTTTTGGATGTAGTGAATTACCAAGGCGATTGGCCTCAAAACAATATAGATTTTAAAAATGTTAATCCCGTTTATTACTATGTCATTCAAGGCGATGCAGGTGAAAAAAAAGGATCAATAACTGTTATAAAATAATATGAAGAAACTTTTACTATTCATCACGTTATTTTACGGTTTATCAAATGTACTCTATTCTCAAGACGCTTCTGAGGATGGAGTTGTTTCGTTTTCATTACCCATTAGAAATTCGTTAAAGTTTAATAGATACTTAATTAACCCAACATTCAGTTTTGTTAGAGAATCAAACCCATACGCAAGCTTTTATAATAAGAGACAATGGGTGCAGTTTGAAAATGCTCCACAGACGTATTTAGCCAATTATTCTGGGCGATTTAGAGAAAACGAAGCATTTGCTGTTGGTCTATTTCAACAGAATTACGGATTAATGACTGTTTTTGGTGGAGTTGCCAACTTCGCTCATAACATTGTTCTAGAAGAAGCAAGCAATTTGACTTTTGGTTTAAATGTTGGAATTTATCAAAGTGGTATCAATACTGGAAAAATCATATCAGATGATTCTACAATTTTAACAGGAGATTTTCCAAAAAGCACATTGCTCACAGTAAATCCTGGGATTAATTATGGTACAGAATTTTTAGATTTCGGATTAGCAGTTAACAATTTAGTGCTTTATAATTTCGGATCTGGAATGGTAAAAGAAGATCCAGAAAGAGCTATTCAGCTACACGCCATGTATACTGGCTATATTGACAGTTATGGTTTTTTTGATAGAAGTAAATTCTCTGGAATTGTTAGAACAGAAATCAAAAAAGATAAAACAGTCATTTCTGGACTTGCTATGCTGGCACTTCAGCAAGGAGTTTGGGCACAGGCTGGATATAATACATTATATGGAGTTTCTGCAGGTCTGGGAGTTAACATTACTCCGAGTATTGCTATCGAATATAATTACGAAAGAGGAATGGGCAATTTCTCTAATCTAGGCGGTTCTCATGAATTTGCAATTGCCTATAAATTCAAAAACAGAAATTACTATTATGGAGATGACGATGAAGGATCTCTTGTGGATCCGTCAAAATCAAAACCAGTTCCAGCTAAACCACAATCGGAGGCAACTCAGGTAAATAGAGCAGAAATTGCTGAAAAGAACAGATTAGCGGCCGAAGCAAAAGCAAAAGCTGATGCAGAAGCAAAACAAGCAAGACTTGCTGCTGCAGAAAAAGTTAAGGCAGATGCGGAGGCAAAAGCGAAAGCCAAATTAGAAGCCGACAATAAAGCAAAAGCAGATGCTGAAGCCGCTGCAAAAGCAAAACTAGAAGCCGACAATAAAGCTAAGGCTGATGCTGAGGCAGTTAAAATAAGATTAGCAGCAGAGGCAAAAGCCAAAGCAGATGCTGCAGCTGCAGCAAGAGCACAAACTGCAGCCGCAAACAAAGCTTTAGCAGAAACACAAAAAACACAGGCACAATTAGCTGCTGATAAAGCTAGAGCAGATGCAGAAGAACGTAGAATAAAACTAGCGGCTGATAATAAAGCAAGAGTAGATGCCGCAGCAGCCGCAAGAGCACAAGCCGCAGCAAATAAATCTGGAGCAATTGCACAAAAAACTCCAGAACAGCTAGCTGCAGATAAAGCACAAGCTGATGCAGAAGCATTAAAAATAAAATTAGCTGCTGATGCTAAAGCTAAGGCGGATGCAGAGGCTTTACAAGCAAAAGTTGCAGCAGCAGATAAAGCAAAAGCCGACGCAGAAGCTGCAAAAGCAAAAGCTGCAGCGGCGAATGCAGCAGCGCCGACACAACAAAAAACAGCTGCACAGCTTGCTATAGAAAGAGCAAGAGCAAATTCAGAAGCTGCAGCAAAAATGAGATTAGCAGCTGCTGAAAAGGCAAAAGCCGACGCTGAAGCGGCTAGACAAGCGAGATTAGCCGCTGCAGAAAAAGCAAAAGCCGATGCAGAAGCTGCGAGATTAAAATTAATTGCAGACAATAAAGCAAAAGCTGACGCTGCCGAAGCAAAACGTAAAGCAGATGCAAAAGCAAAAGCAGAGGCTGCCGATATGCAGTCAATATTAGCGGCTGATGCAAAAGCAAAAGCTGATTCAGATGCATTGCAAGCAAGGTTAGCAGCCGAAGCAAAAGCTAAAACTGCAGCCGAAGCTAAAACAAAAGCATCAATTGATGCAGCTAATAAAGCTAAATTGGCGGCAGACGCAAAAGCAAAAGCAGCAGAAGAGGCAGCGCTTAAAGAAAAGTTAGCGGCAGAAGCAAAAGTAAAAGCTGACGAAGAAGCGAGACAAGCAATTATAGCGGCAGAATTAAAAGCAAAAGCTGATGCAGAAGCATTAAAAATAAAACAAGCAGAAGAAGCTAGACAAGCACAATTAGCTGCTGAAGCAAAAGCAAAAGCCGATGCAGAAGCACTTCAAGCTAAACTAGTAGCAGATGCGAAAGCCAAAGCTGACGCAGAAGCAGCGGCAAAAGCAAAATTAGAAGCCGAAGCAAAAGCGAAAGCTGATGCAGAAGCAGAAAAAGTAAGATTAGCAGCAGAAGCAAAAGCGAAAGCGGATGCAGAAGCAGAACAAGCAAGACTAGCAGCTGATGCAAAAGCAAAAGCCGATATGGAAGCTTTACAAGCTAAATTAATTGCAGATGCCAGAGTAAAAGCCGATGCAGAAGCTACAGCAAAAGCAAAAGCCGAAGCAGAAGCGAAAAAATTACAAGAGGAAGAAAATGCACGTCAGGCTAAATTAGTAGCAGAGGCAAAAGCCAAAGCAGATGCAGAAGCACTGAAAGCGAAACAAGCGGCTGAAGCAAAAGCCAAAGCTGACGCAGAAGCAGAAAAAGCAAGATTAGCAGCTGAGGCTAAAGCGAAAGCGGATGCAGAGGCATTACAAGCCAAACAAGCTGCAGAGGAAAAAGCCAGAATAGAAGAAGAAGCTCGTCAGGCGAAATTAGCGGCTGAAGCGAAAGCCAAAGCTGACGCAGAGGCAGAAAAAGCAAGATTAGCAGCTGAAGCTAAAGCTAAAGCGGATGCAGAAGCATTACAGGCTAAACAGGCTGCAGAAGAAAAAGCAAGAGTAGAAGAAGAAGCACGTCAGGCGAAATTAGCGGCTGAAGCTAAGGCCAAAGCCAATGCCGAAGCTCTTCAAGCGAAACTTGTAGCTGATGCCAAAGCGAAAGCTGATATGGAAGCTTTACAGGCAAAATTATTAGCTGATGCAAAAGTAAAAGCTGATGCAGAAGCTACTGCAAAAGCGAAAGCAGAAGCCGAAGCGAAAAAGTTACAAGAAGAAGAGGCACGTCAAGCTAAGTTAGCAGCAGATGCCAAAGCGAAAGCCGATGCAGAGGCATTGAAAGCCAAACAAGCTGCTGAAGAGAAAGCAAGATTGGAAGAAGAAGCTCGTCAGGCTAAATTAGCAGCAGAAGCCAAAGCCAAAGCTGATGCGGAAGCACTTCAAGCAAAACTTGCAGCAGATGCTAAAGCGAAAGCGGATGCAGAGGCATTAAAAGCCAAACAAGCTGCTGAAGAAAAAGCAAGATTGGAAGAGGAAGCTCGTCAGGCAAAATTAGCAGCAGATGCCAAAGCAAAAGCTGATGCAGAAGCACTTCAAGCGAAATTGGCAGCTGATGCCAAAGCGAAAGCCGATATGGAAGCTGAACAAGCAAGACTTCTGGCAGAAGCAAAAGCCAAAGCTGACGCTGAAGCTACAGAGAAGTTGAAAGCTGAAGAAGAAACAAGACGCTTGAAAGAGGAAGAAGAGCGTCAAGCAAGATTAGCAGCTGAGAAAGCAAAAGCTGATGCAGAGGCAGCAGCGTTAGCAGCCAAAGCGAAAGATGATACTGGAAAAGCTATTGAAAATTTGACTCAATCGGTTGAAGGTACAAGTAAAGTTCAAACAGATTTATTAGATCAATTTAAAGCTACAGTTGCGAATAAGCAAAAAGATTTGAATGATTTAAAAGAGGAAAACGATTTAAGTGAAAAAGGTATTTATAAAGAGCCAAAACCATTTAAGAGTGTAGCGGCAGAAAACAGTCAGATAGAGTCATTAAAAGTTCAAATTGCTGATGCAAATAACAGTATGAAGAATGAGATTGCAAAACTGACAAATCTTTACAACGAAAGGCTTAAAAAGTTCCCTAAAGATGATCCTTTGAATAAAGCATATCTTGAAAAGATTAATGAGTTGAAAGCGGCTCAGTTGAAAATGGAAAGAGAAGGAGCAGCTTTAATTGCCGATTTAGAGCGTATTAAAACAGAGACTGAAATTGAGCGTAAACGTAGAATTAAGCGTGCAGCTTATGAGAATGATGAAGGAAGATATGCACAGGACGTTGCGGCTCTTAAGAGAATAAAAGAAACAACCAAGCTGAGCAGCACACCTTTAAAAGCAAGTGATTTTGACTTTGGTGAAGAGCAGTCAAACATGCAGATTATTAAGAATATTAAAAATTCTGATAGTGGATATTATATGATTATTGCAGTTCATAGTAGTGTAGAGAAACGCGATGAGTTCTTAACTAAAGCTGTTGCTGCAGGACGTTCAGATATTAATTTCTTTTACAACCTAGCTACGAGTAAATATTATATTTATTATGAAAAATTCGACGGTTTGCAAGAAGCTACCAAAGCATTGGAAGCTAAAGGAAATAAACCATACAATGGCAAAATGGCTATTGTAAAAGTGGAAAATTAGAAAAATATTAGATTGATGTGGCTTCTTTGAAAAAAGAAAATCAACATAAAGTAAATTTTAAATAAAGAGTATATGCTGTTTTTAAATGCCCCTTTAAAAATAGTCGTTAAACTGAAACCATAGAAACATGAAGAAACCTACTACTTTAAAATTAGTTTTAGCTGTATTGCTTTGTATTCAAAGTTTTGTTATTCACGCTCAAAAGAACTTTACCCCTCGTTTCGATACGAGTTTAAAAGGTGATATGCTTTTGATCGGTAATAATATTTTGAATAGAGATAACAATAGGGATGGCGAAAGAGCAAATGACGCGTACAATGTCTATAATCGGAATAATAATGACCTTCAGATGTATTATGTTGATGTTGATAATGACAACAGTACATTTAGTTCTAGTTCTGCTACGTTAAGTATTCCTAGCGGAAGCAGGGAATGTTATAAAATTGTCTACGCAGGACTTTATTGGGCAGGTATTTACAGCCAAGGATCTATAGATAATAAAACGGTTAATAGAAGTAATTTAGGTTCTATTAAAATTAAGCTTCCTAATCAGGCAGCTTATACTGATATCAGTGGGCAGTTAATTTATGATTATTATCCTTCTAATTCAAATGGTTCTCAAATACCTTATGCTTACTATTATGATTTAACTTCATTAGTACAAGGTTTGGCAAATCCTGAGGGAGAGTATACTGTAGCAAATATTATTTCAGCACAAGGGAACATTAATGGAGGTTTTTCTGCAGGATGGAATTTATTTGTGGTATATGAGGATCCAAAATCTTCAGCTAAATATATTACTACTTTTGATGGTTTCAGATGGATTCAGGCAAATAGCAATGCTGTTACCTATACTATTTCTGGGTTTAAAACGATTCCGACAGGAACTGTAAAAGCAAAATTAGCATTCGCAGCTTTAGAAGGAGACGTTAACTTACCGGGTGATAGGTATTCTATAAATAATACCGATATTTCTACAGCAGAACGTCCGGTAGATAACTTTTTTAACAGTACTATTAACGATACTAATGGACCGTTTACAAATAGAAATCCGGCCAGTGGAAATACTTTAGGTTTTGAGGCAGGTATTTTGAATGTTCCGAACCCAGCGAATAGACAAAATCCAGGAGGAAGTGTCATTAAAAATAATGATACTTCTGCGACATTAAAACTTACCACAAGTGGGGATGGTTACGGATTGTTTTTTAATGCTTTTAACGTTGAGATTATCGAACCAAAGATTGTCTTAACCAAAATTGTAAAGAATGCGCAAGGAGTTAATATTGGTGGGCAAAATGTAACATTAGGCCAGCAATTGAATTATGAAATTGGTTTTAAGAATACAGGAAATGATAATGCTACTTCGTTTACCATAAGAGACCAATTGCCTATAAATATTATTTTTAATTATCCATCGGATATTGTTTCATTGCCAACGGGAGTAACTGTTCAAAGTTATGATGCCACTACAAGGAATATTGTTTTTAAGGTTGATAACAGTGTGGTTAAAGTTGGCGACCCTGAAAAAGTAATTAGTTTCAAAGTTCAGGTTGTTCCAGATTGTCATATGTTGAGTGAGGCTTGTTCTAATAGTATTGACAACTCTGCATATGCAACTTACAAAGGGACACAAAATACAGCTTTTACAATTTCTGATGATCCGAGTGTTAATACGAATACAGGATGTATTTTAATTCCAAAAGCAACTAACTTTTTAGTAGGAGTTGATGGATGTAAATATACCGACAATGTAACACTTTGCGGTGAAAGCATTAACTTGACTGCAGCAAACGGTTATACTGATTATACATGGTACAGTGATGAAGCCCGCACACAACTGATAGGAAAAGGACAAACACTAAATGTAAAAAATCCTGGTACTTATTACGTGTACAATTTGGCAGCAGCTCCTTGTAGATCAATTTATCAATCATTTGTTGTTACTAGATTTGGTACTACGGTAGAAAATCCTGTAATACCTTTTGCAGATCAGGTAGTAATATGTTCTAATGATGGAAAAAAACTTCCTAATATCTTTTTATGTGGAGGAAATGCTTCTAGGGCAATTACATTAAATATTTCAGATGCAAATAGTATTGTTTGGGAAAAATTAAATGAATCAAGCTGTACGGCAGTTACAAATCAAAATTGTGCTAATGAAAGCACTTCTTGTACTTGGACTCGTCTTAAAACAGGATCAAGTTATACTGCAAACCAAGCGGGACAATTTCGCGTAACGTTAAATTATGCGGGAGGATGTTTCAACCGTTTCTACTTTAATGTATATAGCAACTCTTTAACTCCAACAGAAACTCATAAAGATATTATCTGTGGAGCTCCAGGAAGCATTACAATCGGAGGTGTTCCTGCAGGATACGAATATGCTATTAGCACAGATCCAAATGGAACTCCAGGTGCGTATCAGACTAGTAATGTATTTCCGATTACAAGTCCAAATTCTTATACCGTTCACATTAGACAAATTGGTGTGACAACTAATCCTTGTATTTTTACTGTTCCAGGTATTTTAATTAGAAGTAGAGATCTTAGTATTTCAACGACTGTAACGCAACCAACATGTAAAAATGATAAAGGAAGCATCAAAGTTGGGGCACAAAATATCGATCCTCAATATTACTATTATATTTATACTAGCGGTGGAACTTTAGTTAATAGTTTCGGTCCAACTTCAAATTCAGATTATACATTTGCAAATTTATCATCTGGAGATTATAGAGTCAGAGTTACTAATGGAGCAGTTGGATCTACTCCAGCTCCATCTTGTGATAAAACTGTTGATGTAACAATAAATCCAGTTCCAGCAGGTTTAAATCCAACAGCGGCCTTAACGGTTCCTTTAACGGCATGTTCAAATGGTAAAATTGTTGTGACTACAACAGGCGGAACCGCGCCATATTACCATTTTATAAATGGTTCATCTACATTCCAATTATCAAATGAAATTGCCGTAACTGGTCCAGGTACATATGATATTAGAGTAGTTGATGCAAACAACTGTAGCGGAACAACATCTATTACAGTAAATGCAAATCCAAAACCTACTTATACTGTTACAGCAACTGAAATTAACTGTAGCGGTGGCACTTCGCAAATAAATGTAAATGTTACTAATGCTAATGGATATACTTTACAATATAGTATAGATAATGGTGCAACATTTAGTAATAATCCAGTATTTCCAAATGTTACTGCAGGTACTTACAATGTTGTTGTACGTTATACAATGTCAGGCGTAACTTGTACTGACCCAGCAACTCCAATTACAATTACTCAACCAGCAAATGCTTTATCTGCATCAGCGGGTGTTTCTGAATTAGCAGGATGTGACCCTTCTGGAAACGGATTTGGTAAAGTAAGAATTACTAACCCACAAGGAGGAACACCTCCATATACTTATAGCTTTGACGGTGGTGCAAATTATGGATCTTCAAATGAAGCCTATGTTGCTCCAGGAACCTATACTCTTTATATTAAAGATGCAAAAGGTTGTATCTTCAGCATGCCTGGCGTGGTTTTAGATCCAAGACCTACTGACCCAACAATTTCTGTTGCCCCACCAGTTTTCAACTGTAACGGAACAGCAACTAGTACAGTTACTGTAACAAGTGGTGGAGGTAATAACTATGCTTATGAATACTATTTAGATAATGTAAAGAATACAAATACACCATCTAATGTATTTGTTAACGTTCCATCTGGCCCTCATACAATTTCAGTAAGATATAATTTAACTTCAGTACCAACTTATAGTAATTTATTATTAGAAGATTTTGGTTCTGGTGGTACAACTACTACTCCTGGTATTGCTTCAGCATACTGTTTCAATGACCAGAGAGTTAATCCTCCCTATACTTGTTCATTAAATGGAACACCAACAAGATCTGTAGAAGATAACCAATATTCTGTGACAAGTTTCTTCTGGAGAAACGATAATGCTTGGTACCACTTTAAAGATCATACTACTAATGGTGCAGATGCAAATGGAAGATATTTATTAGTAAATATTGGTGGTGCTGCAGGAAATTACGGTGTTCTTTATAGTAAACCAATTATTGATGTTATTCCAAACCAACCTGTAATGGTTTCTCTTTATGTAGGAAACTTATTGAATACAGGCGTAAATGGTGCTGCTCCAATTGTTAGATTTGAGTTAGTTAATGCAGCAGGACAGGTTGTGGCTACTGAAGACACAGGTAAAATCGCTGAGGCAGCAAACGATCCTAATAGAACAAAATGGGTACCGATTAATATTTCATTAAATCCAGGTCCTCATACTAATCTAACATTCAGAATTCGTTCTGGAAGTATTGAATACGGTGGAAATGACATTGTAATTGATGATATTTGGGTTCGCCAAATTCCAAAGTCATGTATTACTCAAAAAGATTTCCCAATTGTAATTGATAGTAATAAAGCTTTTACAGTATCTGAGCCTGTTATTGATAATTTATCATGTAGTAATAGTTCAGATGGACGTATCTCTATTGACGTTGCAAATTTCAATACAACTACAGGATACAAGTACTCTTTAAATAATGGTACAACTTGGAACACAGCTACAGTTTCTCCTCTTGTAATTACAGGATTAACTGCTGGCACCTATAGAATTATTGTGAAAAGTGATGATGCTGGAACATGTTCAAGCTCTTTCACTAAAACAATTACAGCTCCAGTTGCTCTTACAACTACTGCAAACGTAACAGTTCAGCCAACTTGTACTATGGGGGCTTCGATTACTGCTACAGCAAGTGGTGGAACTCCAAATTATAAATATGAGCTTCGTCGTACTGATGGAACTGTTGTAGTTGGTTTCCAAAATAATAATGTATTTACAAATGTTGCTACAGGTAATTACGTGGTTGTTGTACAAGATGCAAGTTCTTGTTCTTCTCCAGCTTCAAGTGTTGTGTCAGTTGTAGCTCCACAAATTCCTACGGCAACATTAGCAAGCAACTCAGATTTGTGTTATGATACAACTAATCGCGCAACTCTTGTAGTAACGGCTTCTGGTGGTAAAACACCTTATTCATATAGTTTAGATGGAGCGCCAGGTCAGCTTTCGAATACGTTCACAAATGTTGGCCCTGGAACACACTCAATTGTTGTAACAGATGCTAATGGTTGTACAGCTCCTGCAATTTCTAATATTGTTATTGCTAACCAATTAAAAGCAGAAGGAAATATTACTAAACCATTAGATTGTATTACAAATAATGCAGAAATAACAATTACAGTTACTGGCGGTACAAGTCCATACACTTATGCTGTAGCAGTAAACGGAAGTACTACTTATACAACTATTCCATCTAATGTTTATACAGCATCTTCTGCAGGAAGATATGTATTTAGAGTAACAGACTCAAAAGGATGTATTGTATTTACTGATGCAGTTGTAGTAGATCCTATTGCAAATCCTACAGTTACCGTTTACTCAACCCAAATTACATGTAATGGTTTGACAAATGGTAGTGTGCAATTAGTAGGTGCAGGCGGTTCAGGTGGATATCAATACAACTTTAATAATGCAGGTTGGTCATCAACATCTTTATATACTAATTTAAGCCCAAATATTGATTATACCTATTTGGTTAGAGATAGTAAAGGTTGTACTTCTGCTATTGGTACAATACGATTAACTCAGCCAACTGCTTTATCAGGAACAATAAGCGCTACAGAACTTCAGTGTAATGGTACAGGCACTACACCTGCAGTTGTTACTGTTAATGGTGCTGGAGGAACAGGTGCTTATACTTATAGTTTCAATGGTACAACCAATTTTACCAGTACAAATACATTTTCTATTTCTACAGGAGGTGTGGTTACAGCATATATTAGAGATGCCAATAATTGTCAATTCGGACCATTATCAGTAACAATTAATAACTTAGACAGAATTACAGGCATTACCATAACAGATAGTGGATACGATTGTTCTACAACTCCTCCTGGAGGTCACGTAAACATTGCCGCAGTAAAAACAGATATTTCTGCTCCAATTCGTTTTCAGATAATTTCTGGACCTGCTGGATATAATAGTGCTTCAAATTCTGATGGTGAATTTAAATCGTTAGCACCTGGTAATTATGTTTTTCAAGCAACAGATATTAAATC
Source organism: Flavobacterium sp. F52 (assembly GCF_000278705.1). Lineage (NCBI taxonomy): Bacteria > Pseudomonadati > Bacteroidota > Flavobacteriia > Flavobacteriales > Flavobacteriaceae > Flavobacterium > Flavobacterium sp. F52. Next base: position 71,061 of record NZ_AKZQ01000026.1, on the reverse strand, counting down.
TGGCTGTTCTTTCACAGTACCTTACACTGTAAAAGGGGCTCCAGATATTGTAGCTACTGGTTCAGTTTTGACTAATATTCAATGTTACGGCGGAACAGGAACGCTTCAGTTTATAGTAAACGGCGTTAAAAATAGAGGTTATGATTATGTTATAACAAATGGCGGAGGAACAATTATTCAGGAACAAAAGAATGTTTCTGAAACAACGACAGTAATAAACGTTACTGCTCCTCAGCCAGCAGGTACATATACAATTACAGCAATAGATAGATTAACAAAATGCCAGTCTACATTCTCGGTTACACTAGCTCAGCCAAGTTCGTTGGTTAGTTTTACTGCAACCGCATCTAATATAAACTGTAACAATGATAATTCGCAAATAACAGTTACTGCGACAGGCGGTACTCCAAACTATACTTACGCTTTCGCGAAAAGCCCATCAACGGTACCATCATCAGCTTATGGGAATAGTGCTATTTTAACAGTAGATACAAATTCTGGAGCTGATTTAGTATGGGATGTTTATGTTAAAGATAATAATGGTTGTACTGCAAAAAGAACAATTACAATTTTACCAGAAAATGTTCCAACAATTGATACGCCTGCATCACAATGTTATACAGGTTCACCAATTAATATTACAATAACAGGTACTTATATAGGAACTCCAACTTTCAGTAAAGATGGAATTTTCTACCAGCAGTCACCTAACTTTAGCTTAACTCCTGGAACTTACACTTTACATTTAAGAGATGGTTTTGGTTGTGATGCTCAGACTACTTATGTTGTAGCACCTCAATTAACTATTACTCCGACAATTGTACCAGATGCAACTTGTACGCCAAATACCACAATTAGTTTATCATCTTCTGGCGGTACAGGAACTCGTAGCTATCAGGTTTCATTTAATGGAGGAGCATACACTGCAACTACAAGTCCTTACGTGGCAACAGCTGCAGGAACTTATAAATTTAGAGTAAGTGATTCTGCAAATCCAGTTTGTTATGCAGAAACTGCTGACATTACAGTTACATTAAAACCAACTACATTAACAATTACAACTGCTAAAGTTGACGTTTTATGTAATGGAAATAATACAGGATCAATTACGATTACACCAACATCAGGAAAAGCTCCTTTTACTTATAGTGTAACAAGAGGTGGGACTTCAGTTTCGACTACAGCTACAACTACTGGTTTAACAGCAGGAACTTATGATATCTTAGTTACAGATGCATTGGGCTGTACTTCTGCTGCAACTTCGGTTACAATTTCTCAACCGACAGTATTAGATACAAATGCTACAGCAACAAGTTTCAAGTGTGATACTAATAATGCAAAACAATCTGCATTAGTGACTATTAATATTCCTACCGCTCCAACAGCTGGAACGGCTCCATATACATATAGTTTTAACAATGGATCATTTACATCGTCTAATACCTTGACAGTTGTAGATAATGGTAATGATCAAACTATTTACTATGCTGTTAAAGATGCGAACGGATGTATAATGCCAACAAAATCTATTGTTGTAAACAAACTTAACCCTCCAGTAATTGCTTCTGTTAATGCGAGTCTAATTTATTGTGCTCCTGTTGCTAATACTACAAGTACAGCAACAATTACACTTAAAGCATTAACGGGTATTGCACCATTCGTATACGAAATTGTTTCTGGTCCAACTTCGGCGCCATCAAATACAACAGCTTCATTTAGTAATTTAACGCCTGGAAATTATGTATTCAAAGTAACAGATGCTAGCGGATGTTACGATACTTTCCCATTAAATATTGCTCCAGCAAAACTTATGATTGCTTCAGCAACTAAATTAAATGATGTGTACTGTAACGGTGATTCAACAGGATCAATCCGTTATAATGTAAGCGGATTTACAGGTACTTATAGCTATTCATTAAATAGTGGAACGCCAGTTACGGGTCAAACAGCTCCTGTATTTACAATTTCTAATTTAGCTCCAGGAACATATACAGTTGTATTTACAGATGAGACTACACGTTGTGATGTTACAACAGCTACTATTACAATTTCTCAGCCAGCTGCGCCACTTTCTGGAACAGTAGCTTATGTTAATGCAAATTGTAATATTCCAACAGCTAAAGTAACTATTACAGCTGCTGGAGGAACACCTGCATACCAATACTCATTCAGTAATAGCAGTACAGTTCCAGGAACTTACGATACAGCAAATTCAGCTAATCTAAATCCAGCGCTTACTTGGTACGCTTGGATTAAAGATTCAAATGAGTGTACGGTAACTTTACCATTAACTTTAGTAACAGACACTACTCCAATTGTGAGTGCTTCTGTTGCAAATCAATGTACAGCTTCAGGAAATAACTTCCAAATTGTAGCTGTAGGTTCAAACGGAGTTGCTCCATATACTTATTCGATTAATACAGGTGTAGCACCAAGTCCAGCAAATACTTTTACAGTATCAGCAGGTACTTATACTATTACTGTAAAAGACGCAAATAACTGTACTAATACAACAACTGTTACAGTTAATGCTGCCATGATAGCTGAGGCTATTTTGACAAAAGACTTAACTTGTTCTTCTCCAACAGATGCTACAATTGCTGTTTCTGTAACTGGTGGCGCTGCGCCATTTGGTTATAGAGTTAAAGTTGGTGCAGGTGCTTATACTGGTGCGCCGATTGCTTTTGCTGGAACTTCATTTATTTACACTACATCAACTGCTGGTGTATACCAATTTGAAATTACCGATGCTAATGGCTGTCCAGTACAAACAAAAACAGCAACAGTAAGCGATTATGTGCCAGTCGGTGTTACTATCGTAAAAGTTGACCCAACATGTAACGGTTCTACTGATGGTACAATACGTTTTACAAATCCAGCGGGACAATCGCCATTTCAATATAGTATAGATAATGGAGTTACTTTTGGTAATTTAGCTATTTATGGTGGTTTAGCTTCAGGAACTTATAACTATGTTGTAAGAGATGCTAAAGGATGTGAGTACCGTAATAGTATTATATTAAATAACCCTCCTCCAATAGTAGCAAATATTGTTGAACACGGAATTACTTGTGGTGCAACTACACCTGGTAGTTTAGATATAAACGTAGTTTCTGGAGGTACAGCACCGTATACTTATTATTTGTATGATAACGCAATGACACAAATTGCTACATATACAGAAAGTGGTGCGGCAGGAACTCCTGTACATAATTTCGGAGGATTAATGTTTGGTAATTATTATATCACAGTAATCGATGCGAATGGTTGTAAATTTGAAAGTAATAGATTAAGAATTGAGCCACCACCTTATTTAGCTTTGACTAGTAGAATAGCTGGAGCAACTTGTGCAGATGGTGTTTCTGTAACAGTTAATGTAACGGGTGGTACACCAAACTTTGTTTATACTATTTATGGTGTAGGAACAACATCTGGATCAACTAGCGCTACTTCTTATACATTTGATCATTTAGATCAGAATACAACTTACGTTTTCGAAGTTGTTGATGCTGGTGGCTGTCCTTCTTATTTAGAAGTATTGACTCCAACGATCTCACCAATAGTTATTAATTCTGTAGCAACTACGAATGTTACATGTAATGGTGCTGCTAATGGAACTATTAATTTCACAGTATCAAATTATAACGCTACAAGACTAGATTTTGAAGTTAGAGATAATGTTACAAACGTTGCAATTGTTCCACCAGTAAGTGGTTCTGCAACTGGTCTAACAGGTGCTCCGTATTCTGGAACACTTACAGGATTAAGACCTGGAAATTACACTCTTTATGTTAAAGAGTTTGACGGATCATTGTGTTCTAATGTCTCAGTTTTCAGAATTACACAGCCAGCTCAACCGCTTGACGCGAGTATAACAAGTAATGTTAATGCAAACTGTGATGATCCAGCTCAAGTAACTATTAGAGTTACTGGAGGTACAGGACCTTACACATTTGCTTCAGCAGTTGCTCCAGCTACTCCATCAGTTTTTGCTTCTGGAAACGTATTAAGTTTAGATCCAGGACCAACAGGTGCTGATGTAAACTGGAATATTATTGTTAAAGATGCTCAAGATTGTGAATTCCCATTAAGCGTAACAATTGCTAAAGATCCAAGCCCAGAAATTAGCTTAAGTGTAGCTAATAACTGTGCGGCTGAAGGTGCCTTTGGAGTTGTTGTTACTGAAACTGCTGCAGGAGTAGGACCATATTCAATTAAAGTGGATACTGGAGTATTTGTAAGCATTCCAGGGTTGCCATATACAGTTACTAATTTAAGTTCAGGATCTCATACAATTACCATTAAAGATGGAAATGATTGTACAGATACTGAGACCATCAATATTAATGCGCCATTAAAATTAACTCCAGCAATTACAGCATTGCCAAGTTGTGTGGTTAACAATGGTGTGGTTACGTTAACTCCATCTGGAGGAACGAACTCTTATAGCTATAGTATTACGCCAATGCATCCAAGTATTGTAATTTCAGGAAATACAATTTCTGGACTTAGAGCAGATACTTATACTATTACAATGACCGATAACGGAAATCTTTGTACTACAACAGCAGAAGTAACTTTACCAGCAGGTACGCCTGTAACATTTGATGCTGTTGTAACTGATGTTTCTTGTTTTAACGGAACTAATGGAAAAATTGAAGTTAATTTATTGCCTTCAAATGATAATCCAACTTATACATATGCAATTTCGCCAATGCCAGTTGGATATGTACAAACAGGTAATGTATTCTCTAATTTGCCACAAGGAGTGTATGATATTACAGTTACATCTGGTAGAGGTTGTTCTTTAACAAAACAATATACTGTTGGTCAGCCAGCAATTTTAGATGCTACGCCTGCAATTACAGCTTACGCATGTAATCCTAGCAATATTGCTCAGCCTGCTGTTGTAACAATTACTGCGACTGGAGGAACAGGACCATACAGATTTAATTTTGATGGAGGTGCGACATACTATACTGATAATACTACTCAGGTACAAGTTAGTACATCTGCTCAAACAGTTAATTATTATGTTATTGATGCTAATGGATGCCAATTTAATGGTAACGTTGTCGTTCCGCCATACCAACCATTAACTGATATTCTATTTACATTAACAACAGCTCCAATCTGTCCGACAAATGTGGCTGATGTTACGTTAACTGTTACTGGAGGCTATACTCCTTATGCTAAATATGAAATTATTTCGCCAATTACTTTAGATAACGGAAATAATGCTACTTTCACAGGATTAGCACCAAACACTTACTTATTTAAAGTAACAGATAACAATGGTTGTTCTATAGAAAGACCATATAAAGTAGAGCCTGTTATTCCAATTGATATTGTTCTTACATCTTCAAACAATGTAAGTTGTAATACAGCAAACGGAACTGATAACAACGGTTCGGCTACTTTCACAGTTTCTGATTTTAGCGCAAGCGGAAATTATAATATTTCAGTAACAACTAACCCAGCTGCATTGTCATACAATGTACCAACTGTTGCAGGAGATGTTATTACATTAACTGGCCTTGAAGCAGGTACTTATACAGTAACAGTTAGAGATATTACAACGACTTGTTCAAAATCTGCAAATGTCACTATTACAATGCCGGCTCCAATCGCATTTACTGCGACAGCAAGCAAAGTATTCTGTTCTGATGACGAGTCTGAAATAACAGTTACAAATGTTACGGGTGGAACATCAGCTTATACTTATGCTGTGGTTAAAACAGGAGATCCTACGCCAACAGTATTTGGAACAAGTTCAGTTTTAACTGTGGATACTAACTTAACAGACCTTACTTGGGATGTTTATGTTAAAGATGCGAATGGTTGTATTTCAGTTGCTGTACCAGTAACAGTAATTTCTAATGCAGCTCCAAATCTTAATTTACCAGCTCAACAATGTTTTGTTGGTGCAAACTTAACAGTAGATTTAAATGCTTTATCTACAACTTACAATGGTGTAAAATCATTTACAGTTGATGGTTTAGCAATTACAGGAACTACAGCTACGTTTACAGCTGCGGGAACTTATAAAATTATTTTAACTGACGATAACGGATGTACAGATGAGGTAGACTATATTATTCAACCACAATTAATCGCAAGTGCTTCGGTAACTAAAGATCTATATTGCGCTGCTCCAATTGATGCAACTATTGATGTTGAAATCAGTGGAGGTGTAGGACCTTATACATATCAAATGTATCATAATGGAGCTGCTACGGGACCAGTAACAGGTGTTGCCGGAAACTTTACAGCTTCTGTGTCAACAGACGGTGATTACTATTTTGTAATTACAGATAGTAACGCGCCAGCATGTTCTGTAACAACTACTACTGTAACAGTTAACCCAACAGTAATTCCGACACTTGCTCAATCACAAATCAATGTAAGCTGTTATACATTTAATGACGGAAGTTTAACTGTTGTTCCAACAGGTGGTCGTCTTCCTTATACATTTGTATTGACAGGACCAATCGTTAATACGACTGGAGATGCAACAGGAACTTACACAGGATTGATTGCAGGAACATACACTGTAGTAGCAACTGATTCTAAAAACTGTGCTTCGGCGCCAGCAACATTTGTAATTAGTGAGCCAACTGAATTAACAGCTATCCATGCAATTACTCCAAATACAACATGTAGTACAACTACTTCCATAGTTGTAACTGCAACAGGCGGTACTACTGACTATAGATATAATTTCAATGGTCAAGGTTATGACACAGCTAATACTTTCTCAGTAGTTAATGATGGATCAATTCCTTCTATAACTTACACCGTGAGAGATGCTAATGGTTGTGAAACTGCTCCAGTAACAGTACCAATTGTACCACTAAACAAACCGACAGATTTAACATTCAGTGCATCTGTTGTGACTTGCCGTGCTACAACTAGTACAGTTGATGTAACTGCGACAAATGGTGTAGGGGCTTTAACATTCGAGATTATTTCATTTAACGGAGCTCCAGCAGCTTATGCTCCAGTGAATACTGCAGATAATACAGTAGCAGCTACCTTTACAGGTTTAGTTCCTGGAGATTATATGTTCAGAGTAACAGATTCTAACGGATGTACTTACGAAGAATTATTACCAATTGCACCAGTTACAAATATTGTTGTAAATGGTCAGACTATTGCTGATATGACTTGTAATACAACAAATGACGGTCAAGTAACTTTCACAGTTTCAGATTTTGCTGGAAGTTATACTTATACAATAGATAAAGATGGTACTAATTTTGTTCCATCAACATCAACAACAGCGACAACCATTCCTTTAACAGGTCTTGCTTTTGGTCAGTACACGATTAACATTACAGACAATGCAACAGGTTGTACAGCAACTTCAATGGTAGAAGTGAAACAACCAACGGTAGTTACAGTTAATTTAGTAGATAATGTAAATGCAAACTGTAAGACAGGAGCAATAGTAACAGTTCAAGCTAGTGGAGGAACTCCAGGTTATGTCTATTCATTCGTTCATGCTGGTGACCCTGCTGGAGCATTTGACGCATTAGCTACAAGAGAGTTAGATGCAACTGTACCTGCATGGGATGTTTATGCACAAGATGCTAATGGATGTATTTCTGCTCCATTTAGAGTGAATATCGTAACTGACCCACTTCCAACAGGATTTACAGCAGCAGCTGTATCTCAATGTCCAAGTGCTACAGGAACTTACGATATTGTAATTACACCAGGAACAGGTATGGGGCCATTTGAATATAGTATTGGTTCAGGATTCCAATCAGGACTTACATTTACGGTAAGTGTTCCTAAAACATATGATCTAACGGTAAGAGATAAATTCGGTTGTGAATTCGTATTCAACGCAGCGGTAACTATTATAGAGCCATTAGACATTCAAAATACGGTTGTAGATTTAACAACTTGTGCTAACGGTGACGGAAGCGTAAGTGCGACAGCTACAGGTGGTACAGGTAACTACAGTTATACAATTGATGGAACTACAACTGTAACAACTACTCCGGCTATATTCGCTGGTTTATCAGTGGGTTCACATACAATTGTGGTGACTGATTTGACAACAACTTGTACGAAAGACATAGAGTTTAAATTAGAGCCTGCAACTCTAGTAACAGGATTTGATGCAACATCTACACCTGTAACTTGTAACGGAGGAAACAACGGTACTATTACAGCTACTTTAGATGCTCCAAGTGCAGGGGTTAATGATAATCCAATTTACACTTATACATTAACAGGAACGACTGTTTTAGGAGTTGCTGTAAATAGACCAGCACAACCAGAGAACGTATTCGAAAATCTTGAAGCAGGAAGCTATACTGTTACAGTTACTTCTGGAAGAGGATGTTCTGATTTTAAACTTGTTCAGGTTATCGAACCGGCATTAATTGTAGTTCCTAACCCAGCAATTGCTCAGTACGGATGTACTTCTGATAATACTAGCAATTTTGCAACAATTACAATTAGTGGTGTTACAGGCGGTTCAGGAACTTATATCTACGAATTCATTAGAAATGGTGCAGTAGTTTATAAAGGTGATAGAAATGTTTACACAGAAACCGATTATTTAGGTGGATCATATACAGTTAATGTTTATGATAATAACGGATGTATTGGTTCTAATGCTGGAACGTATGTAATTAATCCATTTATTAGTTTAGATGATATTACAATTAGTATTACAAATGCAATAACTTGTACAAATAATGAAGATATTGCTGTTACAGTTGCCACAACTGGAGGAACACCAGCAAATCTGCAATATGCTATTACAGATGCATCTGGAAATGCAGTAGCAGGTAATCCAAATAATGCAACGGGTATCTTTACTAATTTATCAATTGGAAATTATATCATAAGTGTAACAAATCTTGATACAAATTGTACAATTAAAGAGGTTCACTACGTTAATGATCCAAATACTTTTGAAATTAAAGCTGTACCAGCAAGTGCACAAATTTGCTATGGAGCAGCTGACGGTCAGGTAACATTAACTTTTGTTGACAGACAGCCAATTCCATCAGACGAGGCAGGTGCTTTTAGTTATGTAATCACAGGGCCAGTTTCTAGTACAGGAACTACAACAGGAGCTGTAACTACAATTTCTAATTTAACTGCTGGTCAGTATACAGTTAGTGCGACCTTAATAGGAAATCCTTACTGTACAGTAACAACATTATTTACAATTGAGCAACCTTCAGCGCAATTAGCGGTGACAACAACTCAGGCAGATATTACTTGTAACCCAGGTAATAATGACGGTGAAATATATGCTTCTGCAAATGGCGGATGGGATAATAATTACCAATATCAGTTAGTTCTAAATGGTGCAATTGTGGTAGATTATTCTACTCAATATACTTTCACAGGATTATCTGCAGGTACATATACGATAAATGTAAAAGATGGTAAAGGTTGTATTGCTACAACAACTGCAACATTGGTAGTTCCATCTCCAATAACGTTTACTGCTACTCCGAGCGCAACATTATTATCATGTTTTGGTGATAAAACTGCGACAATAACAGTTTCAGTTCCAACAGGAGGACAGGGAAGCAATTACATGTACACATTAAACACTGTGATTGGAACACAAACTATATCTTCAGGTCCGCAATCATCGAATATTTTTGATGGACTAGGTGCTGGTACTTATTCAATAAAAGTAACAGACGGATTTAATTGTGAGGCAACATCTGCAAGTATTGTTATTACAGAACCAACAGAAGTTATTCCTAACTTAATTTTGGCTTCTTCACAAACTTGTAACGTACAATCGACGCTTACATTAAGCGCAACAGGAGGTGTAGGTCCATATAGCTATAGTACAGATCCTAGTTTTGCAACAAATTTGGGTACATTTAATTCATCTGTTACATTCTCTGTACCAGTAGGAACTTACCAATACTATGTGAGAGATACTAATAACTGTGTAAGTTTTGTTTCTAATGAAATCAAAATAGATCCTTTGGTTCCTTTGACAGTAGATTTAGATATTACAAATGCAATTGTAAAATGTACTGGTGAAGCTACAGGAGTAATCGTTGCAGAAGCAAAAGGAGGTTTAGGAAACTATAGTTATACTTTACAGGATGCAGCTGGAAACCCAATTCAAGGGCCTCAAAGCTACGGAAGATTTGAAAATCTTTTAATAGGAACTTATAAAGTAAAAGTAGACAGCGGAGATTGTAGTAGTACTTCTGTTAATGCTGTAATAACTGAACCTGCAACTGCATTGATAGCAACATTTACACCGACGAATGTTTCATGTTTTGGTGAAAATAATGGTAAAATCGTAATTACAGCGAGCGGAGGAACAGGAGTTATTAAATATGCAATCTCACCAGATTTAAATCAGTTTGATTTCATTACAACATTTGATAGACTTGCTCCAGGAACTTACACAGTAATTGCCCAAGATGAAAACGGTTGTTATGTGAGACAAGATGTTGAAATTACACAACCTAATCCGGTTATTGTAACAGAAGTTCCAAACTCTATGATTCCTGAAGTGTGTGATGGAGATAAAGATGGTGCATTCAGTATTGAAGTTAAAGGTGGTACATTACCTTATAGCGTAAGTTTAGATAATGAAAAAGGACCATTTACTCAGGGTACAGCTACTCAAACAATATTTGATTTCACTAATCTAGCTGGAGGAACACATACAGTATATGTGAAAGATGCAGAAGGTTGTGTAATTGAGTTTGTAGAAAACATGCCAAACGCAGTAATTCTTAATCCAACTGCTGAGGTAACATATGATTGCGTTAACAATACACAAGCCAACATGGTAGTTGTAACAATTGATGCTTCAATTACGAACCCAGCAGATGTTGATTATTCATTAGATAACAATGGAGTATTCCAGCCAAGCAACATCTTTACAAATGTTCCTGCTGGTGATCACTTCATCGTTGCAAGACATACTAATGGTTGTGAGGTACCAACTCCAATCTTTACTGTTAATGCAGTTGCGGAACTTGGTTTAATCGACATCACAAACCAAAGCAAAGACATCAACACAATTGTTGTACAAGCTTCTGGAGGTGTTGCTCCTTATGAGTACAGCTTCAATGGTGAACCATTCTCATCATCTAATAGCTATAGAATCTACAAAACGGGAGATTATGTAGTTATCGTAAGAGATAAAAATGGTTGTGAGAAAACAATAACAGTTCATGGTACATTCTATGACTTCTGTATGCCAAACTACTTTACACCAAATGGTGACGGACAAAATGATACCATTGGTCCAGATTGTGGTGCGTTAGCATACAAAGAGTTAACATTCGATATTTATGACAGATATGGTAGAGTAGTAGCGAAATACCGTGTTAATGGAAAATGGGACGGAAGATATCATGGAGACGAATTACCAACAGGAGATTACTGGTATGTTCTTAAACTGAATGATCCAAAAGATCCGAGAGAATTTGTTGGACATTTCACATTATACAGATAACAAAATTATAGCCCCAATGATGTTATCTAAAAAAATTATTACAATGAAAAAGTTTATTTTATCCTTAGTACTCATGGCTGTAACAACAAGTTACAGCCAAGAGTTAAACCTACCAGTGTTTACCCAGTATTTAGCTGATAACCCTTTTATTCTTTCTCCTGCGTATGCAGGTATTGGAGATAATCTCCGTATTAGAGCCAATGGTTTAACACAGTGGGTCGGAATTAAAGATGCACCAGACAACCAATCATTGTACGCCGATTTTCGTGTTCTAGATCGTTCTGGAGTAGGTATTTCATTGTATAATGATAGCAATGGTAATACAAGACAAACCGGGGCCAAAGTTTCTTTTGCGCACCACTTGATTTTAGATTATCGTTCAGAGCAATATCTATCTTTTGGTATATCGTACAACTTTAATAGTTTTAGAATCGAAACGGGTAATTTTACTGGAGACGTAAATGGTGTTCCAGTAGCATTAGACCCTTCAATTACAGACAATCGTTATAACTCAAACAACAACTTTGATATTAGTGCATTGTACCGTAACAAAGGATTTTACTTTAGTTTTAACGCCAACAACGTTTTAAAGAAAAACACTGATAAGTATAGAGGAGTAGAACCAGATCTACTCTCTAACTTTCAGGTTTACTCAGGATTCACTTTTAGAGACGGAGAAAATAGACGTATCGAATACGAACCATCGGTATTCTTGCAATACTTTGCAAGTGACCAACGTTCTACAACCGATTTAAACTTCAAATACAGACGTTACAATCGCTACGAAGATTACTATTGGATCGGAGTTTCTTACCGTTTCTTAAATGACCAGTTCCCAAAACCTTTGGCAATGGGACCAATGGCTGGTTTTATGAAATCTAAATTCTATTTTGCATACTCTTACCAGTTGATGTTTAATGGTCTTGGAGCGTATAACACAGGAACACATTCCATCACAATCGGATTTGACTTCTTGCAATCAATCAGTAACTGTCCTTGTACACAAAGTCCGGTTCACGATTAGACAAATAATTTTTATCATCTTTAAGAATTATTTTGTTTGTTTTCATAATTTACAACGTTTTCGTTTTTATTGTTCGATTATTTTTGCTTTTTTGAAATTTAGACTACTGTAAAAGTTCTATATTTGTTATTCTTTCAAAAAATTAAAAAAATTAGCAGATGAAAACTTTAAACGATTTCGATTTTAAAAATAAAAAAGCAGTTATCCGTGTTGACTTCAATGTGCCATTGGATGAAAATTTTAATGTAACCGATACAACACGTATTGAAGCTGCAAAGCCAACAATCGATACAATTTTAAAACAAGGCGGAAGTGTGATTTTAATGTCGCACTTAGGAAGACCAAAAGGAGCAGAAGAGAAATATTCTCTAAAACATATCTTAAAAACAGCTTCTGAGATTTTAGGAGTTCAAGTTAAGTTTGCTGAAAACTGCGTTGGAGAACCAGCTCAAACTGCAGCAAAAGATTTAAAGCCAGGCGAAGTTCTTTTATTAGAAAATTTACGTTTCCACGCTGAAGAAGAAGCTGGAGATGTAGCTTTCGCTAAAGAATTGGCTTCTCTTGGAGATATTTATGTAAACGATGCATTTGGTACAGCTCACAGAGCACATGCATCTACTACAATTATCGCACAATTTTTTCCAAACGATAAATGTTTCGGAACATTATTGGCAAAAGAAATTGACAGTTTAAATAAAGTTCTTAAAAACAGTGAAAAACCTGTAACTGCTGTTCTTGGAGGTTCTAAAGTTTCTTCTAAAATTACCGTTATCGAAAATATCTTAGATAAAGTAGATCACATGATTATTGGAGGAGGAATGACTTTTACTTTCGTTAAAGCTCAAGGAGGAAAAATCGGTGAGTCTATCTGCGAAGATGATAAATTAGATTTAGCTCTTGAAATTTTGAGATTAGCAAAAGAAAAAAATGTTCAGGTTCATATTCCTGTTGATGTTATTGCTGCAGACGATTTCTCAAACAATGCAAATACTCAGGTTGTAGATGTAACTGCTATTCCTGACGGATGGCAAGGTTTAGATGCAGGTCCAAAATCTCTAGAAAACTTCAAAAAAGTAATTTTAGAGTCAAAAACAATTCTTTGGAATGGTCCATTAGGAGTTTTTGAAATGGAAACGTTCTCTAAAGGAACAATCGCATTAGGAGATTATATCGCAGAAGCTACAGCAAATGGAGCATTTTCATTAGTTGGTGGTGGAGATTCTGTTGCAGCAGTAAAACAGTTCGGATTTGAAGATAAAATGAGCTACGTTTCCACTGGTGGTGGGGCTATGCTAGAAATGTTAGAAGGAAGAACTTTGCCGGGAATTGCGGCAATTTTATAACAAAATAGGACATTTAACATTTTTTTAAACACTTTTCTTCGATAAAGGGCTTAGATTTGCAAAAATACAACTCTTGTAATTTGTTGAATTACAGAATTTTAAAATAATGTTATATGATTGTAAAAAAATTATCACTAGTGGTTTCCGCTTTCTTTTCGTTAGCTGTATGTGCACAGGAAAAGGCAAAGACAGACATAGAATTGAAGCCAGAGGTTAAGCTTTCATATTTAGATTCTATTAAAAGTACATTCAAAAAGAACGATCTTGCTACAAAAGTAGATAGTTTATGGATGAACGAATTAGTAAGTCTGGATATTTATGATGATCTAACCAAAGACATTCAAACCATTAACAAAGATGTTACTGTTGATGAAGAACTTCCAACCGAACTTTTAAAAGAGCGTTTGGCAGCGATGAATCAGAAATCACCTTTTGAGATTGAATACAATCAAGGTCTAGAAAATATAATAAAGTCATTTCTTAAGAACCGTAAAAAATCGTTTTCTCGATTAATGGCTTTATCAGAATATTATTTCCCAATCTTCGAAGATGCTTTTGCCAAACAAAATGTTCCTCTGGAAATAAAATATTTAGCCGTTGTAGAATCTGCTTTAAATCCTAAAGCAGTTTCTAAAATGGGCGCTACGGGACTTTGGCAGTTTATGTATGGAACCGGAAAACAATACGCTTTGAAAATCGATTCTTATATTGACGAAAGAAGTGACCCTCTTAAAGCTACAGCTGCAGCATCTGAGTACATGACCAAAATGTTCAACATTTTTGGCGACTGGGAACTGGTTTTAGCTTCTTACAACTCAGGTCCAGGAAATGTTACCAAAGCAATTCGTCGTTCTGGCGGAAAAACAAAATACTGGGACATTCGTAACTATCTTCCAAAAGAAACTCAAGGTTATGTTCCAGCTTTCTTAGCAACAATGTACCTTTTTGAATACCACAAAGAACATGGCATTAATCCAGAAAGAGCTGTGGTTAAAAATTTTGAAACGGATACAGTAGCGGTCAAAAATCAAATGTCTTTCAAACAGCTAGCCGATTTGTTAGACATGCCACAATCTCAAATTCAGCTTTTAAATCCGTCATACAAAATGGGAGTTATTCCGTTTTATCAAGGAGAACAGCATTTTATCAGACTTCCAAAAGATAAAATCGCAACATTTGTTTCAAACGAAGAGCAAATTTATGCCTATGTAAAATATGATAAGGAGTTTAGAGCAACATCATCTAGATTAGCTGTAAAATATGCTCCAAAAGCAAAACCAGCAGTTGCAAAACCAGCGGCAGTTGAAAGTGGTGATTTTGAATTTTACAAAGTTAGAAAAGGAGATAATTTAGGTGCAATTGCCGCAAAGTATGATGTAAGTATTTCAGATATTAAAAAATGGAATAACTTAAAAACAAATGCTGTAGCAATCGGAAGAAGCCTAAAAATTAAAGCAGAAGAAGAGGTTCCTGTTAAAACTCTTCCTGCTGTTGTAGATAAGGAACAAGCAATTGCATCTGCAGAAAATAAAGAGAAAACAGCCGTAGATATGGACTATGTTGTAGTGGCTGGTGATAATTTAGGAAGCATTGCAAAAAAATTCGGTACGACTATTGCGGAGTTAAAAGAACTTAATAATTTAACTTCAAATAACATTGGTTTAGGAAAAACATTGATTATTTCTAAAGCAGCGGTCGTTATAGAAGAGCCAGCTTCAACAGCAATTGCATCAAACTCGGTTGATTCATTCAAGAAAAAAGCACCTTCTAAAAACGTTAGTGAAGATTATTACGTTAAAAAAGGAGATTCTTTATATAGCATTTCTAAAAAATATCCTGGAGTAACAATTTCAGATATTAAAAAATGGAATGGCATTAAAGATGAAGATATTAAACCGGGAATGAAACTTAAAATAAACGGATAATAGAATAATCTTATTAAATTTGGGTTTTATTTCATAAATTAAAAAAATGAATAAAACCCATTTTTTATTGCTATTAATTCCATTTTTCCTGACTTCTTGTTTCAAAAGTGAAAAGCAAAATGAAACAGTTTCTGGAAAAACGAATACCATTTCGGTCATTATCGATGACCAATTGTGGTATGGAGAAGTGGGCGATAGCATCAGAAATAAATTTGCCTCTCCGGTTCTTGGACTTACCCAAGAAGAACCGCTTTTTACCATAAATCAATATCCAGCCAGATTGCTTGAAGGTTTTGTGACCGATAGTCGAAGCATTATTGTGGTCAAAAAAGCATCTGTAGATAAATTTGAAATCATTCGAAGTAAAACATTGCCTCACAATACATTCCGTATATACGGGAAATCTGTAGATGATATTATTTGTAGTATTGAGTTAAACGCCCCGCAAATAATTAAAATTATTCATGACGCTGAAATTGAGAAAATTCAGGATGACAACAGTACCTCACTGTTAAATAAAGCAATCATAAAAAATAAATTTCATATTAATATTCAGATTCCGACAGGATATGAATATATGTTGCACAAAAAGAAATTCATCTGGCTTAAGAAAGAAATTATAAGTGGCAATACTAGTTTATTAATTTACCAGATTCCACTTTATAATTTCAAGAAGAAAAAAGATGTTGTCAATGCAATTGTCAAAATGCGGGATTCCATTGGGAAATATATCCAAGGTCGCGAACCTAACACCCAAATGATTACCAGTGAAGCATACGCACCCTATTTTTCAAAAGTAACTTTGGACAGTAAAAATGCATTCGAAACAAAAGGAACGTGGGAATTGAAAAATGATTTCATGACCGGACCTTTTATCAACTATGTTATTATTGATGAAACCTTTAACCGTGTTTTGGTTATCGAAGGATTCTCTTATTCTCCCTCACATCAAGAACGAGATTTAATGCTAGAACTAGAAGCAATCATAAAAACAGTGAGAATCGACAAACGATAAGGGTTTTTTGTTTCAAGTTTCAAGTTTCAAATTCTCGACGATTAACTGTGCGCATTTCTCAGAGAACTTCAACTTCTTAACAGCTTAGCGTCCTCTGCGCAAATATTCTGCGAACTTTACGGTTAAAAAGCCAAAGTATATCAACTTGAAAACGAAAACAAAATAAAACGAACAAGATTTTTTCGTACTTTTATTTATAACAAACATAAAAACAAATAGTTATGAAAAGATTAACCGCAACCTTAGCAATAATAACCCTGTGTTTTATTTCTTGTAAAAAAGAAGTGAAGGAAGAATCGACAACTCCAGCAGCGACAGATTCTGTTAAAACCGAAGAACCTGTTGCCGAAGCACCATTAGATTCTGCGGCGCAGATGAAAGCTTGGCAGGAATATGCAACGCCAGGAGATCCACATAAAATGTTGGCCGATGAAGTGGGAACATGGAATTGCGATATGACATTCTGGTCGGATGCAAATGCGAAACCCGAAAAAGAAACTTCTGTCGCAGAGATCAAAATGGTCTTAGGCGGTCGCTTTCAAGAAGCAACTTATAAAGGAACGATGATGGGACAACCATTTGAAGGTAAAGGAACAGTAGGTTATAATAATGCTAGCAAAGAATATATCTCCACATTTATAGATAATATGGGAACTGGAATGATGACCAGCAGAGGAAAGTATAACGAAAGTACTAAGAGTATAGAATATTTTGGAGAAATGGCCGATCCTGTAACTGCTAAAAATATCAAGTATAGAGAAGTGTACACCATTGTAGATGCTAAAACTAGAAAAATGGAAATGTACGATACAAAAAATGGAACCGAATATAAAAGCATGGAAATCGTGATGACGAAAAAGTAGTTTTCTTTTCTAGGTTCGCAGAAAATAGGCACAAAGTTTTATTTCAATGAGATACAATTTTGTGCCTTTGCGATTTCTATAAAAACTTTAGCGAAGCTAAAAAAATAATATAACTTAGCGCTTTCGTGCCTTCGCGGCAAAAACAATCAAAAATGGAATTAAACTGGAAAATAAAGCCTTTTGAGGCATTAACTGTTCATGAGTTATATGATTTGCTCAAACTACGAAGCAAAATCTTTGTAGTAGAGCAAAATTGCGTTTATTTGGATCTTGACGGGAAAGACAAGAAAGCTTTGCACCTAATTGGCCAGTTTGAAGATAAAATCGTCGCGTATTCACGTTTATTTGATGCCAGAATTAGTTTTGATAATGCTTCTATCGGAAGAGTAGTTGTAGACGCCAATTATAGAGATAGAAAATGGGGACACGAATTAATGCGCGAAGCAATAGCTGGAATTAAATCCAATTTTGGACAAGATAAAATCACGATTGGCGCGCAATTGTATCTGAAGAAATTCTACGAAAGCCACGGTTTTGTCCAAACAAGCGAAATGTATTTAGAAGATGATATTCCGCACATAGAAATGGTGAGAGAATAATTAAAAAGGAAGTAAATCCGCAATGATTTTTAGAATATTCCAATAAGCAAAAAACCTTAGAATTTTAGTAACTCAGCATCTTAGAAGCTTAGTAAAAACTAAATTTTAGTAATCACAAATTCCACTCGCCGATCGTAATTATCGCCTCTTCCCAATGGATATCGATTGCCACACCCAACATATGTCATACGGCTTTTGGAGATTTTTTTTGACATTAAATAATGAAAAACAGTTTTGGCGCGGTTCCAGGAAAGTCTTCTTTCTTTGGTATCTCTGTCAATTCCATCGCTGTAAATTTCTGGAGTGCAACAAACATGACCTCTTATTTCAAAATTAAGATTTCTATGATTTTGAAGTATGCCTGCAAATTTATCCAGTTCCTTTTTAGAATTGGGAGTTAGTTTTGCACTTCCAATTTCAAATAAAATAGATTCTAGATATACTTTATCTCCAACTTTCAGTTTGTCTTTGAAAGAAGTATAGACCCCTTTTCCAAAACTATTTTTCTTAACCACAATCAAATCAACCCGTCGATTTCGCAAACGTGTCTCATACAGATTTTCTACCGTATCCGGTTTTACGACAACACGTCCTTTTCCTTCAAGAATTATAATTTTACTCTGATTGAATCCTTTCTTAATCAATAGATTCTGAATCGTATTGGCGCGATTATTTGATAATCTAAAGTTATACTCATCATTGCCGCGATCGTCACAATAGCCATAAATCTGTATAGACTCAACGTTTGCCGTGTCTATGTTTTTTATAAAGTTTGAAACAACAGTAATTTGTTTATCTGTCAGATCATACCTGTCAAATTCAAAATAAATAGTTTCAACAGGTTTTTGCTGTGCCGTTACTGTATAAAATGAAAAAAGAGTCAGGGCTAGAGTTATCTTCATTCACTACATTTTTAATATCGTTTTATATTCTGTAGGGTTATTTAATACGCTAACTGCTCTTTTAATTTCTGAATTGTTTTTTAGATAGTACTGATATAAACCTTCTTGATATTGATATCTCTTGATCAACTCTTCCAAAATCATGTTTTTGATTTCTTTTTGGTTTTTATCCAGTAAAGTAGTTTCGCTTTTTTCTAAAGCAGTTAACAATTGCTGATATTCGGCAGTAATGGTCTCGTCTATTTTTTCTTTTTTAGCTGCAGCCAAAGTATTTTTCAACGCGACTTCAGTATCTGTGTCAAAAGTGATTTTATTCGTTTTCAGATACTGCTTGAAAGCGGTGTAATCTGCATCTGTCAAAGTTGGAATCTTATCTCCTAAATTTGGATTTTTGTAATAATATGTTGTAGCATAATCAAATACACCGTCGTTTTTAATTAAAGCTGTTGCAATGGCACTGGTTTTTGCCTCTTCCAATTCGATATCTGGCAAAACTCCTCCGCCATCATAAACTGTTCTTCCTTTTCTGGTTTTAAAAGCATTATAATTTTTAGCATCAGTTTTCTGAGCCACGCCATTTTTGTCTTTATGAGCATAATCCAAAGCCTGAATACATCTTCCAGAAGGCGTATAATATCTTGAAATGGTTACTTTCAGCTGAGTTCCGTAGGTTAAATCAACCGAACGCTGTACTAAACCTTTTCCGAAACTTCTGCTTCCTAAAATAACGGCACGGTCTAAATCCTGCAAAGCACCAGAAACAATTTCAGAAGCCGAAGCACTTCTTCCGTTTACTAAAATGGCCAACGGAATTTCAGTGTCAATTGGTTCTTTCTGTGTTTTATAAGTATTGTTATGTTTTTCAATTCTAGATTTAGTCGTAACAATTACTTCATTCTTTGGAACAAACAAATTGCAGATATCAATAGCTTCATTTAGTAAACCTCCAGGATTTCCTCTTAAATCCAAAACAATTTGTTTGGCGCCATCAGCTTTCAATTTTTCTAATGCATCTTTCACTTCCGCAGAAGCTTTTCTGCTAAAATGTGCCAAAACGATATAACCCGTTTTATCATCAATTTTTCCGTAAAATGGAACAGATTTAATATCCACTTCATCCAAAACCAAAACCGTAGTATTTGGTTTTCCCTGACGAAGATATTTAATGTTGATTTTAGTGTTTTTTGTTCCTTTTAATAATTGTGAAGCATCATCTTTAAAATCAGCAATCAAAACGTCACCGATTTGGATAATTTCGTCACCCGCTTTTAATCCGGCTTTGTCAGCAGGATAATTTTTATAAGGTTCACGAACAATCAGACGATCGTTTTTTCTTGAAATTAAAGCGCCAATCCCCGTATATTCTCCAGTATTATTGATTTTAAAATTGACAACATCTTGCTCGTTAAAATAAACCGTATATGGGTCTAAACTTCCTAACATGCTTTTGATGGCTTTATCCATCAAATCGCCTGGATTGGTTTCGTCGACATAATTGGTGTTTACAGCTTTAAACAAAGTTGTAAAAATTTCGATCTGTTTGGCAATTTCAAAAAAATCTTCTCTAAAACTGGTTCCAACAAACAACATTCCCGCCGCAGCGACTGGTATAATAAATTTCTTTTTGAAATACGGATACATGATTATTCTTTTTTTCTTCTTTTTAATCTTTTTCTAATAAAATAGGCTAATACACAAAATAGGATAATAAACGGCCAAATACTGATTAACGAAATTAAAAAATCGGATAAACTAAAGAATCCTGATTTAATTGCGTTCCAAATTTTTGAACCGTAAGATATTTTAACACCTTCTTTTTGAGCTACCGTCTTATAAAAATCAATAGTGACAGTGCTTTCAGAGACACGGCTTTCTAAGTATTTCAGCTGGCCTTCTTTTGATTCTATCTCCTCACGGATAGCTGAAATTTGTTTTTCAATTTCTAAAATCTCGCTTACTTTAGTCGCTTTCTGCAAGATTTGCAAATAGCGCTCTTCAAGTTTTTTCTTTGTATTTAATCTTGAAGTTAAATCAATAAATTGTTCTGTTACATCTTCTGCAGATATATTTTTGACCTCAAAATAAGAAACTCCTTTTGAAACATTATTTATAAAACGATCAAAATTCTGGCTTGGTACTTTTACAGTTAGACTTCTGTAAACACTATTGTAATCTTTTCCTTCAGAATCATTTATGATTCTTGCCTTGTTCTCTGAAACCGCTTTATGAATTTGATTAAAAGTGTTTTCTAAATTATCTGTTTCAAATCGGAGCGATCCCTGTTTGATTATTTTCTGCGGAATCTTAGTTGTTGAAGATTCGTTTAAATCTTGATCTTTTCTATTAGACTCACTCGCTCCAGCAGGTGGCGGTGGCGGAACCATAACGGCGCTTACTGCAACATCATTAGTCTCAGCTTCAGATTTACTGCAACCAGAAAGTATTAAAAATAAAACAGATAAAAAGAAAATATGTCGCATAAAATTTCAATTTAGAGCTAAAACTACGATTTTTTTGTCTAACTTGAATAATAATCTTACGTTTTGAAATTTACGCTTCTGTTTTCGTATCAGAATCTCGTGGTTTGTTGATTTGAGCTGCAAATTTCTCAAACAATTGAATCATTTTGGTATTGATTTCTTCGTAAGACAAACGGTCTTTGGTCTGATAAAAAAGCATGATCGAATAAGGCTGATCTAGATTATCTAAAAGCAAATGTTTGTTCAAACGATAGGTTTCTCTCAAAACTCTTTTAAAGTAATTTCGATCAACAGCTTTCTTGAAATATTTCTTAGAAACCGAAACGCCAATCTTGGTTTGTTCTTCTGAATTTGCTTCCGCTTGACGGTAAACCAAACGAAGCGGATATTTGGACACCGATTTTCCTTCAGAAAACAGTAAACCAATTGTCGTTTTGCTTTTTAAACGCTCGTTTTTAGGGTAAGTAAAGTTCATTTAATTCAGAAAAGATTTGCAAATTCTAGTGCAAAGGTACAATTAAACCATAAAAACAGTTATTGTTTTCAATTTTAATAAGTCTAAAAATATATTTACTACTTTTGCGCATTAATTTTTGAAGCATGGAAAAAATTATTTCTTATCCAATATCGGTAATTTACTATTTATTATTTGGTTTATGTTTGGCTGTTTTTCACCCAATTCAGTGGATTTGTTTAAATGTTTTTGGCTACCAGGCTCACAAAAAAAGTGTTGATTATTTAAATTTCTGCCTTTTAAAATGTACGAATCTTGTGGGAACAAGATATACAATTGAAGGCGTAGACACGGTTCCGAAAGGTGCGCCAATTATTTTTGTGGCAAATCACCAAAGTATGTACGATATCGTGGCAATGATTTGGTATTTTAGACGTTTTCATTGTAAATTTGTAAGTAAGAAGGAGTTAGGAAGCGGAATTCCGAGTGTTTCTTTTAATTTGAAATACGGAGGATCTGTCCTAATTGACCGAAAAGACCCTAAACAAGCGATACCAGTTATCAAAGGCTTGTCTGAATATATCGAAAAAAACACAAGATCTGCCGTAATCTTTCCTGAAGGGACAAGAAGTAAGACAGGAGTACCAAAAGAATTTGCGCAAAGCGGTTTAAAAATTTTATGCAAATACGCACCATCTGCGTATGTTGTGCCGGTAAGTATCAATAATTCTTGGAAAATGGTAAAATTTGGTTTTTTTCCTGTTGGTTTAGGAAATCACCTCAAATTTACAGCTCATAAAGCTTTGGCTGTCAAAGATTACAAATTTGAAGAGCTGATGGAGATTACTGAAAAAGCAGTTAAAGAAGGAATAAATGAGTATAAACAGGTTTAAGTTTTAGTCCGAGCTAAAACGTACAACCCAAATCTATAATAAGTAATGTCTATAAAAAACATTAGATTAGAAGTAATGCAGTTTTTGGAAAAAAACGTGGATAGCTTCGTTGAACAGTATTTAATTCCAGTGGAAAAAATTTGGCAGCCGTCGGATTTCTTACCAGATTCTCAAGGAGAAAATTTCTTTGAAGAGGTAAAAGAATTACGCGAGATTGCAAAAGAACTTCCATACGATTTCTGGGTTACGCTTGTTGGTGATACCATCACAGAAGAAGCTTTGCCTACATACGAGTCATGGTTGATGGATGTAGAAGGAATAGATCAGCAAGAAGGAAGTCAAGGAAACGGCTGGGCTAAGTGGGTAAAACAATGGACTGGAGAAGAAAACCGTCACGGAGATCTTTTAAATAAATACTTGTATTTGTCTGGTCGTGTAAACATGCGTGAAATCGAAATGACAACACAGCATTTGATCAACGACGGTTTTGATATTGGAACTGGAACTGACCCATACAAAAATTTTGTATACACTAGTTTTCAGGAATTAGCAACTTATGTTTCGCACAACAGAGTAGCGCAGATAGCGAAGAAATTTGGCGATAACAAATTGTCTAAAATGTGTAAAATGATTGCAGGTGATGAAATGCGTCACCACCACGCCTATAGCGAATTTGTTACTAGAATTTTCCAAATTGATCCAAGCGAAATGATGTTGGCGTTTCAATACATGATGAAGCAGAAAATCGTTATGCCGGCTCACTTTTTAAGAGAATCTGGCCAAAAAATTAGTACAGCTTTCGAACAATTCTCAGATTCAGCACAGCGTATTGGAGTTTACACTGCAAACGATTATGTTGAAATCATGCAGAAATTAATCAACAAATGGGAAATTGAAAAAATTTCTAATTTAAGTGATGAAGCTGAAAAAGCGCGTGACTATTTAATGAAATTGCCAGCTCGTATGGCGAAAATCTCTGAAAGAATTGTGATACCAAAAGAATCGCATATCTTTAAATGGGTGGAACCAGCGAGACTTTAAATTTTAGATTTTAGAATGTAGATTTCAGATTTTAGATTGGAATTTGGAATTTTTAGATTGAAATTTAAAAAGCAACATTGTTGCTTTAAAAGATATTTGTTGATTGTTGGAGATTTAAAATCTTTGGCAATCAACATTTTTTATAAAACGTAAAAACCTCTTTATGAGTGACTCAGCATTAATTATTAAAACCATTGCTTTTGTAAAAGAAAAACTAAACGATGCCGAAGGCGGTCATGATTGGTTTCATATCGAGCGTGTTTACAAAAACGCGTTGCTGATTGCAAAAGAGACAGAATGTGATCTTACGATTGTAGAATTGGGCGCTTTATTGCACGATATAGCCGATAGTAAATTTCATAACGGAGATGAAACTATTGGGCCAAAAACGGCAAGAGCGTTTTTAGAAGCCGAAAATGTTTCTGAGGATATAATTGACCATGTTGTAAAGATCATTGAAAATATCTCTTATAAAGGAGGAAATTTTGAAAAGAAATTCTCTTCTGTCGAATTAGATGTTGTTCAAGATGCCGATCGTCTCGATGCTATTGGTGCAATTGGCGTTGCAAGAGCTTTTAATTACGGTGGATTTAAAAACAGAGCTTTATACAATCCAGAAATTGCTCCTGTAACCAATATGACAAAAGCGGAGTATAAAAAGAACAACGCTCCAACTATTAATCATTTCTATGAAAAGCTCTTACTTTTAAAGGATAAAATGAACACAACGAAAGGAAAAGAAATCGCTGCCGAAAGACATCGTTTCATGGAAACTTTTCTTGCTCAGTTTTATGCAGAATGGGAAGGAGTGAAGTAGATTTCATTTACATATAAAAAAGAAAACGGCTCTAATCAAGAGCCGTTTTTTATTTGAGATGATTTTTAATTCTTAGAAGCAAGTACAAATTTCTGAATGGTATTCTTAAAATCCTTATTCTGTTCGTAATACAAAATATGGCCACCCTTAATAAT
Organism: Flavobacterium sp. F52; assembly: GCF_000278705.1. Lineage (NCBI taxonomy): Bacteria > Pseudomonadati > Bacteroidota > Flavobacteriia > Flavobacteriales > Flavobacteriaceae > Flavobacterium > Flavobacterium sp. F52. Next base: position 46,077 of record NZ_AKZQ01000026.1, on the reverse strand, counting down.
TTTAACTTCTTGATTTGGGAATTTAAACAAACGATAATGTTCAGGGCCAATATTATTGTCTTTTGTTCCTGAAATTATAAGCGTTGGAACTTTAATAGAAGCCGTTTCTTTTGTAAAATCTCCAAAGTACAGCGGATCACTTAATGCATGCTGAGCAAAAGAAGAGTTTCTTTTTTCGCTATTATCAATACTGTCAAGCTTTTCAACAGTTGCTCTATTATCAGATAACATTTTATAATCTAAATCTGCTTTTTTAATTTGCTGTTTAGCTTCAAAAAATGTGTTTAGTATTGAGTTTTTGTCTTTTACAGGGAAATCTTTTCCAAGAGTTTTACCCATAAAAGCAATTTGATTGAGAAGTGAATCGTTGATGTCAAGTGTAGCATTTAGCAGAACTAAACCTTTTACATGCTGTGGATGTTTTTTAGCATATTTAGTGGCTAAAATTCCTCCGAAAGAATGCCCAATTAGAAATACCTTATCTGTTTTAAAGTGAGTTCGAATTTCTTCAATATCATCAATCATTCTGTCCATGCTGTAATTATTATATGCGGGAGATCTAGATCTGCCACATCCTCTTTGATCATAATAACACATGGTTAGTTTGTCTTCAAGAACATTTCCTCCAAATTCTTCAAAAGATTTGCTCCACGCACCAGGACCTCCGTGTACAAAAATACAGACTTCACCTTTTCCTGAAACTTTCAAAAACAAAGGAACTCCATCTGAAGTGGTAAACGTAATATTGGGATTTTGCGTTATCTCTGTTTTTGTTTGGCTAATTACACTCTGGGAGAAACAAAGAAACAGAATGAAAAGTAAATGGATTTTTGGGTTCATTTGAAGCCTTTTTTGCTGTTTTTAATAGGATAAAAGTATAATTAAAACAGCAGAGAAAAAACTAATGATTGGTTTTCATTATGAAATAAGTAATGATTGTCGCGCAGAAAAAACCTATCGCGAACCACAGTAATCGAGCCACTCTATTATCTCGTACTATTTCCATTCTATCTTCTGGTGTCATCTTAAATAAAATTTAGTAAGCAAAAATAGTTTTAGAAAATATACTAAAAAGGCGCTTTTGGGTTTTAAAATAACAGAATAAGACATTTTTTCTCATAAAAAAGCTTCAAATAAAAATTAAATCTATTTGAAGCGTTTAGTCTTAGTATCTTAGCGTCTTAGAACCTTAATGTTACGAACATCCACAATCGGTTCCACCTCCGCAGTCTTTTTTCTTTTTCGATTTAAAGAAGAACTTTTTGATCAAAAAAGCAACTGCAAATCCTAATATGGCAAAGGCTATAATTTCCTGAAACATAACTTTTTATTTTAAAAGTTGATACGCAATTAATGCGGTAAAATAAGCTAGACCACTCATGAAGACCAGCTGCATTGCAGGCCATTTCCATGAATTGGTTTCTTTTTTGGTAATTGCTAATGTACTCGCACATTGCATGGCAAAAGCATAAAACAGTAGTAAAGAGATTCCAGTTGCAAAGTCAAATACTTTTTCTCCTGTGTCTGGACGAACTTCTGCCTGCATTTTGCTTTTTATAGTCGATTCGTTATCCGTATCTCCAACACTATAAATTGTCGCCAAAGTTCCAACAAAAACTTCACGCGCTGCAAACGAACTGATTAACGCAATTCCGATTTTCCAGTCGTAACCTAAAGGTTGAATTACGGGTTCAATGGCTCTCCCCATTAGACCAATATAGGAATTCTCTAATTTTTGAGAGTTAACTTCATTTTCAAATTGAGTTTCGTCTAAAGTTGTGTTGGCAAACCTTTCTTTAACGATATTTTCGGCTTCATTAAATTCTTTTCCAGGTCCGTAAGAGGCCAAAAACCATAAAATAACTGATATCGCTAAGATAATTTTACCCGCACCAAGAACAAATGCTTTTGTTTTTTCCAGCACATTGATTCCGACATTTTTGAAAAGCGGCATTTTGTAGCTTGGCATTTCAACAACAAAGTATGTTTTTGATTCCAGTTTTAGAACCTTATTTAAGATGTAAGCCGATAAAATAGCCATAAAGAATCCTAAAACATATAACGCCATTAAGGTTAATCCTTGAAGATTTAATACTCCAAAAACTCTTTTACTCGGAATAACCAATGATATAATAATCGCATATACAGGTAATCTTGCCGAACAAGTTGTGAAAGGAGTTACCAAAATAGTGATTAAACGTTCTTTCCAGTTTTCGATATTTCTTGTAGCCATAATTGCTGGAATCGCACAAGCAGTTCCTGAAATTAAGGGCACGACACTTTTTCCTGAAAGCCCAAATCGGCGCATGATTTTATCCATCAAGAATACAACACGGCTCATATAACCGCTTTCCTCCAAAATGGAAATGAAGAGGAATAAAAAGGCAATCTGCGGTATGAAAATAATTACACCACCAATACCCGGAATAATTCCCTGAGAAAGTAAATCGGTCAAAATACCGCTTGGCAGTTCTGCCGCAACCCAGCTACTCAAAGAGGCAAAAGTGTTGTCAATGAAATCCATCGGAATAGTTGACCAGCTGAATATGGATTGGAAAATCAAAAATAAAATGGCAAAGAAAATCACATAACCAAAAACTTTATGAGTTAAGACACGATCCAATTTGGCACGAACATCTTTAGCCATCGAAGCGTCAATCTTTAAACCTTCTTTTAAAACATCATTGATAAACTGATATCTTTTTATGGTTTCTTTCTGCTGTAAGCGCTTTAATTCTGAATGCGATTTGGTAAAAGTGCTTCGAATTTCATTTCGTTCTAAATTCAAAAAATTGACATCCTGAGTAATTACAAGCCATAATTTGTACAATAATTGATTTGGAAAAGCATGTTGCAGTTTTTTGAAATATTCTTCATCAATTACAGAAGCATTCAAACAAGGTTCGTGCGGGATAGTTTTATAAGAAACAATCAGTTCTTTTAATTCTTCAATTCCTAAACCTTTGCGCGAACTAACTAAAGCAATTTTTGTTTTTAATTTTTCTTCTAAATATGGAATATCCAAAGAAATACCTTTGCGCTCCATACGATCCGACATATTGATAACCAAAATCGTCGGAATCTCAAGATCTTTTATCTGAGTGTAAATCAGTAAATTTCTTTTTAAATTTTCAACGTCAGTTACAACAACAGCAACGTCTGGATATAGCTTGTCATTTTTATTTAGCAAAAGTTCAATAACAACGCTTTCGTCCATCGAACTGGCGTTCAAGCTGTACGTTCCCGGTAAATCTAGAATATTGGCTTTTATGTTATTAGGCAACTTGCAAAAGCCCATTTTTTTCTCAACCGTAATTCCAGGATAATTTCCAACTTGTTGGTTAAGACCAGTTAATTGATTAAAAACAGAGGTTTTTCCGGTATTTGGATTTCCGATAAGGGCTACATTGATATTCTGAACACTCATTACAAATTGGTTTTGATAAGTTCAACTTCAATTTCACGAGCGGTTTCAATTCGGATTGCAACATGAGAGCCGTTAATATCTAAATATAAAGGATCACCAAAAGGAGCCACCTGCAACAATTCAACTAAACTGCCAGGAAGACAACCCATTTCTAATAATTTAAGTGGAATAAGATCGATATCAAAATCTTTGATAATGGCTTTTTCGCCTTTTTTCAGAGTGTGTATTGTATTTTGCAAGCTTATTTAGATTGAATTTAGATTGCAAAAGTAGGCAATTATTCTTTATTTCAAGGCATTTAACACTTCTACAAATGCTAAATGTTTCTAAAAATAAGGGTTTTTACTCTTGAGAGAGGAATTCGATATCTTCTAAAAGACGTTTTATGTCTTCCTTATTCGTTCCGTCATAAAAACCTCTAACGCGGCGCTTTTGATCGACCAAAACAAAATTCTCCGTATGCACCATATCATAAAGCTGATCTGGTCTTCCCATTTTTACGGCCAAATACGATTTTCGAGCCATTTTGTAGATTTCTTTTTTATCTCCTGTAACCAGATTCCATTTGCTATCTACAACACCATATTTAATAGCATAAGCTTTTAAAACAGAAACGCTATCTACTTCAGGAAAAACCGTATGTGATAGCAACATTACTTTTGGATTGTTTAAAACTGCTTTTTGAACATCAACTAAATTGGTTGACATTTTCGGGCAGATGGATCCGCAGGTTGTAAAGAAGAAATCGGCAACGTAAATTTTTCCCTCATAATTTTTCTGGGTAATAGTATCACCATTCTGATTGATGAAAGAAAAATCAGCAATTGTGTGGTATTTGCTTTTATACTGAATTGTACTGTCAACCAATTCAGGATTTACATCTGCTGGATTATAAATCGGAAGCGTTTTTTTAGGTTTCAAAGCAGAGTAAAACAAAGATATAGTAACCACCGAAAATACTATTAAAACAATAAAGAATTTGCGGTATTTGTATAAAAGCGATTTCATAAAAATAATTTGGCGCAAAAATACGAAAAGGAGGTTTTAAAAACTTTAGAACGTAATTTTTTTAACAGGCTTTTGTAACTTTTGACATCAAATTGCAGACTAATAAAAATCGTTATAAGCTCTCATTTGTGAAATTTATTTTTATAAATGGATTTCCTGTTTGAATTTTAACACAATTTTAGAAATAATAACAATATGTTTGTATTTTCCATTAAACTATAAACTTTTATGAAAAAACAATTAGCTAAACCTGTGTTTGGTGTTATATCTGCAATGTTTGCCATAACTGCAGCTCAAGCACAAGCACCAAAAGAACCAGGTATTAATGTATCATATATGGATACAAAAATCAGCCCAAGTCAAGATTTTTTCAAATATGTAAATGGAGCTTGGCTCGAAAAAACAGAAATTCCAAGCGATCGCGCTACTTGGGGAAGTTTTAATGAACTGATTAAAAGAACAGACAAGGATGTGATGGAGGTTTTAAAAGAAGCTTCAAAAAACCCGAAGTATAAGTCTAATACAGATCAGGGCAAAGCAGTTAATTTATTTAACACCTATTTAGATTCTATCGGAAGAAATAAGAAGGGAATCGAACCTTTAAAACCATATCTGAAAAAAATTGATGCAATTAAAAACATTGCTGACGTTCAGAAATATTTGGTTGAAATGGAAAAAGAAGGAAATGCGGGCTTTTTCGGAATTTACATTGGTGCTGATGATAAAGACAGTTCAAAAAACTCTGTAAATTTAGGACCAAGCCAATTAGGACTTCCAGATAAAGATTATTATACTTCTGAGGATAAAGATTCGAAAGAAAAGCGTGCAAAATATGAATTGCATGTTGCCAGAATGCTTCAGTTTATTGGAGAATCTCCAGAAAAAGCAAAACAAAGTGCTGCTGAGGTTTTGGCTCTTGAAACAGAATTGTCAAAACCAAGGTTAAACAGAGTTGAAAGAAGAGACAGCCGTTTGCAATGCAACCCAATGACAATTGCTGAACTTCAAAAATTAACTCCAGCTATCAAATGGAATGAATATTTTGCAGGTTTAGGAATTACTAAATTAGAAACTGTAATTGTTTCTGAGCCTAAATACATGACAGCTTTAGAAACTGTTTTCAAAGAAAATAAAGTGGCACAATGGAAAGAATACCTAAAATGGGATTTGATCAACGGCGCTGCGGGCAAGCTTACAACAGAAATTGACAATGCTAATTTCGATTTTTATAGCAAAACATTAAGAGGTGCAATAAAACAGCTTCCGGCTGAGGAAAGAGCGCTTAATGTGGTTAACGGAAATGTTGGTGAAGCTCTTGGAAAACTTTATGTAGAAAAAGTTTTTCCAGCTGAAGCTAAAACCAAAGCGATTGATATGATTCATAATGTTATTACAGCTTACCAAAATCGTATTAATAATTTGAGCTGGATGTCTAAAGACACTAAAGCAAAAGCTATTGAAAAGCTGAACAAAATCACGATTAAAGTGGGATATCCTGATAAATGGAAAGATTATTCGGCTTTAGAAATTAAAAGCATTGCAGAAGGAGGAAGCTATTTTGAAAATACTAAAAACTTAGCGCAATGGAGATTTAAGAAAAGCATAGATAAATTGTCTAAACCGGTTGATAAAACAGAATGGCATATGTCTCCGCAAACAGTAAATGCTTATTATAATCCATCATATAACGAAATTGTATTCCCAGCAGCTATCTTACAGCCGCCTTTCTACAATTACCAAGCTGACGAAGCAGTTAACTATGGTGGAATTGGCGCTGTAATCGGACACGAAATTTCTCACGGATTTGATGATTCTGGAGCGCGTTACAATGCCGAAGGAAATTTAGTAGATTGGTGGACAGAAGATGATTTAAAACAATTTACAGCTTTAGGAAATGATTTAGCAAATCAATACAGTGCTCTTGAGCCATTGCCAGGAGTTCATGTTGATGGTCATTTTACGTTAGGTGAAAATATTGGAGATTTAGGCGGAATCAACGCTGCATTTGACGGTCTGCAATTGTATTTAAAACAACATGGAAATCCAGGTTTAATTGACGGATTTACACCAGAACAGCGTTTCTTTATTTCTTGGGCCACCGTTTGGAGAACTAAATCAAGAGACGAAGCGATCAAAAACCAAGTTAAAACAGATCCGCACTCTCCTGGAATGTACAGAGCCTATGTGCCAATTCAGAATGTTGATGCTTTCTACAAAGCATTTGATATTAAGAAAGGTGATAAAATGTACGTTGAGCCAGAAAAAAGAGTTAAAATCTGGTAATATATTTTAATGATAAAAAAGGGGCGGTTCCGACTTTCGGAACCGCCCCTTTTGCGTTATTATTTTAAGAAAATCACAGATGTTCTGTAGGAACATTTGATCGGTAGAAAAAAAATATTGACGACCGATTATTTACGTTCCGTAGGAACGTTTGATTTTGACATAAATTTTAACCATTCAGCATATCAGACGTTCCTACGGAACGTAAATGCTTCCAATATAATTTTCTACCGATGAAATGTTCCTACGGAACATCTTGTAATTACTTTAAATTACTGTAGATGTATGCTTCAATTGCTTTTAATTCTTCATCAGACATGGCCTTTGTTATGGCAAAATTGGTTTTCATAACCTCAAACTGACTCGGGTCAACAATTGGTTCTGCATTTCCTTTAAGGAAAGTAACAATATCGCCTTTTTGATCTTTATAAATTTTGGCAATTTCCTTAATGCTCGGTCCAACTACTTTTTGATCTGGCTGATGACAAGCAAAACAATTTCCTGTGCTTTCAAATATTTGTTTTCCTAGTTCTTCTGGACTTTTGGCTTTCGCCGATTCTCCTTCAGAAACAGATTCGGTTGGCGCGTTTGTTGGCTCAGAAGTTTCTTTTTTGCAAGATGCGAAAGCTAAAACAGCAGCTAAAAATAAAATCTTTTTCATCTTATTTCTTTAAAAGTATTGCCGCTTCTTTTGCGAAGTATGTCGAAATAAGATTAGCGCCCGAACGTTTGATGCACATTAATTGTTCCATCATAATTTTATCGTGATCAAGCCATCCTCTTTCAGATGCAGCTTTAATCATAGCATATTCTCCAGAAACCTGATAAACGCTTACGGGAACATGAACTGTATTTTTTATTTCGCGAACAATATCCAAATAAGCAATTCCAGGTTTTACCATAACCATATCGGCACCTTCTTCTACATCTGACAAAGCTTCTTTAATGGCTTCGATGCGGTTGGCATAATCCATTTGATATGTTTTTTTGTCTTTTGGAACCACAACATCAGCTTCTTTTGGAGCAGAATCTAAAGCATCTCTAAACGGACCGTAAAAAGCCGAAGCATATTTAGCAGAATAACTCATGATTCCAACATTCTGGAATCCAGCCGCATCTAAACCTTCGCGAAGGCGTAAAACGCGTCCGTCCATCATGTCGCTTGGCGCAACAAAATCGGCACCAGCTTGTGCGTGTGAAACAGCCATTTTTACTAAAGCATCGACTGTGCTGTCGTTTTCTACATCGCCATTTGTAATAATTCCGTCATGACCGTAGATAGAATATGGGTCTAAAGCCACATCTGGCATAACGATCATTTCTGGACAAGCCGCTTTTATGGCACGAATAGCCTGCTGCATTAATCCGTCAGGATTCCAAGCTTCTTTACCAGTATTATCTTTTAGATTCTCGCTAACTTTTACATAAATGTTAACGGCGCGAATTCCTAAATCATAAAGTTCTTTTACTTCTTCAACTGTTAAATCTATAGATCTTCTGAAAATTCCCGGCATTGATGGAATTTCGACTTTTACATTTTCTCCTTCAGCAATAAACATTGGAAACATAAAATCCGATGGACTTAAACTGGTTTCGCGTACTAAAGAACGAATCGATTCATTTACTCTTAATCTTCTGCCTCTTTGTAATGGGAACATATAAATTTAGATTTTAGATTTTAGATTTCAGATTTTAACCTGAATTTGAAAACAGATTGATAAATCCTTATTCTAAAATTGAAGTTGTTTTTTATTTTTTTGAAGTTTACCTCACTTTTGATAAGTGGCGCAAAGTTAAAGAAAAAGGAACAGAATAAGGAGTTTAGCTTGCTTTAGAATCCGTTAATATTATCTAAAAATTTTGATTTTATTGTTTGAACTAAAGCATGGTTATTCAGAATATTCCATCTAAATTTGTAAAATGAAGAAAATTCTCGCTTTATTTTGCTGTTTGCTCTTAACAAGCTGTTTTGAGATTACAGAAAGAATCAAACATCACGACGATCAAAGTGGTGAATATACGCTGATGATCGACTTTTCGAAATCTTGGTTCAAAACCAAATCTGCCATTTGGCTAGAAGAAGTCGATGGCGTAAAAATTCCGAATGAACAAGAAATTACTCAGAAACTAGAAGATTTTAAATCGAAAGCTGTAAAAATTGACGGGATTTCGAATGTAACTACCAAAACGGATTTTCAGAATTACGTCTTCATTATCAAACTCAATTATGCGAATCTGAAAGCATTAAATGCTGTTGTAAATACGATAAACAATCAGCGCGACCAGATTCACTTTAGCGGAAGCAGCAAAACTTTCGAAAGAATTGCATCATATCCAGTTCCCGAAAAAGTGGTTAACGACCCAAAGAAAAAGAAAGATCTAGAAGAAGCAAGCATTATTTCTATCTACACTTTCGATAAAGATATTATGGCTGTAGACAATGCAAACAGCAAAATTTCAAAAAATAAAAAAACGGTTTTTTTAAAACAAAGTATGTACAGCGTATTTAAGAAATCGACCTTAATGAACAATACTATCCAATTAACGCCTTAATTTTTATGAAGCAATTTTATACTCTAATTTTTCTATTTGCCACGTATTTTACTTTTGGACAAGACAGTCCAGACAAATACGACTATTTTGTACAGTTTAACGGAAATCAGCTTTCTAAAAAAGTCAGTATAAACGAAGTACTGAATCATCCGATATTGACGAAATACATTAGCAAAAAACCTGATTTTGATCTTCGCCAATATACTTCGATAATTCAGTTAGATCAAAAAATTACCATTCATGGGAATTTTTTAGATAGCGTTCCATTTTATCAGGTTACTATTCCGATAAAAAACAAAGAAGCAGTAACACAATATCTGATTGAAAAGCAAGGTGCAAATGGAAAAAATAGTACAATTGAAGAATTTGGAAAATATGCTGTTTTTACACCAAGTGGCGTTAAAAGATCATTTGTATGGAATGACAATTATTTGGTCGTATTCGAATTAACAAAAAGACTTCCTACTAAGTTTTATGATTCTCCTGGAGGACCTCCAATTTTAAACGATCCGATTGTGGCAACAGAAACGTATGAAGAAACTGCAGTAGAGGCACCGCAAGTGTATGACGTTCCACAAGCGCCAAATCCGCCAAAAATAGCAGAATCTTCTGTGATGCGTGATGAACCAATGGTAGCTGATGTACCAGCTGGATCAGCAGAAACGGTAGAACAAGATTATCTGTATGATGGAAATCCGTATGAAGAATATACCGCAGAGCAGGCAGAATTTGATAAAAAACTAGCAGAACAGCAAAGAGAAATTATAAAAGGTTTATTTGAAAATGGTTTTACTGCGCCAAGTTTTTCGAAAATTAATGCTTCGGCAGATATTTCGTCTTGGGTAAATTATGGCGGATTCATGTCGAGTTTTTATTCGTTGTATAATTATCCTTTGGCACTATTTGGAGGTTATGATAAATACTTGCCAATGCAGAAGAACTTTGGAAATTTTATAAAAGGCATCAATTTGGATTTTTATTTTGATAATGATAATGCCCGAATTGAAGAAGTAGTTGAATATGCTGCGGAGATTGCCAGTGTTGTAAGCAAAATAAGCGATAGAAAAATCAACAAAAACATCTTTAATTATTTCCCTTCGGAAAAACCTTTAGGTTACGTTTCGTATCACGCCAATACAAAAGCGGCACTTGAAAATTTTCCATCGTTAATGACTGAATTATTTCAAAATCCAAAATTTGCTAAAGAAGATATTACACTTATCACAGATCTGATTTCGACAATCGTTGATGAAGAAGCCACAGCAAAGCTTTTTGATGGCGATTTAAGCGCTTTTTTATACGATACGAAAGAAGTTGAGGTTATGACCAAAAAGTATGATTATGATGAGAATTATGAAGAAAAAATAACCGAAGAAAAAGTGAAAAAGGATATTCCGCTGTTTTCTGTGATTTTTACTTCTACGCATCCAACTTTTGGAGATAAATTATTGCAATTGGGAGTTCGTAAAAAAGTGTTGATTCCAAATGGGAATTCATACACTGTAGTTGGCACTCAAGAATATGGCGATATTTTTATCATGAAGGAAAAAGATGTAGTAGTTGTTGCTAATACAAAAGATTATTTTGGTTCAGGAAAAGGATCTTTTGCTAAAGACACAAAGAAAGATTTGAGCAAAAATTACATTTCTGGAAAATTGGATATTGCGCAAACGGTGAAAACATTCGGTAAAAAAGCAAAAGATTCTGAATTGGATCGAATGACTAAAATTTCATCCCAATTTTCGGATGTATCGATAGAATCACCTAAAAAGTTAATTGACAATAAACTGAAATTCGTTTTTAAACTAAACTCTTTTAAGTCTGATAAAAACATCATTTTGCAGACTTTAGATTTAGCCGAAGAAATGACTTCGAAATAATTGAAAAGAAAAATCCCTGAACAAGAACGTCTCAGGGATTTTTTTATTTAAAAATAATTCATTCCGTAGGAATGTTTCGTCGGTAGAAAAAATTGACGGTACCATTTATTTACGTTCCGTAGGAACGTTTGGTTATTTCAGTTTGCTAAGTAATTGAAGCCTGATAAATGCCTTTGATAGTTTCTTGTAATTCAGCATTAAAATCTTGATCCGATTGACCGGCAGTAAGTCCCTCAGACAATGCTCTTGAAAAACTGGCAATCAGTCCGTGGTTTTGTGAGAGTTTTTGATTTGCTTCTTCGCGAGAATATCCGCCAGAAAGGGCTACGACACGAACCACATGCGGATCTGAAATAAGATCTTTGTAAAAATCGTTGACAGTCGGAATCGAAAGTTTCAGCATTACTTTTATATCTTTATCCAATAGATTCAGTTGTTTTTGAATTTCTTCTTTCAGAATCTGCTCCGATTTTTCTTTATCAGGACTATAAATATCAACTTCAGGTTCTATAATTGGAATTAAACCTTTGCTGAAAATTTGTTTTCCAACTTCAAATTGCTGGGCAACGACATCTTGTATTCCTTCTGGATTGGCTTCTTTAATTACAGAACGCATTTTAGTTCCAAAAATGTTTCGTTCTACAGCACGATCTAGCAATTCGTCTAAACCAGAAATGGGTTTCATTAATTGTACGCCATTTGCAAGATCTGCAAGCCCTTTATCTACTTTCAGAAAAGGAATAATATGTTTTTTATCCCATAAATAATCGGCTGTCCATTGTCCATCGATTTTACGATCCATTGTGTTTTCAAACAAAATAGCACCGAGAATATATTGGCTGTCAAAAGCTGGACTTTTAATAATTCTAGTTCTCATTTCATGCACAAGAGTGTACATTTCTTCGTCATTTGAATATTGATTTTCTTGTACACCATATTGTGCCAATGCTTTTGGTGTGCTTCCGCCGCTTTGGTCTAAGGCGGCGATAAATCCTTTGCCAGAATGCATGAGATTTAATTGTTCCTGGTTCACATTTGCCATAATAATGAATTTTAGTTTTTTATAAATCCATGTAATTTAAGCAATTTTTGGAACTTATTGATTATGAGATTAGAGAATTCTCAAAGACCTATCTTTTCATTAACCTTATCGTAAACTTCTTTTACTTTTTTTGGAGGATCAAATCGGTAACCGACAGAGAGCTTTACAGTAGCGATGTTATCATTCAGCCTTGGATCGACTTTCTCGTCTTGTGCAAAACTAATTGTGTTGAGACTTGCAAAACCAAAAAAACGGTCATTATTGTATGCAAGCTTTAAATTGAAATCGGCTTGATACAATGCTGAGGTATCGCCATCAATATCATTTATTCCAGCACCCAAAGCAAGTCCAGCTCCAATTAGAACCCGATTGCTGATTACAAAATTGTAAAAATAGGAAGGAGCCAATGTAAATACATAGATATCGCTATGAGATGAGTCTGGAGTATTTAAATCAAGATTGGTATAATAGAAAGAAAAAGACGGGATGAAACTGCCAGAACTTTTCGTCTGCCATTCGTTTTGGCTTACCAATGTTTTAAAGGAAAACTTATCATTCAAAACATAAGAGGTCGATCCGCCAATTTTTGTAGTGCGCATGTGTGGTAGCTGTGCAGTTATATTGTCGTCGCTAATATAAAATCCTTTTTGGTTGATAAAAGTGAACGACTGCATCCATTTTTTTAAGTAAAAACGGGTGTTGAAATTAAAGTGCTTAGAATGGGAATCGCCTTTATTCTGACTTAGGAATTTAGGCGCAAAACCAAAACCAATGTCTATAATTTTATAGTTTAGATTGAAGCCAATCTGTTCTCTACGATTCGGAATTAGATTAACGTATATTTTTGGATCTGTATTGTCTGAAGCAATCTGAAAACTATTGGAAGTGTCTAAATAATAAAAGCTGGCAGTAATTTTATCATTATATGATTTGAAATAAGGATTTCGCAATGAGTCATTTTGGGCGAAACATTCAAAAATGCTGATAAAGAATGTGGCGTAAATTAGTGCTAAACGCATAGAAACATAGTTTTAGATAATTTGAAAAGACGTTTAATTTAAATAATCCACACATTTAGCTATGTGAAAAAATACAATTTTCTAAAATCACCTCTAAGATAGGTCTTTAAATCTATGTTTCTATGTGTTAATTAAATTTTAGGTTACGAAATCCACTCGCGAGGATTTGCCAATATAGTAATCAATTTTTCTTCTTCGCTTCCTGGTTCTGGATGATGGTCATAAACCCATTGTACGTGCGGAGGCAAACTCATTAAAATACTCTCGATTCTTCCATTGGTTTTTAATCCGAATAAAGTGCCTTTATCATGAACCAAATTGAATTCAACATAACGGCCACGACGGATTTCTTGCCAGGTTCTTTGTTCAGGAGTATAAGAAAGGTTTTTTCTTCTTTCTACAATTGGCACATAAGCTTCTAGGAAACTATTTCCTACTTCGGTTACAAAATCGTACCAATTTTCCATAGATATTTGTTCGTTTGCTTTGCAATAATCAAAAAACAAACCGCCAAGTCCACGTGCTTCATTTCTATGCGCATTCCAGAAATAGGCATCGCATTGTTTTTTATATTTTGGATAAAATTCGGGATTGTGTTTATCGCAAGCTGTTTTGCATGTTTGATGAAAGTGTTTTGCATCTTCTTCAAACAAATAATAAGGCGTTAAATCTTGTCCGCCACCGAACCATTGATTGATTACATTTCCAGATTCATCATACATTTCAAAATATCGCCAATTGGCGTGCACGGTAGGAACCATTGGGCTTTTCGGGTGAATAACTAAACTCAATCCGCAGGCAAAGAAATCGGCTTCGCCCACGCCAAACATTTTCTGCATCGTCTCTGGAAGTTTTCCGTGAACGGCAGAAATGTTTACACCGCCTTTTTCGAAAACCGCACCGTTTTCAATAACGCGAGTTCTTCCGCCGCCACCCTCTGGACGTTTCCATAGATCTTCACGGAATTTTGCGGTTCCGTCAACAGCTTCTAATCCAGCGCAGATTTGGTCTTGTAAATTTTGTATGTATGCGTAAAATTTATCTTTCATGATTTAATGTATTCTGATTTAAGAAGTCCGAAGTAAACAGAGTTTTGCAAAGTGCCGTCACCATTTCTAAATTCGTCCCTTAAAATTCCTTCTTGTTTAAAATTATGTTTTAATGCAATTCGCTGGCTTGCGAGATTGATTTCTGAAGTGCAAATAAAAACTTTATTAAGGTTCAATTCGTTGAAACAAAAATCAAGCGCATTAGAAACCATTTTTGAAGTAATTCCTTTTCCTTGGTAATCTTCATCAATAAAATAACCAAATTCACATTTTGAAACGCGATAATCGATGGTTTTTACACATAAATAACCAATTAAATTGTTGGTTTTAATATCTCGGGCATAAAAATGAAAACCTTCGCTGTTTTTTTCTCTGTCTTTACTAACCGAGATAAAATCTTCTGCTTTTTCTGCTGAGTCTGAATTGGCAAGAGTAACAGGAAATGTTTTTCCAATGTGATTTTTATTCTTATCGATTAGTTTGTAAAACTCCTCAGGAAGAATGTTTTCAATTCGGTCTGTTTTCCAATCTGTAAAACTCATTCTTTATTTGTTTTTAAGAGATGAAATTTTCGAATGTATTCCAAAAGAGAAAGCTTTACTTTCGGCTTGAATATATTGATAGACAGCTAAAGCTTTATTTTCAAAATCATAATTTTTGTCTTTTGAAAGTTCCACCAAAACATCAGCAAATTGTTCCAATTGATCCCAATCAAAATGAAGTCGCATCAATAATGTGGTCAAATCTTCATTAGAATAGTCAATCAAACTTTCAAAGTTCAATCCAAATTCCTTCAGTTGCTTTTCAAGATCTGATTTTTGTAAGTCATTCAAAGGATAGGGTACAAAAACAAGCGTTCGTAACGTTTTAAGAACGTTATCAATTCTTATTTTTTCTTCGTCTCGTAAACCTTTGTTGAGCATGTTTTTTTAAGTTGGTGGTTGATGGTTTTTGGTTGATGGTATTTGACGCTTAACCATCAACCATCAACTACTATTGCCCGTATTCCTTCACAGCGTCAATAAACGCTTTTGCGTGGTCTACGGGGATATTAGGTAAAATTCCGTGACCTAAATTTACGATATATTTATCTTTTCCGAACTCGTCGATCATTTCGTGAACCATTTTCTTGATAGTTGGAATTGGAGAAAGCAATCTTGACGGATCAAAATTTCCTTGTAAAGTGATGTTTCCGCCAGATAAATAACGTGCATTTCTAGCCGTACAAGTCCAATCAACACCTAATGCAGAAGCACGGCTTTTGCCCATTTCGCCAAGAGCAAACCAGCATCCTTTTCCGAAAACAATAACTGGAGTAATATCCGCTAGAGCGTCAACAATTTGGTTAATATATTTCCATGAAAATTCCTGATAATCAGCAGGAGAAAGCATTCCTCCCCAAGAATCAAAAATCTGAACGGCATTTACACCCGATTTTACTTTTTCTTTTAAGTATAAAATAGTTGTATCTGTGATTTTTTGTAATAAAGTATGCGCAGCAACTGGGTTTGAAAAACAAAATCCTTTTGCAGTGTCAAAACTTTTAGAACCTTTTCCTTCAACAGCATAGCAGAAAATTGTCCAAGGTGAACCTGCGAAACCAATTAATGGCACTTCATCGTTCAGCATTTCTTTAGTCAATTTTACAGCGTCAAAAACGTAACCTAAAGTTTCATTTACATCTGGAACAAAAACCTGATTTACTTGTTCCATTGTACGAATCGGATTTGGAATAATCGGACCCAAATTATCTTTCAATTCAACATGAATTCCCATTGCGCGTGGTACTACCAAAATATCCGAAAATAATATAGCAGCATCTGGAGCAATTCGACGAATTGGCTGCACTGTAATTTCAGCAGCTAATTCTGGAGTTTCGCAACGTGTAAAGAAATCATACTTATCACGAAGTTCTCTAAATTCTGGTAGATATCTTCCTGCCTGACGCATCATCCATACTGGTGGGCGTTGAACTGTTTCTCCTTTTAATGCTCTTAAAAATAGGTCGTTTTTTAACATGTTTTTTATTTTAGGCGCAAAGTCGTAAAGTGACAAAGTTGCAAAGTTTTTATTTGTATTCGTGAATTACATCTTCGATCACGTCCTCGATTGTCGGCTGATCTGCAATGATAATATTTTTAGTGATTTTTGATAAAGCTTCTGCAGTCGTATCACCGATGCAGAAACAGATTTGCTTATTTATTGTATTATGTTTCAGATAACTTTTAACTCCAGACGGACTAAAAAACAAAATCGCTTCAGGATTTGCTTTTATTTTCTGAGGTTGAAGCGTTGTTTCGTAAACCTGAATTTCATTGAATTTAATTCCGTTTTCTTTTAAAGCTTCTGGCAAAGTGTCTCTTCTTAAATTGCCACTGAAAAAGGTATAACTCTCATTTCCGTAAATCAAAGTGATAATTTCTGCTAAATCGGAAGCATAACCTGTGTAGGCAACAACATTGAAGCCGTTTTCTTCTAAAAGACTTTTGGTTTTAAGTCCAACGCAATACACATTTTTCTTTTTCAGTTCTTCTGATTTTGGATCAGATAAAACGCTGTGAACGGCGTTTTGGCTTGTAAAAATAAGGCTCTCGTTGAGGTCTTTTAATTCGAAAGGTTTGTTTTCAGTTTTGATGAAATCGGCTTCGACTAACTCGACGCCATATTTCATGAGCTCTTGTTTATAAAGAGGAGATAATATTTTAGTAGATAGTATCTGAATTGTATTTGCCATTATTTCTTTAGAGATTCTTTGATTTTCTGCATTAATTCCGTTCCTCCATTATTCAAAATCTCCTGAGCCGAATTGAAACCTAGTTTTTTCCATTCTGAAATATCTACCGTTTTGTCGATTTCAATTTTCTGTTTTCCATCGATAGAAAGTAAAACACCTTGAAAATGTAGTGTATCTTCATCTTCATTATATTTTACTAACGCCCCAATTGGCGCAGTACATCCGCCTTCAAGTGTTCTTAAAAACTGACGTTCGATATGAGTACAGATTTCAGTTTCTATGTCATTTAATTGCGATAGTGCATCCAATGTATAATTGTCATTTTCCATTGCCACAACTAGCATTGCGCCTTGAGCTGGCGCCGGAATCATCCAATCTAGATTGATGTAATTTTCAGGTTTTAAGTTGATGCGCTCCAAACCTGCAGCGGCAAAAACAGCTCCATCCCAATTATTATCTTGTAGTTTTTGCATGCGCGTATTCACGTTCCCGCGTAAATCAACTACTGTATGATTTGGATACTTATTGAACCATTGTGCCTGACGTCTAAGACTTCCGGTCGCAATAGTACTTGGATTTGCAAAATCAGGATTTCCTTTATGAACTAAAATATCCAAGACATTGGCTCTTGGTAAAACGGCACCTTGAACGATACCTTTTGGCAAAGCCGTTGGGACATCTTTCATAGAATGCACAGCAATGTCAATATCGCCATTGATCATGGCAATGTCTAAGGTTTTTGTGAAAATTCCAGTGATTCCTAATTCGTAAAGTGGCTTATCAAGAATAATATCTCCCTGAGATTTTACCGCAACAATTGAGGTTTTATAACCTAAATCGTTTAGTTTTTTTTCTACAGTATGCGCTTGCCAAAGTGCTAATTCGCTGTCACGCGTTCCTATTCTGATTGTTTTTTCTGCCATGTTTTGTTTTTTGAACCATATAAGTTATATAAGGCAATTTAAGCAGTTTGAACTTAAAGACAACAATTAAGAGTTGCAATTAAATGAACTTATATAGCTTATAAGGTTTAAAATTTTGTTTTAAGATGCTTTTATTTTGAAGACTTTTTCGATCCATTCGATGCTTTCATCGACCATCGTATCGTCGTCTTTTAAATGATTTGCAAAATGAGTAGTGATTTTCTGGATGATTCTATTACTGATGATTTCGGCTTGCGCTTCATTAAAATCGGCGATTTTTTTGCTTTGAAAATCTAATTCCGAAACTTTAATCGCATTTAATTTTTCTTTTAATGCATTAATTGTTGGAGCAAATTTTCTTCCTTTCATCCAAGTAACAAATTCTTCTTTGATTTCTTCGATGATCGCTTCAGCCGCCGGAATGTGTAATTTTCTGTTTTCTAGAGTTTCATCTGTCAATTGAGACAAATAATCCATATGGATCAAAGTAACGCCTTCTAATTCTTCTACGTTTTCATTCACGTTTTTTGGAATAGACAAATCCAAAATCAATAAAGGTTTTTTAAGATTCAGAATGGCTTTGTCAACCGTTGGATTTTGAGCGCCTGTAGCAACAACGACAACATCGGCTTTTTGAAGTTCTAAATGTAACTCAGAGTAATCTTTAACAATCAAATTTAATTTTCCTGCTAATTTCTCTGCTTTATCTTTCGTTCTGTTAATTAAAGTGATGTGCTCATTTTTAGTATGTTTTACTAAATTCTCGCAAGTATTTCTTCCAATTTTTCCAGTTCCGAAAAGTAAAATGTTTTTATTGCTGATATCTTCAACATTCTTTAAAATATATTGTACAGAAGCAAAAGATACGGAAGTAGCGCCAGAGCTAATTTCTGTTTCTGTTTTGATTCTCTTGCTCGCCTGAATAACTGCATTAACCAGCCTTTCCATAAAAGCATTGGCTAATCCCATAGATTTTGAATGCGTAAAACTGGTTTTTATTTGAGATATAATTTCGAAATCGCCTAAAATCTGGCTGTCTAAACCAGTTCCAACACGAAAGATATGATTAATCGCTTCTTGATTTTTATAAACGAAACCTACTTTTTGAAAAGCATCAACAGAACCATTGCTGTTGTCGCAGATAAGTTTTATTAATTGAAATGGATGTTCAGCAAAACCGTAGATTTCGGTTCTGTTGCAAGTTGAAGTAACTATTAAACTTTCTATTCCTTCGTTTTTAGCTTGTTCCAGCAATCGAGTCTTTGCAACGGCATCCAAACTAAATTGACCTCTGACCTCAGCATCAGCTTTTTTATAACTCAGACCAACTGAGTAAAAATAAAGGTGTTTCGGTACGTTATTGTTTTCCATAAATTCACTTTCATAAAAGTGCAACAAAATTATTACTATACCATCGATAAAAATAACGCTAAAAGTACTTTTTATGTCGCTGTATGTTTTTTTGATTCTAAACTTGTCTTTTTATTTAGAAATCAGCACTTTTATAGCAAAATCAAGTCGTTTGAAATGTTTTGTTTAGAGTCATTCTAAATAAATGTAGGCAAATGGATAAAATTTGCTTGAAAAAAAATATCGCTAAGGGTTCAAAAACTGATGCACGAATTTTTTCAAATTCTTGACGATCTGAATGGCGTTATTTTCGTAGTAAAATAGGATTGAATAAAAAGCGCTATATTAAATTTAACATAGCGCTTTTTGGGAAGGAAATTATTTTTGAACAATTG
Source organism: Flavobacterium sp. F52 (assembly GCF_000278705.1). Classification (NCBI taxonomy): domain Bacteria; kingdom Pseudomonadati; phylum Bacteroidota; class Flavobacteriia; order Flavobacteriales; family Flavobacteriaceae; genus Flavobacterium; species Flavobacterium sp. F52. The sequence continues at coordinate 26,414 of NZ_AKZQ01000026.1, read as the reverse complement.
GAGTTCTTAATGACTCCAAAACAGCTACGATGTCTGTATAAAGTTCTGTATTAGAAGCAACTCCGTTTGCATTTGCCGCAGCACCAACATAGCCTACAAACTTTGTATAATCTGCATTGCTAGATTTAGTTCCCATTCTAGGGTTTCTTGCAGGATCGTGTGCAGCCGACATGCTTAAACCTGAATAAGTATTTACAGTATTTTTTCCTCCTGTATTAAAAGAGAAGAAATCAGTAAGATTATCCGATAATTTAGCAATATTGGTAGCTTGTGTGCTTCCTGTTTCTGCCAGAAGAGGAGCAAAATGAGCCTGTAAATTACCTGAAGCATTAGACTGGATATCTGCTACAATTAATCCTATGGTAGAATTTACAACTTTACGAAAGCTTAAACGCCCCTTTTCGATCATCTGCCCTGAATTATCTGGATCAGAAACCATAACAGAACCTCCTAATCTCTCATAGATAGTTGGTTTTTCTGCGGGAGTTTTATCATCGTCGTTGCTGCAGGAAGTTAATGAGGCCAATGCAATAATAAATGCGCCAAGTGTAATTTTAGAAAAATTTCTCATAATAAATATTTAAAGGTTAATTAAAAAATTGATTAATTTTTTTTGACAATTTGTAGCTGTAGCTATTTTGATCTACGGGACAAACTTCCTTGTTTGCTAAGCCAGCAGGCAAAATGTAACGTTGGGCCTCGTAATTTCCTTTGCTCATTAATTCGTCATATACTTTTTTTGAATTAGTAATTTTATTGTTGTGAAAGTATACCACTACATTTCTTTTTACGATAATCGAGTCAGAGGTTAATCCTTTTATGGATCTTAAATCTGCGCAAATCTTTTTCGCATAGGCAGAATCTATGTTTTCTTTAAAATCAATTCTGCTTACCTGAAGATTTGGACTTTCATAAACGGCTGGTTTTGCTGTAATTATGTGGAAGATTAAAATGGCAAAAAACAACACGCCTGTTATTGCAACTGCCCAAAGTCCCTTTTTTACTATTTTGTTAATTTTCATAAAAGCTCTTATTTATTTGTTGATTTAGTTTTTTAAGAATCATTTACGGGAGGTTTTTATAATTGGTTTTATCAAACAGTAACAAATCTTCAATTTAGAACAGTTATAAATACTGTAAGAAATAATTTATGTTTAGTTTTAACAAGAAGTAAGTTGAAAATCAGTAAATTACCATTTTAAAAACCAAATTTCGATGTTGGGAGCCTGTGAAGAAAATTGAACACAAAATGAAGGAAAAGACTTTGAAAGAATAAAGAAATTATAAATTTGGAAGCAAGTAAACGATAAACCCATCAAAAAGATTTAATTTTGGAAACGCAAATTATCGTTTCAGTAAAATCATGAATAAGTAATCAAAATGGAGGAAGAAATAAAAATTGAAGATGACTTTACGCTAATTAGGTTTCAGAACGATAGTTCAGAGCCTTTTTATGCGCAACATGAAATAGGTACGGGACTCATTCAGTTTCACTTCGGGATAAAAGGAAATGCCAAATTCTTATTCAATCAAGGCAATTATGCTTTGGAACTAAAAGAAGAAAAATCACTTCTTTTGTACAATCCTCAGAAAGAATTACCGCTGAATTTAGAATTGGCTCCAAATTCTTGGGTGATTTCGGTAATTGTTTCCATCAAGAAATTTCATGCCTTATTTTCTGCCGAAGCCGATTATATTACGTTTTTAAGTCCAGATAATAAGGATAAAAAATATTATAACGAAGGAAATATCAGTCCGTCGATGGCGATAGTTTTGAGTCAGCTGTTTCATTACAATCTTCATCCGTCCATAAAAAACCTTTATTATAAAGGAAAAGGATATGAGTTGCTGAGTTTGTATTTCAATAGAACTGAAGATCCAAATGCAGAACAATGTCCGTTTTTGATTGATGAAGAAAACGTTCTGAAAATCCGAAAAGCCAAAGAAATCGTAATTGCTAATATGGCAGAGCCTCCAGGGTTACAAGAATTGGCTGACGAAATTGGTCTGAATTTGAAAAAACTAAAAATGGGTTTCAAACAAATTTACGGCGATACGGTTTATGGTTTTCTTTTTGATTACAAAATGGATTTCGCTAGAAAACTTTTAGATAGCGGTTCTTATAACGTAAATGAAGTTGGATTGAAAATTGGTTACAGCACTGGAAGCCACTTTATTGCCGCATTTAAAAAGAAATTCGGAACAACACCAAAAAAATATTTGATGTCGATTAATGCGAATGTTTAAACACGAATTTCACGAATTAGCACAAATTAAAATCTGATATATCTCCCGAATCTGCGAGAGAAATTGATTTTAGATATTCTACAATAATTAAAAAGTAATAAATATCATATTTCGAATAAAGTACAGCGTTTACTTTTGCTGAAATTTTAAAAACAAATAAAAGCTTAAAAGCAAAAAAACATAATGAAAGGCGTATTATTAGTAAACTTAGGATCTCCAGACAGTCCAACTCCAAAAGATGTAAAACCGTACTTAGATGAATTTTTAATGGATAAATATGTGATTGATGTTCCGTATTTATTAAGAGCATTATTAGTTCGCGGGATTATTTTAAGAAAAAGGCCAGAAGAATCGGCGCATGCTTATTCAAAAATCTGGTGGGAAGAAGGATCTCCATTGGTGGTTCTTTCAGAAAGAATGCAGAAAAAAGTACAGCCTTTAGTAAATGTCCCGGTGTCGCTTGCAATGCGTTACGGAAGTATGACAATCGAAAAAGGACTTCAAGAATTGAGCGATAAAGGAGTGACAGATGTACTGCTTTTTCCATTATATCCGCAATATGCAATGGCTTCAACTTTGACTATTTTGGTTAAAGCAGAAGAAATTCGCAAGAAGAAATTTCCCCACATGAAATTCACTGATGTTCCTGCATTTTACAACAAACCAGACTACATCAAAAACTTAGCAGATTCTATTCAGAAACATTTAGTTGGATTTGAATACGATCATTTATTGTTTTCATATCACGGAATCCCAGAGCGCCACATTCGTAAAACCGATGTGACAAAATCTCATTGTAAAATTGACGGTTCATGCTGTAACACGCCATCGCCGGCACATGAATTCTGTTACCGTCACCAATGTTATGAAACTACAAGACAAGTCGTTAAGTTATTAGGTCTTCCAGAAGATAAATACAGTTTAACTTTCCAATCTCGTTTAGCTGGCGATAAATGGTTAGAACCTTACACAGATGTTGAAATCGATAACATGCCAGCAAAAGGAATCAAGAAATTAGCAGTTGTAACACCAGCTTTCGTTTCAGATTGTTTAGAAACTTTAGAGGAAATCGCCATGCGTGCCAAAGAAGATTTTGAAGCAAATGGAGGAGAAGAATTCTTAGCAATTCCATGTTTAAATGATGACGAGGAATGGTGCCAGACGGTTGCTAACTGGATTAATGATTGGGCTAAATAGAAAATAGAAGAAAGAGTAAAGAAAAAAGACTTAATGATGGAGTACTATAATTACTTAAAATCACTACATCTTATATTTGTAATAACTTGGTTTGCAGGTCTATTTTATATTGTGCGTTTGTTTGTGTACCAAATTGAAGCTAGTGAAAAACCATCTCCTGAAAAAGAAATTCTGCAGGCGCAATACAAAATTATGGCCTATCGTTTGTGGTACATTATTACATGGCCATCGGCAGTTTTGGCAAGTATCTTTGCTTTTTGGATGCTGTTTTTTACAAATGCAGGACACGTTTGGCTTATACAATCTTGGATGCACGTAAAATTATGTTTCGTTTTCCTTTTATATTTATATCACGGAAAATGTCATCAGATTTTTAAACAATTACAAAGAGATGAGGTAAAATATTCCAATAATTTTATGCGTTTGTGGAATGAAGGCGCTACGATTATTCTATTTGCAGTTGTATTTTTAGTAGTTTTAAAAAGTGCCATCAACTGGATTTTCGGCGTAATCGGAATTATTTTATTCTCGGTTTTAATTATGCTGGGGTTCAGGTTTTATAAAAGAATTAGAGAAAAGAAATAGTTTTCAGTCTCAGTGACAGTTTTCAGTTTTGCTGAGACTGAGACTGAGACTGAGACTGAATACTAAAAAAATGCTAAACTTCAAAATGTCAATGCTTTCCCTTCGTACCAGGATATTCCTGTCGATGATTGTATTGATTGTTGTAGCATCTTTTTTATTGGCTTCGATTTCGATTATTCAATTTAAGACTGAAGCCAAAGAATACCATCAGGAACGTTTAGAACGAAAAGAAAATGCGGTAAAAGAGCACATCAATTATGTGCTTGCAAATACTACTTATCCGCTCAAAACCCAGAATTTAGATTTAATCTTTAAAGATAAAATCCATGAACTGGCTCAGATTCACAAAATTGAAATCAATATTTATAGTCTTGACGGAAAATTACTAAAATCTTCGAAGGAATCTTTCGCTGTTGATAAAGCGCCACCACCAATTCCGGAATATATTTTGAAATTAGTTCGCTCTTCGATTGAAAAGCGATTTGTAGATATCAAAACGATTGACGGAGTTAAAAACAGGTCTTCGTACAGTTTAATTAAAGACGAAAAATTCAAACCGCTCGGAATTTTAAATCTTCCGTATTTGGAAGACGACGGTTATTATGATAACGAATTGAATACTTTCTTGATTCGTTTGAGTCAGGTGTATTCTTTTATGCTGATTGTGGCTTTTGCTTTGGCTTATTTTCTTTCAACGTATATCACAAAATCATTAAAAACGATTTCCGATCGTTTAGAAGAAACCAATCTAGATCAGAAAAACGAAAAAATTGTTCTGGAAGCCAACAGTAAAGAAGTTAATTTCTTGATCAAAGCTTATAACGGAATGGTGGATAAACTAGAGAAAAGTGCCATCAAACTGGCGCAAAGCGAACGTGAAGAAGCTTGGCGCGAAATGGCAAAACAAGTGGCACACGAAATCAAAAATCCGCTTACACCGATGCGTTTGACCGTTCAGAGTTTCCAGCGAAAATTTGATCCTTCCGCGCCTGATGTAAAACAAAAAATGAATGATTACTCCGAAACTTTAATTCAGCAGATAGATACTATGACAGCTGTGGCTTCGGCATTTTCTAACTTTGCTTCGATGCCTGCTCAGCAAAATGAAACTTTGAATGTGGTTGAGGTTGTCGAATTGGCTTTAGATATTTTCAACGAAGATTATATTTCTTTTGAAAAAGAAGAAGAAGAAATCATTTCTAAAATGGATCGTACACAGTTGATTCGTGTCATTACCAATTTGGTTAAAAATGCAACACAGGCTATTCCAGAAAGTCAGTTTCAGAAATCAATAGTCGTATCTGTAAAGAGAAGAGAGAACAATGTTGAAATCGCAGTAAAAGACAACGGAATTGGAATCCAAAAACAAGATATAGGAAGAATTTTCGAACCCAAATTCACAACCAAAACCAGTGGTATGGGACTGGGACTCGGAATTATCAAAAACATTATCGAAAATTACAAAGGAACAATTACCTTTGAATCAACTTACGGAAAAGGAACTACGTTTACAGTTTCTCTACCTATCACCAACTCATAAAATATAGCGTCATGAATTACGAAAATATCTTAATTTCAATCCAAGAAAAAGTTGCTACAATTACAATTAACAGACCTGCAAAATTGAATGCCTTAAATAAAGCAACAATTAGTGATCTGAGTAATGCTATCCAGTTATTAGCTAAAAATGAAGATGTTCGTGTTATTGTTTTAACCGGAAGCGGAGAAAAAGCTTTTGTAGCTGGAGCAGATATTTCGGAATTCGCCAATTATACTGTCGTTGAAGGCGCACAATTAGCAGCTGAAGGTCAGGAATCTTTATTTGACTTTATTGAAAATCTTAAAAAACCGGTAATTGCTGCCGTGAATGGTTTTGCTCTTGGCGGCGGACTAGAATTGGCAATGGCTTGTCATTTTAGAATTGCTTCTGATAATGCAAAAATGGGACTTCCAGAAGTTACTTTAGGATTGATTCCAGGTTACGGAGGAACGCAACGTTTACCACAATTAATTGGAAAAGGCCGTGCAATGGAATTGATTATGACTGCCGCAATGATTACTGCTGAACAAGCAAAAGATTATGGTTTAGTAAATCACGTTGTGCCTCAAGAAGAGCTTTTGTCATTTACGAATGTAATTGCTCAGAAAATCATTAAAAATGCTCCATTTGCTATTGGAAAAGCGATAAAAGCGATCAATGCTAATTTTAAAGATGGCAAAAATGGTTTTGATACTGAAATAAAATCATTTGGAGAATGTTTCGGAACTCAAGATTTCAAAGAAGGAACAACAGCCTTTTTAGAAAAACGTAAAGCAGAATTTACAGGAAAATAGTTTTTTCTTAACCGCAAAGTTCGCAAGGGATTACGCAAAGCACACAAAGAAAATAAAAAACTTAGGGAACATTGCGTAAATCTTAGCGACCTTTGCGGTTAAAAGACAAAGATTGTAAAAACTTATAGCATCTCAGAACCTTAGCACCTTTTAAAAAAAATGTACGAACAAATATTTGCCCTTTTTTGTGAACGAGTTAAAGAAAGCATCCAAAGCGGAACTTTCGCTAAATTGACTTTAGCTAAAACCATGGGCGATACAGAACTTAAGAATGTATATTTCAGATTGGTTCTCAACGAAGATAATACATTCTCAATTTCGTTGACTTTTCGATACAAAACAGAAGAAATCGAAAGCATTCATACTTTAGATGAAGCGTTGTTAATTTTAGGTTCACACATCAAAAATCCTTTTCTCACAGCACTTTTGTTTACAACAAATGATGATGTTACTTTCAAAGTAAATAAAAAGAACGCAGGAAGTATTATAGAACAGCCACCAACGTTTAAAAATGCTTCGCCAGTTATGCTAGAAATGATTGAGAAAGGGATTGTTTAGTTTTTAGGAGCTAATCCCGCTATCCGTTCCATCTTTTGTGGCGAACCCCGCCACAAAAGGATTTCTACTACTATTGGGGCTAGGAATCCCGTTTGCAAAAGGATTTTTATCGGCTAATTGTCATTTCGACGAAGGAGAAATCTTCGCAAGTAACTCCGTAACGAGAATTCAATCTTTGTCGAGCTTCTAGTGGAAATTTCTCCTTAGTCGAAATGACAATATTGTGTATTTATTGGAAGTATTATAAAAACTATTAAATCTTAATGCATCTTTTCGAAATAACCTCTAAACTAGCTTCACAAACAAATTAGAAGCAATTTTGTTTGAAATAGACAATTCTCTATCATTCACTTTAATTTTAACTGACAAATCAAAAGATTCTTTAGAAAGGAATTCAATTTTAGAACCCAAAGCAATTCCTTGTTTGTCTAGATATTTCAAAAACTCCGATGAAGTGTCTTTTACACCAACACAAACCCCAATTTGATTTTCTTCTAGTTCGGATAAAAGCTGTTTTTCGATTTTAATAATTCGTCCGTTTGCATCGGGAATCGGGTCGCCATGAGGATCTTCAGTAGGATTTCCAAGAAAATCATCCAAACGATTAATCAGTTGTTCCGATTTAATATGTTCTAATTGTTCTGCAATATCGTGCACTTCATCCCAGCTGAAATTCAATTTTTCAACCAAGAATACTTCCCATAAACGATGTTTTCTCACAATCATTTTGGCAGCCAGTTTTCCGTTTTCAGTCAAAGAAACTCCTTGATATTTTTTATAATTCACCAAATCTTTCTCCGCCAGTTTTTTAAGCATATCGGTTACAGAGGAAGCTTTCGTTTCCATAATTTCTGCAATTGCATTCGTGCTGACTTCTGTTTCTAATGCAGCAGTCAGATGATAGATTGATTTAAGGTAGTTTTCTTCTGAAAAAGTCATTTTTTTTCTTTTTGGGTAACAAAGTTGCAAAGGACAAAGCTAAAAACTTTGTTACTTTGTCACTCTGAAACTTTGCATCTTCATTTAACAATCAACAAAGGTATCGAAATTTTATGTCTCAATTTATCTACTGTTGTACCGAAAAGTATATCTTTTAGTCCAGTATGGCCGTGGGTTCCCATAACGAGAATGTCGAATTGTCCATCGTTTATGATTTTCGGAATTATTTTGTCTGGTTTTCCAAAACCAAGTTCTGTTTTGATTTTGAATCCTTTTTCTGAAAGGATGTCTTTGTATTTCAGCAATAATTTCTCGTCTATTGTGGTTTCGTAATCATGTATATGCACTCCATACATTAAGGCACCTACCGTTTCTACGATGTGAATGAGGGTATATTCCGTGTCAATGCCACCCAATTCAAAGGCTTTATTCAGCGCCGCTTCGTCGGCACTTGAAAAATCTACAGAGACAGCAATGTTTTTTATGCTCTTGCTTTCTCTTGGCGAAAACTTCAGTTTTAGGTTATGAGGCGAATGATTTATAGCTTTTGATTTGAATTTGGCAATAAATGGTTTGAAAACGATGTATAACAATAAAGCTAAGAATCCGAAAGCTAGCGGCACAACCGTAAACCAAAGCACCATCGGATGATTTGAGCTGGCTAGCCAAGAAGTGATTTCGTCATAAACCAATTTGGCATTTAGAGAAACAATTATGGAGGCAATAATCCAAGAAACGACCTGAGTGGTTCTAGAAATATGAAAACCTTTCATTTTAGATTTGTCACTCACAAAGTGAATCAACGGAATAATAGCAAACCCTAATTGTAAACTCAAAATAACCTGACTTAGAATTAGCAATTTCCCCGTTACGCTTTCGCCATAAATTAAAATTACGATTACAGCAGGAATTATGGCAATCAAACGGGTTATAATTCTACGAACCCAAGGCTGAATTCTGAAATGAAGGTAACCTTCCATTACAATCTGCCCGGCAAGTGTTCCCGTGACTGTTGAACTTTGACCCGCAGCGATTAAGGCCACAGCAAATAAGATCGGTGCCCATTTCGTTCCTAAAAGCGGTTCTAGAAATTGGTGCGCATCTTGAATTTCAGCAACTTCAAACATCCCATTTTTATGAAAAGTAGCGGCGGCAAGAATTAAAATGGCCGCATTTACAAAGAAAGCTAGATTTAAAGCAATTGTCGAATCGATTAAATTGTATTTTAAAGCTTGTTTGATTCCAGCAGGCGTTCTATCAAATTTTCTGGTCTGTACTAAAGACGAATGCAAATATAAATTGTGTGGCATTACAGTTGCACCAATAATTCCGATGGCAATATACAAAGCCGCTGAATTTGGAATCGAAGGAATAAGCCCAGCTAAAACTTTGTGCACTTCAGGTTCTGCAAAAATCATTTCGAAAATAAAAGAGAACCCAATTATCGCCACTAAAGCAATAATGAAGGCTTCCATCTTGCGAATTCCCTTATTGATCAGGAAAAGCAGTAAAAAGGTGTCTAAAACGGTAATTAGAACAGCTTCGAGTAACGGAATTCCGAAAAGTAGATTAATTCCGATTGCCATTCCGAGAACTTCTGCCAAATCGCAGGCTGCAATGGCAATTTCGGCTAAGAAATATAAAATGTAGTTAATGTATTTGGAATAGGTTTCTCGAGAGGCCTGCGCAAGATCGCGCTGTGTTACGATTCCGAGGCGCGCACTTAAACTTTGCAAAAGCAAAGCCATTAAGTTGCTCATCAATAAAACCCAGACTAAAGTGTATCCGAATTGACTTCCGCCGGCAATATCGGTTGCCCAGTTTCCTGGATCCATGTAGCCGACACTTACAAGATAAGCAGGGCCTAAGAAGGCTAAAATTTTTCTAAAACCCTTTTTTTTATTTTCTGTAGAAACCGATTCGTGGACTTCTTCTAAAGATTTGGTCATTGTAAAAGTATTGTTTTCACAAATATAGAGAAAAATTATATTCGCGAAACAATATTTTTAGACGAGTCTAAAAGTTAAATGTTAGAATTTAAACAATTCGGACATAATCCAGATAACGTAAAGTTGATTTCGTTCACTTTGTAATTGTGTGGCATAATATAACTCGGCTTAACATTTTCAAGACAAGTAATCTCATGACAATTCTCGCAGCTAAAATGTGCATGGTTATGAATGTGCACGCGCTGATGCGAATGATTGCATTTGGCATATTTTACCGTTCCATCTAAATTCGAAATCTTATGAATAACATCTTCATTAATCAAACGATCTAAAATTCTGTAAATGGTAACGCGGTCGCACAAATCATTTAATTGTTTGTGAATTTCGGTGTGCGAAAGAGCCGTTTTAGATTTCTCAAACACCTCTAAAACAGCAGTTTTTGCTGCGGTATTACGTGTGGTTTTCATTTTTTATGAAGTTAAAAATTAAACGCAACAATGTTGCAATTAATAAAATTGTATATATTTGCAACAAAATTGCATTAAGCAAATGTACACGAAATGAAGAAAATAAGCACATCCTTTTACGATATTTTAGGAATTTCTAGCGCAACCATCTGTCTGGTTCATTGTTTGATTTTTCCTCTTTTAACGATTCTGCCTTTAGGACTGAGTCACAATCCTTTTATAGATTTACTATTTGCCTCGATTGGTTTATTTGCAATTCTCAAAATTATAAAAAAATCATCTCTTTTGGTATCGTCCATTCTAGTTGTTTCAATGGCACTTATTTGGATTAGCGTTTTGACAGAACTTCTTTTAGATATTCATCTTGATTTGATTTATTTCGGAGGGATTGGAATGATCATCGGGCACTTAATCAACTACAAATTACATAGAAATCAAAATCATTAAAAATAGAAATATGGAACAGAAGCATTTTGAAGTGATTATCATTGGAGGCAGCTACAGCGGATTGTCTGCAGCAATGAGCTTAGGACGTTCTTTACGTCAGGTTTTAGTCATTGACAGCGGTCTGCCTTGTAACAGGCAAACACCGCACTCGCATAATTTTATTACACAAGATGGCGAAAAGCCAGCGGTTATTTCGGCGAAAGCCAAATTGCAAGTAGACATTTATAAAACAGTTCAATTTTATAACGGACTTGCGGTAAAAGCACTTAAAACAGAAAGTGGTTTCGAAATTGAAACGGAATCAGGAGTTGTTTTTACTTCAAGGAAAGTTTTGTTTGCCACCGGAGTTAAAGACTTGCTACCAGAAATTGAAGGTTTTGCTGCCTGCTGGGGGATTTCGGTTTTGCATTGTCCATATTGTCATGGCTATGAAGTTAAAAATGAAAAAACGGCCATTATAGCCAATGGTGAAATGGGCTATGAATATGCAAAACTGATTTCCAATTGGACAAAGGACTTGAGATTATGCACCAACGGAAAATCGGAATTAACTTTAGAACAAACACAAACGCTTAAAAATCATGGTGTTTTAATTCTAGAAGAAGAAATAGATTCTTTTGATCATAAGGATGGATATATTAAAAATATCATTTTTAAGAACGGAGAAAAAGTTGAGGTAAAAGCAATTTACGCAAGACCGCCTTTTGAACAACATTGTTCAATTCCTGAAACTTTGGGATGTGAAAGTAACGAACAAGGATTGCTGAAAGTAGATGCGATGCAGAAAACAAATATTCCAGGCGTTTTCGCAAGTGGCGATTGTACAACTCCAATGCGATCTGTGGCGATTGCTGTTTCTACTGGTTCTTTCGCTGGAGCGGTAATTAATAAAGAACTTATTGACGAAGATTTTTAGTTAATAGAAAGAGCGGTTAAACCATTTAATTTATATAAGCTCATTTAGCACAAACTTAAACTTAAATGGTTTTAAAAAAATATAACATCTAGAATTCAATCAGTTTGAAAAATTTTGTTTCATAATAATTATTTGTCAAATTTAATTTTTAGTTTTGTCTAAATTTAATTTTAAAAGAATGAAATATTTATTTTTGACAATATTAATATTTTCAGCTATAAACCTACACTCACAAAATATCTCAGGAAAAGTGGAATCATCAATTCCTGTAGGTCAGGAAATTAATGTTAGTTTATTAAATACAAACTTTAAAACCCAAACCGATTCTATAGGATTTTATAAACTAGAAAATATTCCGAAAGGGAACTATAAAATAAATGTAACCTCGACGGGATTCAAACCAGTAACTCAAAGAATTTCTGTTTTAGAAAATGAAAATTTGAATCTTGATTTTGAATTAGAAGAAGATCAGAATGAATTGAACGAAGTGGTAGTTTCTGGAACCTTAAAACCTGTAAAAAGATTAGAAAGCGCCGTTCCGGTTGAGGTTTATTCGCCAGTTTTCTTCAAGAAAAATCCAACGCCAAGTATTTATGATGCACTTCAGAATATAAATGGAGTTCGTCCGCAGCTCAATTGCGGTGTTTGTAATACGGGAGACATTCATATAAATGGATTAGAAGGACCCTATACTTTAGTAATGATTGACGGAATGCCGATTGTGAGCAGTCTTTCTACGGTGTATGGTTTGTCTGGAATTCCGAATTCTCTGGTAGAACGAATCGAAATTGTAAAAGGTCCGGCTTCGTCTCTTTACGGAAGTGAAGCGGTTGGAGGTTTAATCAATATCATTACTAAAAACCCGACTAATGCACCCGTTTTTTCTGCCGATTATTTTACGACTTCTTATTTTGAAAGTAATCTTGATTTGGGAATGAAGTTCAATGCTGGAAAAAAAGCAATTTCGCTTATTGGTGTTAATTATTTCAATTACGATCAAGTTATTGATAAGGATCACGACAATTTTACTGATGTTACGCTTTCTGAACGAATTTCTGTTTTTAATAAATGGAGTTTTAAAAGAAATCACAATCGCCTTTTTACGATCGCTGCACGCGGAATGTATGAAGATCGTTGGGGTGGAGATATTCGTTGGGAGAAAAAATATCGTGGCGGAGATGAAATTTATGGTGAAAGCATTTATACCAAAAGAGCTGAGTTGATTGGAAGTTATCAATTGCCTTTTGAAGAAAAACTAATGTTTTCTTTTTCTGGAAATGTGCATTATCAAGACAGCCGTTATGGTACGACATCTTATATTGCTAATCAGAAAATTGGATTTTTACAGCTGACTTGGGATAAAAAAATTGGACGTAACGATTTGCTGGCGGGAATTGCAAGCCGATACACATACTATGACGATAATACGCCTGCAACAAAAGAGGCTGAAAACACTTGGCTTCCTGGGATTTTTCTTCAAGACGAAATTACATTTTCTCCAAAAAGCCAAGTTTTGCTAGGAATGCGTTATGATTACAATTCTATTCATGGATCTATTTTCACACCGCGATTTGCGTACAGATTTAAAGCAAACGAAAACACCATTTTTAGATTAAATGCAGGAACTGGGTTTCGTGTTGTGAATTTATTTACGGAAGATCACGCGGCATTAACAGGTTCAAGAGATGTTATTATTAAAAACGATTTGAAACCAGAACAATCTGTAAATGTGAATTTGAATTATATTCAGAAAATTAATTTCGGAAACGGGACCTTTATGGGAATCGAAACCACAGCTTTCTATACAAGATTCAGCAATAAGATCATTTCAGATTATGAGACCAACCCAAACGAAATTATCTACGACAATATTGATGGTTACGCTTTGAGTCAAGGAATCAGCACGAATATCGATCTTAATTTTCCGTCGGGATTAAAATTTATTGTCGGAGCAACGGTTTTGGATAATAAAAATGTTGAAAATGGTGTTTCTGAAAGGCCTTTTTTGACCGAGAATTTCACAGGAACATGGAGCATTTCGTATAAAATTCAGCCTTGGAATTTATCAATGGATTACACAGGAAATGTTTATAGTCCGATGAAATTGCCTTTGTTGAGTGAAACAGATCCGAGAAGCCCAAATTCTCCTTGGTATAGCATTCAGAATATTCAGTTTACGTATTCGGGATGGAAAGATTTTGAAGTTTATGGCGGAATCAAAAATCTGCTGAACTTTACTCCGAAGCAAAATAATCCGTTTTTGATTTCAAGAACTAATGATCCTTTTGATAAAAATGTGCAATATGATTCAAATGGAAAAGTTCTAGTTACGCCTGATAATCCGTACGGTTTGACATTTGACACGACTTATGTTTATGGACAAAACCAAACTATTCGAGGATTTTTGGGATTGCGATATACTTTTAGGTAATTTTAATAGCAATTATTAGCCACGAATTTTAAGATTCAACCAAATAAAATTACAGGAATTTATCATATTAATTTGTGTAATTTTTCTTTCTGTTGTTTTGCATTACAGATAATTTTTGAAATAATTCGTGAATTCGTGGCTAAAAAACAAAAAAAAATGAAAAAGCTAGTTCTACTTATTTTTTTCTTCGGAATAACTTCAACGGGATTCTGCCAATTAAAAAGCAGCACTTTTGAAGAAGTAGACAGCTTACAGCAAATCCAAAAACGGAAAACCATTGTTTTCATCCATACCGATTGGTGTCAGTTTTGCCAGCGAATGAAAGCCACAACTTTTAAAGATCAAGAAATTATAGAAAAACTAAACTCCGATTTTTATTTTATTGATTTTAATGCAGAGGAAAAAAGAGATATCAGATTCGCAAATCACACTTTCAAATACCTGCCTTCTGGAAATAATGTCGGAGTTCACGAACTGGCATTGCAGCTGGGAACAATTAATAATCAAATTGCCTATCCGACCTTGTGCGTTTTGAATGAGAAAAACGAAATTATTTTTCAGTATAATATTTATTTGAGCACAAAAGAGTTTAAAATTCTTTTGGAAAAATTGGAAAAATAAATTTTCTTATTTTTGAAAATGAACTCTTCACAAATTCCACATTTCGACTACATTTTTACAGGAACTGGACTCGCATCTCTGATGACGGTTTATAAAATGATTTTGTCTGGAAAATTTACCGACAAATCGATTTTACTATTAGATCAAGATGTGAAGAAAACCAACGACAGAACTTGGTGTTTTTGGGAAAAAGAAGAAAACGTTTGGAATCCTGTGATTTCAAAAAAATGGGATTTGGCTTTTTTTGCCAACGAGGATTTTAGACGTGATCTGGATCTAAAACCATATTCTTATAATAAAATCAACGGTTTAGATTTTTATAATTTCGTTTTCGGAGCAACTTCAAAACATCCGAATATTACTTTTTTAAATGAAAAAGTAACCGATATAAACGAACTTGAAACGCATGTTTTTGTTGGAACAGAGCAAAACCGATACACTTGCCAATATCTTTTCAATAGCATTTATACTAAGGCATTCGCCGAAGGGCAAAACAAATATCCCGTTTTACAACAGCATTTTGTAGGCTGGTTTGTAAAAACGGAAGAAGAAGTTTTCAATCCCGAAGAAGTAACTTTCATGGATTTTTCGGTTGAACAAAAAGGAAATACAAGATTTATGTATGTTTTGCCAATCTCAAAGATAGAGGCTTTGGTTGAATATACACTGTTTTCGGAAAAACTGCTCTCGAAAGAAGAGTACGAAAATGAAATTCAAATTTATCTGAAGAAACTCGGCGCAAGCCAATATCAAATTCTCGAAAAAGAGGAGGGAAGCATTCCAATGACCTGTTATCCTTTTTGGGAAAGAAATACTAAACGTGTTTTGAATATTGGCACGGCAGGAGGCTGGACAAAAGCAAGTACGGGTTATACGTTTAAGAGTTCTGACAAAAAATCATCAGCCTTAGTTGAGTTTATTCAGCAAAAAGATTTCCAAATGAAAGACTTTCATAAAAAATCTAAGTTTTGGTTTTATGATTTACTGCTTTTAGATATTCTCTATAGAAAAAATGAATTGGGAAGTTCTATCTTTTCTTCTTTGTTTAAAAAAGGAAATCCTGAATTGATTTTCAAATTCTTAGATGAAGAAACGACTTTTTCTGAAGATGTTAAAGTTATTTTAAAGTGTCCCAAAATTCCATTTATTAAAGCGTTATTTAGAGTGATTTTTCTTTCAAATAAATCTAACTAAAAACGTAACAATTGAAAAACATTACTCTATTATTTAGTTTCTTTTTTACTCTTTTATCTTTTTCGCAAGTTTCTTTTGATAAAGCTCAGGACGCAATTTTGAAAGAATCTGTAACCGATTGTGCGGAAAAACATGACTACAATATTGAAATGGCCAAATGGCAGGCATGCCTTGACGAAGGTTTAAAAAAAGACAGCACAATTGCTCAACTCTGGCAGTTAAAAGCCATGCCGTATTTTAAATGTAAAAAATACGAAGTTGGAATGCTTTATTTGGATAAAGCAGTTCTGTACAATAAACAGGAATGGCTCCCGTATCGAGGGTTTATAAAATGTATTTTTGCCAAAACTTATAAAAGTGCCATAACAGATTTTGAAGAATGCATTAAATTGTATGGAAACAGCTATGTTATGGATCATACATATCGTTTTTACATTGGACTATGCTACTTGCAATTAAATGAATACGAAAAAGCAGAAAAGCTTTTTGATGATTATGTGAATGACATTTACAAAAATAGAAATCAATTAGAACATCCTACGGCATATTTTTATCAAGGAATTGCAAAGTATGAACTTCAAAAGTTAGATGAGGCTATTGTAATTTTTGACAAAGCATTAAAAATATATCCTCAATTTTCAGATGTAAAATATTATAAAGCAATCTGTTGGTATAAAAAAGGTAAACCAAAAGAGGAAATAATGGCTTTGATTGAAGAGGGAAAACAAGATGCTAAAAAAGGATTTTCAATTAATGAAGACAATACAGTTTATGAAACTTATCCGTATCAAAAGAAATTAAGATAATAACAATCAAACTATAACAAAACTTTATACTTCTTAGTAACTAGTTGCGAGTAAACTTTGTAACTTTGCAGTTCAAAAAGTACAATTTAAAAAAACAAGAATATGTATCCACTAGAAATGGTAAAACCAATGGAAGCTGAATTGACAGCTGCTGGTTTTCAAGATTTACATAGTGCTGAAGCTGTTGAGAATGCTATCAAAGCTGAAGGTACCACTTTAGTTGTTGTAAACTCTGTTTGCGGGTGTGCTGCAAGAAATGCACGTCCAGGAGCAAAAATGAGTTTGGAAGGAGCTAAAAAACCAGATCATTTAATTACTGTTTTTGCAGGTGTTGACAAAGAAGCTGTTGATGCTGCAAGACAACATATGTTCCCATTTCCTCCATCTTCGCCATCTATGGCTTTGTTTAAAAACGGAGAATTGGTTCACATGTTAGAGCGTCACCACATCGAAGGACGCCCAGCTGAATTAATTGCTGAGAATTTGCAAGATGCGTTTAACGAGTTTTGTTAATTTTAAAGATACTAAGTTGCTAAGATTCTGAGATACTAAGTTTAGAATTGAAGTGACAAAGATTTAAAAAACCAAAGAGGCTGTCCTTTTGAGATAGCCTCTTTTTGTTTTTATATGTTTAGTTTAAAAAACTTAGAACCTTAGCAACTTGAATCTTAGAATCTCAGAACCTTATAAATTCCATCCCCCGCCAAGTGCTTTGTACAATTCAACCATTGAACTTAATTGTCTTTCAGATAATTGCGCTAAGCTTAATTGTGCGTTAAAAAGATTGGTTTCTACATCTAAAACTTCTAAGTAAGAAACGTAACCACTGTCATATCTTTCGTGAGATAGTTTGTAGTTTATTAAAGCGGCCTGAACCTGTCTGTTGCGTGCTTTCCATTCTTCTTGATAGGTTCTGACATTTTGTATGGATTGTTCTACCTCTGAAACAGCATCGATATACGTTTTCTGATAAAGGAATTTGTACTGTTCTGCCTGTTGTCTGTTTATCTCAACTCTTCTTTTGTTTTTTCCGAAAGCGAATATTGGTCCAGCAATTCCTCCAGAAGCATTTTGCAAATACGAACTTCCTAGAAACAGATTGCTCAAATCGGCGCTGGCAAATCCGGCAATTGCAGCTAGATTGATAGATGGAAATCGCATTGCCTGAGCTACGCCAATTCTTTCATTGGCAGCCGCATATCTTAATTCGGCAGCTTTTACGTCGGGTCTATTTTCTAATAATGCAGACGGAATTGACAACGGGATTTTACTGACAATCTGCAACTCAGTATTGCTTTTCCCTCTCGGAATTTCAGTAGGAAGCTGCCCTGTAAGCAGTGCAATGGCATTTTCCTGATACGTTATCTGTCTTTCAATGTTAGGAATTGCTGCTTCGGCAATGGCAACCTGCTGTTCAATCTGCACTTTGTCAACTTCAGAGATATAGCCTTTCGCAAATCTTTCGCTTATAATTTCATAATATTTTTGTCTTGTTTCAAGCGTATGCTTTGTTATTTCCAGCTGATCATCAAAGTTTCGCATCTGAAAATAGGCTATTGCAATATTGGCAACGATATCGGACAATACTACTTTACGAGCTTCTTCTGTGGCGAGAAGTTCATTTTTGACAGCATTATTTTCATGGCGAAATTTTCCCCAGAAATCAAGTTCCCAAGACATAGTTGCGCCAGCTGTAGATGGAGTTATATATTTTTCATTACTGTTTATTGTAGCTCCATATTGGAAAGCTGGAAATAAATCGGCTTTGGTATAACCCAATTGGGAACGAAACTGCTCAATTCTTGAAACTGCAATTTTTAGATCATAGTTATTCTCAAGACCTTTTTGAATAAGACCTTTTAAGACATCATCATTAAACAGATCGAACCATTTTAAATTGGTTACGGAAGCGAGACTGTCTAAATTTCTTTCGTTTCTATAAGAATCTGATTTTAACTGCTCAGGTTTTTTATATTTTGGACCAACCATACATCCCACCGGAAATAAGGAAAGAACCAATACAATAACGATTATTTTATATTTCTTACTCATGGTCTGTAGTATTTGATTCTACATTGTTTTCTCCTGTTGCGATTGTTTCTTCTTTCTTGTGTCCAATTTTTTCAATCATAACAAATAGACCCGGTACAATTAATACACCTAAAACGGTGGCGATCAACATGCCGCTAAATACAGCCATTCCCATTACAATACGGGCTTGAGAACCTGCACCTGTAGCAGTCAATAACGGAACAACTCCAAGAATGAATGCAAAAGCGGTCATCAGAATCGGGCGAAAACGAAGTCTTGCCGCGTACATTGCCGATTCGTAAAGGGGTTTTCCTTTTTCATATTCTTCTTTGGCAAACTCAACTATAAGAATGGCATTTTTCGCTACCAATCCGATAAGTAAAACAAGTCCGATTTGCGCAAAAACGTTATTGACATAAGCGTCACTTCCAAATCTTGCTAAAAGAAGCCCTAAAAATGCTCCAAATACTGCAAAAGGAGCTCCAAGCAATACACTAAATGGCAACTTCCAGCTTTCGTATTGCGCGGCTAGGATTAAGAACACGAAAACCAATGCCATAATAAACACTGATGATCCTCCAGGCGAATGTTTTTCTTGATACGATAAGTTAATATAATCGTAGCTCATATCTGCTGGTAAGATCTCTTTTGCGACTTCCTCCAATGCAGTTAAAGCTTGCGCACTACTATAACCATCGTTCGGGCTTCCTCCAATCTCAGCGGATCGGAATAAGTTCAAACGATTCGTGAAATCGGGACCAGAAACTTTAGTTGCTGTAACCAGTGTCGAAACTGGAAGCATGTCGCCTTTATTGTTTTTCACGTAAATCATGTTTAGGTCTTCTGGTTTAACACGATTGACAGCTTCTCCTTGCACATAAACTTTGTATTGACGCCCGAAGCGGTTAAAGTCATTTACATAACTTCCTCCTAAAAATGCTCCAAGCGCTTCGGTTACTTTAGAAACAGGTATTCCTAATTTCATTGCCTTGTCGTTGTCGATATCCAGTTTAATTTGTGGAGTACCAGCATTAAATGTGGTGTAAATTCGTTTTATTTCAGGGCGCTGCTGTGCCGCGGCAATAAATTTTTGTGTTTGTTCTGCTAAATATTGTGGTGTATTTCCCCCTCGATCTTGTAACATTAAGCTAAATCCAGCAGAAGCACCTAAACCTTGAATTGCGGGCGGACCAAATGAAAAACAGGTTGCGGTCGTAATTTGAGTGGCCAGTTTTTTATTGAATCGGTCTACAAACTGTTTAGCCGTTTCAGCTCTTTCTTCCCAAGGTTTTAACGAAATAAAGATGAAAGCATTATTAGGCTGATAGGAGTTTGTAAGCATACTAAATCCGTTTATGGTTGTATAAGACAGAATAGATTTCTCTTCTTTAAGAAAACTGTCTACTTTTCTTGATATTTCATCTGTACGCTGTAAAGATGATGCAGGTGGTAAAGCAATATTTACTAAAACATAGCCTTGATCTTCCTCAGGAATAAATCCTAACGGAATCTTTTTGCCTAAAAGTACAATTGACGCGAGGATCACAGCGAGTAAAACAACAATACGCATTGCTTTTTTGGCAAAAAATGTTGCCCCGCCAATATATTTTCCTGTAACATTTTCGAAAACCCTATTAAACCATGAAAAGAATTTAGCAAGCCATCCCTTTTGTTGGTCAAGAGGTTTTGTTGGTTTTAAAAGCATGGCACAGAGTGCGGGACTTAAAGATAAAGCACTAAATGCAGAAAAGGCGACCGAGACGGCAATGGTTATGGCAAATTGCTGATAAAAACGCCCCGTAATTCCAGGTGTCATCGCTACTGGTATAAAAACAGCACACAGAATCAATGCAATGGCAATTACGGGTCCTGAAACTTCTTTCATTGCCTGAACGGTAGCCTCTCGAGGGGTTTTTCCATGTTCGATATGATGTATTACGGCTTCAACAACCACAATCGCATCATCGACTACGATACCAATTGCCAATACTAATCCTAAAAGAGAGAGTGTATTGATCGAAAATCCTAACATTGGGAAAACCGCAATGGTACCAATCAGCGAAACAGGAACTGTAATTAATGGAATTAAAGTAGCGCGCCAGTTTTGCAGGAATATAAATACCACTAGAATAACCAATATAATAGCTTCAAAAAGAGTATGAACAATATCATCAACCCCAGCGGTAATGGCCAGTGTAGTATCTAAGGATTCTTGGTATACAACGTCTTGCGGAAATCTTTCAGACAATTGCTTCATAGTGGATTTTGCAGTTTCTGCCACATCAAGCGCATTACTTCCAGGCATTTGGTATAAAGCTACAACGGCACTTGGAGAGCTGTTTCTTCTGGCTGTTGAACTGTAATTTTCAGTTCCTAATTCGATGCGGGCAATATCGCCCAATAAAACTTGCGCTCCATCATCTTTACTTCGAACTACAATATTTCCAAATTCTTTTTCAGTAACTAATCGGTCTTGAAGTGTTACACCGTATGTAAATTCAGTATTAGGAGGTGCTGGTTCAGCCCCAAATTTTCCTCCTGGACTAATCATGTTTTGTGCATTCAATGCATTTTTGACATCTTCAACGGTTACGCCGAGCTTACTCATCATATCTGCCTTTAACCAAATACGCATGGAGTAATCGCTTCCTCCAAAAAGAGCAACTTCTCCAACTCCTTTTATACGAGCCAATTGATCAACGACATTTATACTGGCGTAGTTATTTAAAAACTTGGCGTCATATTTTGGATTGTTAGACGTAATGGTAAATAACATCATCGGGAACGATAGAGATTTTTTTACCACTACACCCTGTTGTTTTACACTTGAAGGCATAAATGGAGCGGACTGGTTTTGTCTGTTTTGCGTAAGCATATTGGCATTATCCAGATTAGTTCCCACATCGAAAGTAACTTCAATAGTACAAGCACCATCAGAAGTGTTGATCGATTTCATGTATAGCATATTTTCAACACCATTTACTTTTTGCTCAATAGGAGTTGCCACTGCCTGTTCAACATTCAGCGCATTTGCTCCAGTAAAAGAAGTGGTAATTTTTACAACAGGCGGGTTAATATCCGGATATTGCGAAATAGGTGTTTTTTGTAATGCCAGTAATCCAAGTATCACAATAATAATACTAATTACAATGGCAACAATCGGTCTTCGAACGAAAAATTCTCCCATAATAGTATGTGATTTAGATTACTTTGCAGCTACGGTTTCTGGATCGCCTAATTGCCATTGAACGATTTTTGGAGTAATAACACTTCCATTCTTTAATAAAGAAGTGCCTCCCATGGCTATCTTATCGCCTGGTTTTAACCCTTCTTCAATGATATATCCGTTTTTAACAGCTGGACCAGGTTTAACAATCTGCATCTGAACTTTATTATCATTACCCACTACATAAACTTGGTAGATTCCTTGGACTTCGATAACAGCACGCTGCGGAATTACGATTGCTTCCTTACGAATGTCTGTAAGAAGCGCGACTTTTACATATTGTCCAGGACGAAGTAATTTATCTGGATTAGGAAACGTTGCTTCAAATGTGATTGCTCCAGTAGAAGGATCGATCTGTCTGTCGGCAAAACTTACTTTTCCTGTTTCTGGATAAGTAGAACCGTCAGATAATTTTATAGTTACAGTTGCTCCCGAGCCTTTTAAGGCCGAATTAGGTTTGTTGAACTCTCTAAAAAGACGCAGAAATTCTTGTTCGCTAATAGTAAATCGTACCCTTACATCTCCTAAGTCTGAAATGGTATTTAGAATAGACATGGCGCCAGGTCTTACATAATCGCCTACGCGAACTTTGGAAATGCCAATTAATCCTGAAATTGGAGCTAAAATTTGACAATAGCCCAATTCGATTTTAGCATTATCTACTGAAGCATCAGATGCTTTTATTTGGGCTAAAGAAGCATTATACGCCGCTTTTGCCGAGACCAGTTCGCGTTGGCTGACAGCATTCATCTTTGCTAAAGGCGTTATCATGTCCAAATCTGATTTTGTTTTAGATAAACGCGCCTGTGATTCTGCTGCAACTCCCTGAGCTTCGTTAAGCTTAGCTTTGTAAGGTAAAGGGTCAATTGTGTAAAGCACTTGTCCTTTTTTAACAAAACTTCCTTCTTTGAAGTTCATACTTTCGATAATACCATCAACTCGCGGGTTAATTTGTATATCTGATTGACCAAAAGTCTGCCCCGTATATTCAGATTCTAATTTTACATCTTGCTGTAAAACAGAAGTGACTGAAATTTCTAGTGGTTTTGGACTTGGTGGAGTCTCTTTTTTGCAAGAAAAAATAAAAAGACTAAGTAAAATTGCTGAGGAGTAGATTTTGTTCATTGTTAAATTCTTTTATAAAATTAATTTAGATACAACTAATTAAAAACCAGTAAAGTGCATTAGCTAAGTTAGTGTTTTTTGGTTAAATGGATAAATATTGTTTGAATTTTGTTAATTTTAGTTAAAAAAAAATAATTATCTGACTTTCAGATGATAATGAAAAATCGGGCAAACTGCGATATTATATCGATAATCTACATTTTTTGTAGGAATAATTTATTCCGTCTATGTATTAAATAATTCAAACTTTTGTGATTATGTCAAAAAATAACAAGAAAAAACATAAAAAAATAGATGAAGATGACAATGATTTAAAAAAAATAACAAAAAAGGAATTATTGCATCGAGCTAAAAAATTTTCTGACCAATATTGTGTTGGCGATGATAAAGATTTTACATTAAAAGATAAACCTACATCTTATTCTGGTGATGAAGACAAAGCATTGATTCAAAAAACACTAAAAATGGGAGTTAAAGCTCTCGCCGCCATGCAAGATATTTTGTATGCGCAGGATAAATGGTCGGTTCTTATTATTTTTCAAGCTATGGACGCCGCTGGAAAAGATGGTGCAATCAAACATGTGATGTCGGGTATAAATCCGCAGGGCTGTCAGGTCTCCTCTTTTAAAGGACCTAGTTCAGAAGAATTAGATCATGATTATTTATGGCGCTGTCAAAAACATTTGCCAGAAAGAGGCCGAATAGGAATCTTTAACCGCTCTTATTACGAAGAAGTTCTTGTAGTTCGTGTCCATGAACAGATATTAAGAGGGCAAAAAATTCCTGAAAAACTGATTACCAAAGATATTTGGGAAAACCGTTTTGAGGATATTCGAAATTTCGAAAAATATCTTACTAGAAACGGAACCATTGTCATTAAATTTTTTCTAAATGTTTCTAAAGAAGAACAAAAAAGGAGATTTATAGAAAGGGTTGACAATCCTGATAAAAACTGGAAATTTAGTGCAGCCGATGCCAAAGAGCGCGGTTATTCGGACGAATATATGCATGCCTATGAAGAATTAATCAGAAATACATCAACCAAGAAATCACCTTGGTATGTTATTCCCGCGGACAATAAATCGTATGCCCGAATTGCAATTGCTTCAGCAATTATTCATGCTTTAGACGAAATGGATTTAGAATATCCTAAAGTAAGTCCCGAAAAAATAGCAGAATTGAATGAGGTCAAAAAAGCATTGTTAGAAGAAAAAGAGTGACCTTATACAGCTATAAAGATTGATTTCGGCGTTTTTGTTTAAGTAAATGATATTTCGTACAACGTTCTGCAGAGAATCACCAATCGGCTTGATATAGGTTGTAAAATCAATTTATAAGGAGCCAAAAGATGTTAAAAAAATCAGATAATTGGTGCAAGAACATTTTTAATCTCAAAATAAACTCTAAATTTGCCGCAGATTTTAAGGAAAATCTAAAAATATATATTCTTAACTTAAAACTGTTTATAGCATGCAACTGTATAACACTTTGAGCGCAGAAGAAAGAGCCATCATGATCGATGATGCCGGTAAACAACGTCTTACGTTGTCTTTTTATGCGTATGCCAAAATTCAAGATCCACAAAAATTTCGTAACGATTTATTCATTGCCTGGAACGCACTAGATGCTCTGGGGAGAATTTACGTTGCCCATGAAGGAATTAATGCTCAGATGAGTGTTCCTGCAGAAAATTTTGAAGCTTTTAGAGAAACGCTAGAAGCTTACGATTTCATGAAAGGCATACGATTGAATGTTGCCGTAGAACAAGACGATCACTCCTTTTTAAAATTGACCATAAAAGTGCGCCATAAAATCGTTGCTGACGGTTTAAACGATGATACTTTTGATGTTACTAATATTGGCGTTCACTTAAAAGCCAAAGAATTCAATGAAATCCTTGACGATCCAAACACAATTGTGGTTGATTTTAGAAATCACTACGAAAGTGAAGTGGGACATTTTAAAGGTGCTATTACCCCAGATGTGGAAACTTTCAGAGAGAGTTTACCTATTATCAACGAACAGCTTAAAGATTACAAAGAAGATAAAAATCTTGTGATGTACTGCACAGGTGGTATTCGTTGTGAAAAAGCGAGTGCTTATTTCAAACACCAAGGCTTCAAAAACGTTTATCAGTTAGAAGGCGGTATTATTAATTACGCTAAACAATTGAAAGAAGAAGGTTTAGAAAGCAAATTCATAGGTAAAAACTTCGTATTTGATAATCGTCTGGGCGAAAGAATTACAGATGATATTATTTCTCAATGCCACCAATGCGGAAAACCTTGCGATAATCACACCAACTGTGAAAACGACGGATGTCATTTATTGTTTATTCAATGTGACGAATGTAAAGCCGCAATGGAAAACTGTTGCTCTACAGAATGTTTAGAGATTATTCACATGCCTTTGGTTGACCAAGTTCGTTTGAGAACTGGAAAACAAGTTGGAAATAAAGTGTTCAGAAAAGGAAAATCTGAAAATCTGAAATTCAAACATTCGGGCGACTTGCCAGAAACGGCTTTGGCAACAGCTCAAAAGCAGGCTGATATTCGTCAGAAAATAAAAGTAAAGAAAGTACTTCTTGGAAAAGCAGAACATTATTATGTAAAAGCTCAAGTTGGACAATTTACAGTAGAAAATCACGAATTAAATAGTGGTGACAAAATCCTTATTTCAGGTCCAACTACAGGCGATCAGGAATTGGTTTTAGATAAAATCATCGTAAACGGTGCAGAAACTCAATCTGCTAAAATTGGTGATAAGGTTACTTTTGAGGTTCCATTTCGTATCCGTTTGTCAGATAAATTGTATAAAATTGTAAATTAGCGGTTTTTTAATGCTACTTTACAATGTCACATTCTTTTGCTAAATTATGGATTCATGCCATTTGGTCTACCAAAAACCGTAAGGAATTAATTGACTTTTCAATTGAAAAAAAGGTATACGATTATATTCACAATGAGTTAATTGAATTGGGTTGTCCTGTTAGAATCATAAACGGAATGCCTGATCATGTACATATTTTATTTTTATTGAATCCCCAAAAATCTATTTCGGATGTAATTCGTCAAGCGAAAGGAGTTTCATCTCATTGTATAAATGGAGAAAATTTAATTCTTGAAAAATTCGCATGGCAAAAGGGCTATGCGGCTTTTGCTGTAAGCGAGTCTCAGCTTGATCTTGTTTTTAATTACATTAAAAAACAAAAGCAGCATCACCTCAATAAGGATGGACAGCAGGAATTTGATGAATTTGTAAAACTGCATGGGTTTGAAAATTAAATCGATTTCAAGACATAAAAGATATCACAATATAGAATATAGCCCACGGTTTCAACC